>JAJDSZ010000110.1 GCA_022827425.1 Pseudomonadales bacterium | reverse complement strand
TGCTTGGCGCGCGCAATTTCGTGCTCACCGGCGTGGCGGTGATTACCGTGCTGATGCTTTACGGGGCGATTACCCGCACCGAACTCGACCTCAGCACCGACGCCTACCTCGACGAGTCCGACCCCGCCATCGCCGCCCTCGACGAGTTCCGCCGCCAGTTCGGCAGCGACGATTCGGTCATGCTCGTGTACCGGGCCCGGGACGGCGACGTGTTTTCCAGAGAATCCCTCGCCGCGGTGCAGCGACTCACCGACGACCTGCGCAACTGGCAGGATCTCGACCCGGCGGATTATCCCCCGGAAATCACCGGCGTGGCGGTGGATCTCAATGAACTGACGCGAATCCGGCGGGTGCAGTCCATGGCCAATGTGCGTTTCCAGCGCAACGAGGGCGATACTCTGCTGTCCCTGCGCCTGGTGCCGGCGGAACTGCCGGAATCCGACGGGGAACTCGCGGAAATCAAGGCCCGCGCCCTGGCCCAGGACGACCTCGTCGGCATGATGTATTCGGCCAATGCCGAGTACGGCGCCATCGTCATCCAGACCGATTTCGGCATGCAGCCGGTGGCGGATTACGTCCCCCAGGTGGACGCGCCGGACATCAGCCTCGACGCCAGCTTCGATTTTTCCGGCGATGGATTCGTCGAGTTGGATTTCGACGAAAGCGCCGAGATCGCCGAAGTCGATTTCGAACCCGTGGACGTTTTCACCTACACCGCTTTCCACGTTGCCACCACCGCAGTCTGGGACAAGTACGGCGAACAACTCGAGTACTACCCCGTGGGTACCCCCCCCACCATGGGCTTCATGCAGGGCGTGCTCAACCAGTTGGCGGTGCTCGGCGTGCTCATGGTAGCGATTTTCGTCATGCTGCTGTGGATCCTGTTCCGCTCCTTCAGCGCCGTGCTCTGGCCCATCGTCACCATCGCTCTCAGCGTGGCCTGGACCTGGGGCGTCACGGTCTGGCTCGGGATTACCGTATCGACCTTCATATCGCTCACGGTGCTGCTCGTGTTCGCCGTCGGCATAGCCGACTGCGTGCACGTGATGAATGCGTATTTCTCCTATCGCCGGGAAGGGGAGGAGCATTACCGCGCCATCTCGCGCTCGTTCGGGCGTACCGGGCTCGCGCTGCTGGTTACCACCCTGACCACTTCGGCGGGCGTGCTGGCGCTCACCACCTCGGAACTGCTGCCGATGCAGGTGTTCGGCTTCATGTCCGCGGCCGGCGTCGTGCTGGCCTTCTTCTTCACCGTCATCCTGCTGCCCATCTTGCTGGACATCTGGCACCCGGGCTTTCCCGGCTCGGAAAAGCTGTCGATTCCCGACCGGCTGGCCCGGGCGTGGAACGGATTCACCGGAAACTGGAAGATCGTCCTGGTCGCGGCCTACACCGTACTGCTCTATGCCGGCCTGGGTTTTATGGTGGGCAGCTACATCCTGGCCATCAGTCTGCTCACCTATGCCGTGGTGAACTGGCACCAGCGGATATTGGAGACGGTGCCCTACATCGTCGCCCGCAGGCCCTGGTTCATCCTCGTGGTGTTCGGCGCCATTTTCGGACTCTGCGCCTGGGGCTCGACCCGGGTCGAGGTAGACACCAACATCTCCGAACTCGTCCGGGAAGACCATCCCCTGCGCCGGGCCTATGAAGTGGTGGACGAGAACATGGCGGGCTCCCAGACCATGGTGGTGGTGATCGACACCCGGGTGGACGAAGGCATGCTCGACCCCCGGATCCTCCAGGCCATGGACTCGCTGCAGAACCGCATCCTCGAAACCCAGCCCGAGCATCTCACCCGCGCATACTCCCTGGTGGATGTGGTCAAGGACACCAATGAAGTGATGAACGACGGCGACCCGGCCTTCTACCGGGTGCCGGAATCCCGGCAGATGATTTCCCAGTTGCTCTACCTGTTCAACAGCGCCAACCCCGAAGACCGCCGGGCGCTGGTTTCGGACGATTACAGCAAGGCCCAGATCACCCTCAATATCCGCAATTCCAGCACTAACGAGTATCAGGGATTTTTCGACGAGATCGGCGCGGAAATCGACGCCGCCTTCGGGCATTTGCGCGCCGATTATCCGGAAATGCAAGCCAATCTCACCGGCAGCATGGCGCTGATCTGGCGCATGTCCGACGAGATTTCGGTTTCCCAGATCGAAAGTTTCGCCATTGCCCTGGCAGTCATCAGCGTGATGTTGATCTTCACCCTCGGCTCGCTCCAGGGCGGCCTGATCGCCATGATTCCCAATCTGATACCCGCCTTTCTCGGCTTCGGCCTCATGGGCCTGTTCGGGATTCCGCTGGACGCCGACACCCTGCTCGTCGCGCCGGTGATCATCGGCATCGCCGTGGACGACACGATCCACTTCATGACCCATTACCGGGTGCAACTGATCCGGACCGGCAGCATCAGCGAATCCCTGCGCCTGACGATCAACCACGTCGGCCAGGCGGTGATGTTCACCACCATGGTGCTCGGCCTGGGTTTCATGTTGCTGAGCTTTTCCGACTATCTCGGCATGGCGCGGATGGGATTCTTCGGTTCGCTGGCGATCATCATGGCGCTTGCCTGCGACCTGTTCCTGATTCCGGCGATGATCATGATTTTCAAGCCGACCTTCGGCATCAAGAACGCGGACAAGCGAATCAGTTTCCTGGAGAGTCCCGCATGATTGCCCGCAAACTCGCGATTCTCGCCCTTGCCGCCATGGCTTTGCCGGCTCATGCCCAGCCCGAAGCGGAACAGGCTCCGGCAGCGGCGCCATCGCCCGACGGCCGGGAAATCATGCGCCAGGTGGAGGAATACCAGCGCGCCACTTCCGACTCGGCCTTCAATCGCATGCAACTCTCGACCTGCCGCTTCGGCGTCAGCGAAAACCGCATCACCTGCGCGGAGCGGCCCCGGGTCAAGGCGCTGGAATCGGTCGGCAAGAATTACGGGCCCGAAGGGCTCGACAGCCGCAGCGTCACCATCGTGCTGGAACCGGCCGACGAGCGCGGCATCGGTCTGCTCAGCTATGTTTACGACGACGCCGAGCGGCAGAACGAGTCCTGGATCTATCTTTCGGCGCTTGGCCGGGTCAAGCGCATCGCCAGCGGCAATTCCGACGAGGAATCCGAGTCGGCTTCGCTGTTCGGCTCGGAATTCACCACGGAGGACATGGACACGGGCAAGCTCGAGCAATACGAGATCAATGTGCTGGAAGAGTCCGTAGAAGGCGGCAGGGAAGTTTGGGTGATCGAACTCATTCCCAACGAGGAGCGCGCCAGGGAAACGCGTTACGGCCGCATCGTCAATTACATCGACAAGGAACGCTTCGTTGCCTTGCGCTCGGACCTGTACGATCACTATGGCAACGCGATCAAGCGGATGCTCTCGTCGCGGGTGGAGTTGATCGACGGCGTCTGGATGGCGCGTTCGGCGACGATGATGAATCTGGTTACCAATCGCTTGTCGAACATGGCGGTGCTGGAGATTTATACCGGGATCGATGTCGAAGACGAAGTTCTCACCCAGCGCACTTTGACGGATGCCGCGTTTCGGGAAACCCAACTGCAAGAGATCCGCGACCAGGTTGAATAAACTGAGTTTTCTGGCTTCGATCGGAGCCGCGGGTCTGTTGCCATTGTCAGCATTGGCTCAACCAGCGGACGACCCGGCGCCAACGGACGAATTCGAGCTTGATCTTGGCTTTGACGATGACTTGTTTGCCGATGCCTTCGAGGAAGACGAGGAGGAGCGGGAGGAATCCTGGCTCGACAATTTTACGGTTCGCATCAGCCAGCAGGTTTTCGGGCAGGTAAACCGGCATATGCTGGAGCTTTTGCCGGGCTTCGGTTTTCCGCGGGAGCCGACGATCGAGAGCAACCGGCTCGGGGTGAATGTCCGCTATCAGAACCTGTTTTCCAACGGCTGGCTGTTGCAGGCGAGTGCGCAGACCCGGATCTACTGGAACGAAGACTACGAATACATAGTCAACGGCGACAGGATCGAAGAAGAATCGCGGGTCAACGAGTTTTTCGTTCAGCGCAGTTTCGGCGCGCATAGCATCAAGCTGGGCAATCAGACAGTGGTCTGGGGCGAAACGGTCGGCAACTCGGTGCTCGACGTGATCAATGTCGCGGAGTTCCGCGATTTCACGATCATCGACATCGAGGACGCCCGGCTCAATCAGCCGATGCTGGTCTGGGATTACTTTTCGGAAAGTTCGGGCAGTTTTTCGACTTTTCTCACGCTCTATCCGGAATTCAATCCGGCGCCGGTGAAAGGCAGTCCGCTATTTTTCGATCTCGGGTATCACTTGCCGGATTTCGACCGCGACGGGGACGTCCTGTTCGAAGTGGGCAGTCAATGGCGTTATTCGATCGAGCGCAGCGACTTCGCGGTGATGGCGGCTTACCTGATCGAGAACCAGTTGCGCTGGGAGCCGCCGCCTACCGGCAGCCTCGATTCGCTGGCGAAGAAGAACGACTTCATGTTGCTCGGATTCAGCGCCAATCGGGCCATCGGCGACATGCTGCTCAATTTCGACCTGGCGTACAGCCACGGCATCTTGGCCAACAGTTTCAGTCTGCCGGGCACAACGGGTTTGTCGGTTCCGGTCGATTTGAAGAAAAACCAGATCGGCATTTCCTTCGGATTGGAATACAGCATCACCAACGAACAGAACGTGAGCCTGGGCGTGGCGGCGCAGAAACTGCTGGATCTGAACGAAGGACTGCTCCCGGGTCAACAGATGCTCAACGACGACTTTTTCGGCAATTGGCTGGTGCGCTACAGCAACAGTCTGCTCGACGGCGACCTGGTGCTTTCTTCGACGATCTTCGGCGACCTGGAAGGGGATTCCCTGCTCGGGCAGTTCGGGGCCGATTACACGATCGACGACAACTGGTCTATCAGCAGCCAGATCGTCGCCATCAGCGGCAGGATTCCGTCACCGATGGTGTTCTTCGACGAAGACGTCCGCCTCGGCGCGACGATCAGCTATTCGTTTTAGTCGAACCTTAGCCGAGTCGCACGGAAAAACGGTCGCTAAGGTTTCGGGACGTACAAATTTCTTGTCACTAACGTACTTCGGTCCAATCCCATTACATGGACCACGATATCCTCACCCGCAGGAAGGTAAAGCGTCGTCCTCTCCGCGCCGGTGACTTCAATCCGGTCCAAAGGCACTTCGTCAGTGAAATCAGCTCTTCGCGCTTCCACAATGCAAACCCGGGCAGCGCACTCCGGTGTGTCGAAGTCCAGCGCCCGTCTGCGCCCCTCCATGCCCATCCAGGTCGGTCTGCCTTTGGCATACCGAGTGGAGACGCCGAAGACAGCGAGATCGACAGCCTTGTGGGGGCGGGTCGGCTGACCTTCGGAATTGACAAGTACAATCGCTTCTTCGCCAAGCAGGCCGAGTTCCCTGGCCCTTGTCCGTAGCGGATGCTCGAGTTCGAGTCTCGATCGTTCGCCATATGCCGTTTGGTCTATGGTCAGCGGATCGAGCCCGGTAAACTGACTGAGGAAGTAGGCCATGGGCACCCAGGAGTCGGTCCCGGATTCGTGAATGTGGGCGTAGCCGGCATGAACGAGCAGCTTTGCATCACTGTCGATGTCAAACACCCTGTTGACGATATTCTTCGCCTGCCACCAGTCCCGCTCCTCCTGACGGTTCATTTCGCCGACCTGGTCAGCGGCAGTTCGTTGCTCTTGCTCTATTTCGTAGGCAATGATCTGGTAGCCGAGTTCGATTGCCGACCGAACGACTTCCGCGAAGACAACGTCGTTTACATAGTAGCCCGTTTCCGCAACCGGATAGCCGCGTGTATTAATGGGATCCCCGTTCCAGCCGGCCTCGATGGCGAGATAGCGGAATCCCTGCTCTGCGAGCGGCGCCAGCAATTCCATTGTCAACAGCCTGTCGGAGGAAGCATGGTGTCGCTCGTTCACCATGACGATGCGGTGATCGCGCGCCCTGTCGATCACATATTCAGTTGCCGCCACGCTCGTGACCGACGAAGGGAAATCCTGGGGCGAATCCTGGTGGAATGCCGGGTCCACGTGCGACAGCGCAGCTGCATGATTGCCAACGAACGACTCCAGTTGCGCAAGGTAGTACCAATAGGTGCCTGAACCGGGTCCGCACGTGTCTTTGAGTTCGCGGAACCGGTGAAGTGAAAACCACACGGCCGTCTCGTAATCTTCCGTAGCCAATCTATCGATTGCGGTGGGCTCGCATTCAGCCTCAGCGGCTTCGACCCGTGTGAACAGGCAGGTCGTCATGACTACCAGAAACAGAACTGCCCAATGCCTCATGGGTGACTCTCCGTTGCGGCAAGTTCGCTGCCGGACAGGGGACCGGTGCTTCGCTCCGTCATTTCATGCAGGTGCAATGCTCGGAATTCTGCCTGAACGGTACTCAAGCGGTCAAATAGAACACGATGATTCCGACCGCATTTAACATGGCATGTAATACAAATACGTAGGTAATCGGCGGGCCGGCGCCGAGTCCAATGCCGCCGCGAGTCGTTGCGCGGCGATTGCGTCCGCGGGAAGACCGATTCGCAGGTGGCGCCGGGACCATGAAAAGCGGCGAACGTAGATGCCGCTTTCGGCCAAATGGGTCCAGACTTCATGGGAGTCTTCGGTTTCCACGTATGTGAAAAGGTCCGTGCCGCCCGCCAGCCGGAGTTTTCCCTGCTTCAGCAAGTCCCGCAGGTCTTGCGCGGCGGCGGCAAGCCGGGCACGCGTCTGGGTCTGCCAGCAGACGTCCAGATAGGCGGCGGCGCCGACGGATAGCGCCGGCGCGGAAACACGCCACGATCCGAGCCGATCCGCCATAGCCCGGCGGATATCGGGCGGAGCCAGCAGGGCGCCCAGGCGTAATCCCGCCAGACCGAAAAATTTGCCGATGGATCGAAGCACGAGCAAGTTGTCGCTGCCGGCCAACGGCGCCATGCTCAGGCCGGGCTCGAGATCGGCGAAGGCTTCGTCGACGATCAGCCAGCCGCCGCGCGCGGTCAATCGGCTCAGCGCCTCGGTGAGTTCAGCTCTTTCGAAGCGCCTGCCGTCGGGATTGTTCGGATTGCAGATCACCACGGCATCCGCCGCCGCATCGGCGAGAGGGTCGCGGTTTTCGACAAGCTCGCAATTCACTTGCTCCCAGACTTGCGCGTGGTCCCCATAGCTCGGCGCCAGAATCGCCACGCGCCGCAGTTGCAGGACAGTCGGCAGCAGACGGATAAGCAGTTCGCTTCCGGGCGCGGCCAGCACGGTTTCGCGCGGGGCGCCGAATGCCGCCGCCATGGCAGCCTCGCACGAGGCAAGTTCCGCCGCTCCGGGCAGCCGGTTCAGACCGCTGAAGTGGGACGCCGGCACCGGCCATGGCCACGGATTGATTCCCGTGGAAAGGTCTATCCAGGGTTCGGGCGCTTCGGGAAAGCGGCGCCGCATCGAGTCGAGCGCTCCGCCGTGGTATTCGTCAGCAGTGTATTCGGCGATAGTCTTCTCAATGACGTTCATCGCGAAAGTTCCAGTAGCAGAAACGCGCAAAACAGCGCGGCGCCAAGCAGCATCGTCTTGCGGTACAGCGCCAATGCGCTCGACAGGTCTGCGTGGCCCGGCGCTCTGGCGTCGGCATTGAGCCAGGGTTCGTTCGAAACCGTTCCGCCGTACTCGCGCGGGCCAGACAATCTGATGCCCAGCGCCCCGGCCGCCGCGCTTTCCGGCCAGCCGGCATTGGGCGAACGGTGCCGCCTCGCGTCGCGCCACATGACGCGAACGGCCGCGGGTCTCAGGCTCGCCGCGGCGATCAACAGTCCCGCCAGCCGTGCCGGAACGAAATTCGCGGCATCGTCCAGGCGCGCGGCGAATCCCCCGAAAGCCGCATGACGCGCATCGCGATGGCCCAGCATCGAATCCAGGGTGTTGATCGCCTTGTACGCGGCGAGGCCGGGAAGGCCAAGCAGTACGCCCCAGAACAAGGGTGCGACAACGCCATCCGAAGCGTTCTCGAAAAGACTCTCTATCGAAGCGCCGGCGATTCTCTCCGGCGAAAGCCGGCTCGTTTCGCGTCCCACGATCCTGCCCGCCGCGGCGCGCGCGGCATCCGCTTTTCCCTGCGCGAGCGCATCGCGCACCGCGGCGACATGTTCATGGAGGCTGCGGCAGCAGAGCAGGCTGGAAGCGATCGCCGCCTCGACCCAGAAGCCCGGGAAAGTCGCGGGCAACAGCTGGGAAACGCAAAGACCGGCAATGGCGGCGAGTCCCACGGCAGACGAGACAGTCGCCATACCCAGTCCGTAGCGGAAATTCTTGCCGAATCCCGGCCTGTTCAATCGCAGTTCCAGGCCGCCGATGACATGGCCCAGCCAGGTTACCGGATGCCCGATTCTGCGGTACAGCCAATCCGGATACCCGAACAGGATTTCGATCAGCCAGGCCGCGAGCACGAGACCGGCGTTCGCCGCCAGTATGCTCACCCCGGCGCGCCCCGCAAAGCCGTTGGCGGGTCCGCCAGGGCCAGCATCGCTTCGATATCCAGGGCGCTTTCCACGGCTTCGGCGAGTTCGTCGAGGGCGTTTTCCACGGCGGCCGGATAATCGAGCGCCGCGCCGGCGCCATCGCCGATACCGGCGCGTTGCAGCCAGGCTTCGCGAAACCTGTCGTTGGCAAAGACGCCATGCAGATAGGAACCTTCGATCAAGCCATCGGCGGAGCGGGCGCCTTCCGCCTGGCCCGCGAGATCGAACATGGGCCTGGCCGCGTCAGGACCCCCGGATTCGCCCACATGAATCTCATAACCGGACACCGGCGCGCCGGTGAGAGCGCATTTGCCGCTGGCGGGACGTACGGTTTTGCCGGCTTCCATCCCGGTGCGGGTTTCGAGCAAGGCAAGGCCGGCGGCTTTGCCGGGTGGGCCGTCCACGCCATGGGGGTCGGCGATTTCCGTTCCGAGCATCTGATAGCCGCCGCAAAGCCCAAGCACGCGGCCGCCGGCCCGGGCGTGGGCGATGATGTCGTGGTCCCAGCCTTGCTCCCGGAGGAAGGCCAGGTCGCCAAGGGTCGATTTGGTTCCGAACAGGACGATGGCGTCCGCGTCCCGGGGCAGGGGCCGGCCCGGCGGCGTCCAGTGGAACTCCACCCGCGGGTCCATGCGCAGGGGATCCGCGTCGTCAAAGTTGGCCAGGCGCGACAGCATGGGCGCGGCGATCCGCAGCTTCGCTCCCGGGTCGCGCCGGCCGCCTTCGATCTCCACCGCGTCTTCCGCCGGCAGCGCCGCGGCGCAGGCGAGCCACGGGACCACGCCGAAACAGGGCCAGCCGGTGCGGGACTCGATGGCGGTTACGCCGGCTTCGAACAATTTTGCGTCGCCGCGAAACTTGTTGATGAGGAAGCCGCGGATCATGGCGGCGTCTTCCGGCGGCAGTACCGCCCGGGTACCCGCCAGGCTGGCGATCACGCCGCCCTTGTCAATGTCGCCGACGATACAGACCGGGACACCGGCCCGCCGGGCAAAACCCATGTTGGCGATGTCGCCTTCGCGCAGATTGATTTCCGCGGGGCTGCCGGCGCCTTCCACGACGATCAGTTCAAATTCCCGCGCCAGCCGGTCGAAACTCTGCATGACCGCGTCGAGGCGCGCACCGCGGCTGGCCATGTAGTCGGCGGCGTTCATGCTGTCGGCGACCTTGCCGTGGACGATGACTTGCGCTTCCCGGTCGGTTTCCGGCTTGAGCAGCACCGGATTGAAATCGACTCTCGGTTCGAGATCCGCCGCCCGCGCCTGCAACGCCTGGGCGCGGCCGATCTCGCCGCCGGGGCAGACCGCGGCGTTGTTGGACATGTTCTGGGGCTTGAACGGCGCCACACGGATTCCCCGCCGCAAGGCGATGCGGCACAGCGCCGCCACGAGCAGCGATTTGCCGACGTTGGAACCGGTTCCCTGAATCATCAGCGCCCCGGCGGACCGCGAATGCTTGCCGGCTCCGGCGGAACGGTTCAAAGTGGCGCCACCATTTCCACGCGCACGCCTTCGATCCGGCAGCGCATGCCGTAGACATCCGCCAGCCGCTCCTCGCTCAGCGTCGCCGACGGCGGTCCGTCGGCGACGATGCGCCCGTTCTTCATCCAGATCAGCCGGTCGGCAAAACGCGCCGCCAACGCCACGTCGTGCAATACCACAAAGGCGCCGACACCGGCCCGCACCTGGCTCCGGATAAGTTCCATGATCTGAAAGCGGCGCCTTGGGTCGAGGGAGGTGACCGGTTCGTCCACCAGCAGCAGCTGCGCCCCGGTGGCGAATGCCCGGGCGCAGTGCACCCGCGCCAGTTCTCCGCCGGAAAGCGTATCGGCGGCGCGGTCCGCCAGGTCAAGCAAATCGCAGGCGGCCAGCGCTCCCTCCACGGCCCTGCGGTCCTCTTCCGCGAGACGGCCCGGAGCGCAGCCCCAGGCAAAGCGGCCGAGACTGACGATATCCCGCACCGGGCTCGGCCAGACCAGCGGCCGCTGCTGGGGGAGATAGGAAATTTGCCGCGCCCGCTCCGTCGGCGTCAGCGAGGACAACAAGCCGCCCTGCAGCCGCACCGTGCCAGAGGCGGGGGCCATGAGACCGAGAGCCGCCCGCAGCAGGCTGGTCTTGCCGGCGCCATTGGGTCCGAGCATGACCGCCAGTTCTCCCGAGCGCAGCCGCAGCGACGCGCGGTCCACGAGCAGAACGTCTCCGGCGCGGACGCAAAGGTCTTCAACCGCCAGTTCGATATTCGGTTCCGCAATCATGGTTCGCTCCCGTCCACGATCAGTCCGCCCCCGGGTTGACCGTTCTGCGGCGCATGGCGATCCAGACGAAGGCCGGCGCCCCCACCAGGGCGGCAACGACGCCGAGCTTCAGTTCGGTGTTCGTGGGCAGCACTCGCACACCGATATCCGCCAGCACGAGCATCAGCCCGGCAAGCAGCGCCGAAGGCAGCAGCGAGCGCGCCGGATCGTGATTCACCAGGGGCCGGACGAGATGCGGCGCAACGATGCCGACGAAGCCGATGGTTCCCGCCAGCGCGACGGCTCCGCCGGTGGCCAGTCCCGCCCCCGCCACCACCAGCAGCCGCTGGCGGCGCACATTCAGGCCGATGCCGGCGGCGGCTTCCTCCCCCAGGCCGAGCGCCGCGAGACCCCGCCGCCCCCAGAACAGCACAGCCAGCCCCGCGGTGATAAAGGGGGCGGAGAACGCGACATCGGGAAAACTGCGGTTGGCCACCGAACCGAGCATCCAGTTGATCATGTCGAATAGCGAAAACGGCGTCGGCGCGAGATTCATCAACAGGCTCATGGTTGCGCCGGCGAAGCTCGACAGGCCCACGCCGATCAGAATCAGCGTGACCACCGAAGAAGTCCGGATCGCCGCGGCGGCGATCAGCAGGGTGGCGAGCACGGCGCCGGCCACCGCGGCTGTCGGTAGCAGCCAGGCGCTGGGCGCGGCGAAGCCGTAGTAGAGTACGAAAGTTGCCCCCAGCGCGGCCGATGCGGAAACTCCCAGTACGCCGGGTTCCGCCAGCGGATTGCGCAGCAGGCCCTGCAAGGCGGCGCCGCTGCCTCCCAGTGCCAGACCGACGACGAAAGCCGCCAGCGCCCGGGGCAGCCGGACTTGCCAGACCACGGTGCTGTCGGCGGCGTCGGCGAGGCCGAACAGCGCCGCCAGCACCCGCTCCGGCGCCATGGGTGTGGAGCCGAGCAACAGGGCGCCGAACAGCGCCAGTACGCTGCCGGCGGCCAGCAAGGGAATCAATAGCGAACGAAAGTTCATTGCGGCGCGCGTTCGGCCAGAGCTTTCACGGCATCCAGCAGAAACCAGCCGCCGCAGGCGGTCCAGGCGCCATGCAGCGTCACGACTTCCCGGTCCCGGAGCTGGTTGCGCGCCAGCGGATGGCGCATGGCGCTCCACAGGTCCCGATGCGCCGTGCTGGCGTTGAAGTTCGCGAAAGCGACCAGTTCCGGCGGCTGGTAGACGAGACGTTCCAGGGGAATCGGGCGCCAGCCGGGATCCTGCTGATAGTTCGGCAGGCCCGCCGCGAGCAGCATTTCGTGCACCAGCGAACCCGGACCCGTGGTGACCCCGGCAGGCGTCATGTACAAGGCCGGCGGACCCGTCAGCCCGGCGGAAAGCGCCGCCAGCCGGCGCCGGGTATCGTCGATGACCGTTTGGCCCCGGCCGGTTTCGTCCAGTCCCGCCGCCACCTGCGCCATGACCGTCAGGATTTCCCCGATCGTCGCCGCGTTGCCGACATTGAGCACCGGGATGCCCGCGCGGGCGTAAAAGGCCGCCGCGTTCGGTCCGCCGCCGTAGGAACGGATGACGAGGTCCGGCCGCAGCACGAGCACATCCTCCGCCACCGGCCGCACCGTGGGCATGCCCGCGGCGGACTCGCGCATGTAGGAAAATTCCTTCGCCGCATCGGGCGAAAGAGCGAGGATGCGCTCTCGCTCCACCAGTTTCAGCACATACTGGTCGGCGCAGTAATCCAGGCTCACAATTCGCATGGGCCTGAAATTCCCCGTTTGCGGCGCGGCGGCGGGAGTTTGCGCGTCGCAAGCCGCCAGCGATAGTAGCAGACAGGCGAGAATCGCCCCGTTCGCCCTGGAAAACGCCCGACCGCCCATCCGCATGATTCTGTGCGCAGTCACTAGTAACGCAGCCGCATGCCGACGCTGCCGGAGCGGCCCGGAGTGCCATAGCCGAGAATCTGCTGGTAATGTTCGTCCAGCAGGTTTTCCAGCCGGACGAACATCTCCAGCCGGTCGGAAATCCGGTAGCGGGCGGTGAGGTCGAGGCGGGTCCAGTCATCGACGAAGCCATCGCCGCGGTCGTCTTCCCGGCCGTTGTGGCGCAGCAGCAGCCGCCCGGTCCAGGCGCCGCCCGCGTCGTAATCGAGGCTCAGGTCGCCGCTGTGGCGGGGAATACGGATCAGCGCGTCGCCGGCGCCGTCCCGGGCGTCGACGAAGGCATAGTTCGCGCGCAGCTGGAACGCGCCGGACAGCGCGAGACTGCCGTAAATCTCGACGCCGTCGGAATCGACTTCAGCTATGTTCTCGTAACCGCCCACGGAAAAGGAGAAATTGATCAGGTTTTCAGTGTGCTGGCTGAATGCGGTGGCGCCAATGCTCGCCCCTCCGTCCGGCGCGAACCATTCGATGCCGGCGTCGAAGGCCCGGGAAGACTCCGGACTGAGTTCCTGATTGGGCGCCTCGGCGCCGCAGCAGAAGTATGTTGTCTGGAACAGGCTGGGCGCCTTGAAGCCGTCGCCCCAGCTCGCGCGCAAGGTGAGATTGCCGTTCAGTTGCACCGCGGCGCCGAGCCGGGCGGTGGTTTCCGTACCGAATTTCTCGTGGCGGTCGGCGCGCAGGCCGCCGGTCAGCGTCAGATTGCCGGTGGGTTTGATTTCGTGAACCGCAAACACGCTGTCGATGGCGGTTTCCTCGAGCAGGGTCTCGGTTTTTTCGTGCTCGGCGCCAAACGCCAGGGTGTTGTTTTCGTCAATGCCCAGGGTTCCCTGGTAGCGCAGCAGGCCGCGTCGCCCCTCGGCCTGGAAGGTGCTGGCGCCGTCCCGGAAATTCTCCCGCTCGATGTCCGAATAGCCGGCGAGCAGCAGGTGTTCAAGGGCGCCGGAAGGCAGGGACAGGGAGACGTTGGCGGCGATTTCTCCGGTTTCGCTGACCTCCGGACCATCGCCGACACTGCCTTGGGCGCCGCTGCTGAAGCTGTCGAAGTTGGCTCTGGCGGCGCTGGTCAGCAAGTCGGCCTGCAGCCGGCCGCCGCTGGCGAGATCGAGGCCGCCTTTCGCCGCGAGCGTGCGGGAATCGTAGCCGTCGGCTTCGCTGTTGCCGTTGGCTTCATCGGCCTTGGAAATACCGTCGCTGGTTATCGTCGAGGCGGCAAGCCGGAAATCCGTGGCGTCGCCGGCATGTTCGAAGGACGCGCCGCCGTGTCGCGTGGCGAAGGAGCCGAGATCGACGAACAGGTCGCCGCCGCCACCGGTTTCCGGCTGCCGGGTAACGATAGAAACCACGCCGCCTATAGCGTCCGAACCCCAGAGCGACGACTGCGGGCCTTTCAGAATCTCGATTCGTTCGATCATGCCGGTGTCGAGGCGGGCGAAATTGAAGCCGCCGCCGGGAGAGGAAGGATCGTTGACCGGCACGCCATCCACGAGCACCAGGGTCTGTTCGCTGGCGGCGCCCCGGATGCGAACGCTGGCGGACCCGCCAAAAGGCCCATTCTGGTTTACGGTGACACCCGGCGCGGCGGTGATCGCATCCACCGCGAAGCGAAAGCCCAGGGCCTCCAACTCTGCCGGATCGATGATGCTGACGCTGGTTCCGGTTTCCGCCCTGAGTTGGCCCAGCCGGGTGCCATCGACAATGATTTCCTCGATTTCTTCCGTGGCTTGATTATTCTCTTCCGCGGCAAGGGCCGGGGTTTCCGCAACCAGGAACAACAGCGCGAAAAAGGCTGACAAAAGAGTGGCTTTATACATGAACGACTCCCGCTTGCGCCAGGGTATCCGGCGCATGATCGACTTCTCTTCCATCCCGGTGCTCCCGGTCAGGACCCAGGTGTCGTTTCTGGGAAAGTCTGCGGAGTCGCATTCTTTCCGCCCTCGGAAGACTGTTCCCGGTCTTCGGGCGAACGACGCGATGGCAGGTCTCCTGGCTCACCGATCAGCATTTGCGACCGCCTTCCCGGAGCATGCTCCAGTGGCAATCAGGCCGAAAATTCCCGGTTTACAGTTGCGGGCACAGCCACGGATTCACACCGTGTTCCCAATGCCGCCGAAGCCGGCGGCTCCATCTGCCGGGCATTATGCCGTGAATTCAAGTCGCGATCAAAATGGGTTCCAGTGATTTCGAAGCGCCGTGGCCCGCCCGCTGCGGGCGAAGGGTTTGATAGTCTACAATCCGCTTTTGACCGCGCGTTTCCGAATATGAACGAAGCCGAGTCCGTTGCGCATCAGGCATGGCGCCTGATTCATGGCAAGACCAAGCCGCCGGGTTCGCTTGGCAAGCTTGAGGCGCTGGCCGCGCAAATCGCCGCGGCCCAGGGATCGCTGGCGCCCGAACTGGATCTGGCGGCGCTCATCATATTCATAGCGGATCACGGCATAGCCGAAGCGGGAGTGTCCGCCTGGCCGCAAACGGTCACTATGGAGATGGCGCGCAACTTTCTGGCCGGCGGCGCCGCGGCTACGGTCTTTGCGCGGAAGTTCGGGATTCCCGTGACCCTGGTCGATGCCGGAATGCGCGAGCCCATGGCGCATCCGAAACTGCTGGACCGGCGCCTGGGGCCGGGCACCGCCAATTTCGCCACCGGTCCCGCCATGTCGGCCGCGCAATGTGAAACCGCTCTGGACCATGGAAGGAAATTGGGGCGGGAAGCCGAGTGCGATGCACTTTGCCTGGGAGAAATGGGAATCGGCAACACTTCCTCGGCGGCCATGCTGGCGCACAAGATGCTCGGGCTGCCGCTGCCCGAACTGATCGGCCCCGGCGCCGGTCTCGATGCCGCGGGTGTGGCTCACAAGCGGGCGATACTCTTGCAGGCGGCAGCCAGGACCCCATCAAGGCTCGAACCTGCCCGGGCCCTGGCGGAATACGGCGGCTTTGAAATCGCCATGCTCGCCGGAGCCATGCTCGGAGGGGCGCAATCCCGCCGCCTGGTGCTCGTGGACGGCTACATCGCCACGGCGGCGGCCCTGGCGGCGCTGCGGCTCGAACCCGCCTGCCGGACCAATCTGGTTTTCTCCCACGAGAGCGCCGAACCCGGCCACCGCCTCATGCTCGACGCCATCGGGGCGGAGCCGCTGCTGCAACTGAACCTGCGCCTGGGCGAAGGTACGGGCGCCCTGGTCTCCTGGCCGTTGTTGCGCGCAGCCGGAGCTATTCTGGCCGACATGGCGTCCTTCGAGGAAGCCGGCGTCAGCGGCAAACGGCCATGAAAGCCGCGCGCGAGGAATTGGCGGCGCTGCTGTTCGCAATACAGTTTCTTACCCGCGTCCCGATTCCGCTGACGCTCGAATTCAACGAGGCAAGGCAGAAGAACGCCATCGGCTATTACCCGCTGGCGGGCGGCCTGGTCGGTATTTT
>JAJDSZ010000118.1 GCA_022827425.1 Pseudomonadales bacterium | reverse complement strand
GAAAGTGAAGGCATTCATATCCGTGACCTATTTGCTTTTCACGCGATCTTTCAATTCCTGCAGTTCCTGATCGATGTTTTCTTCACGCGCCAGTTCATCGAATTCGGCCTGCAAGCCCTTTTGCTCCACACTGTCGCTGTCGATCTGGCCTTCCATCTGGTCGATCTTGCGCTCGTAATGCTCGAATTTATCCATGGCGTTGTCAATCGCCTGGCTGCTGAGTTGCTTGCGCACATCGCGCCGGGTGCTCGTGGCCCGGGTGCGCATGACGATGGTCTTCTGCCGCGCCCTGGCGTCGTTGAGCTTGTCCTGAAGCTGGCTGATTTCGCCGTCGAGCTTGTCCAGGGTTTCTT
Source organism: Pseudomonadales bacterium (assembly GCA_022827425.1). Taxonomy (GTDB): domain Bacteria; phylum Pseudomonadota; class Gammaproteobacteria; order Pseudomonadales; family Pseudohongiellaceae; genus UBA9145. Next base: position 25,530 of record JAJDSZ010000118.1, on the reverse strand, counting down.
CGAGCTTGAACAGGTCGGCCTCGGTGAGTTCCACCCGGGACTGGATCGTGGCCTTTTCCACCAGGGCGGCCCGGGCCAGGTCTTCGCGGTCCTTGCCGAGCGCGAGTTCGGCTTTGTACTCCCAGTCCTCGGCCTGGGCCCGCAACTGTTCGAGGCGGCGGGTCAGGGTTTTTTTCTCCGCCATCACCCGGGCCGTGCTTGAGCGCACTTCCACCAGGGTGTCCTCCATTTCCTGAATCACCATGCGAATCATCTTTTCCGGATTCTCGGCCTTGTCGAGCAGGGCGCTGATATTGGAATTGATGATGTCGGACAGTCTTGAAAAAATGCTCATTGCTGATTCCTCCTGTGAAATCGAATCTTGCCATTCGGAAGGATTTGTTCCATTCCGCCCTTACTCCAGCAGTTTCCGTGCCAACTCGGGGAGAAATTTCCAAGGCATTGAATTCATGGGGAAAATACCGCATCGCTGATGAGGCGCCCTGAAAGAAATGGCTGAAAACGCCAACTTGTGGTAATTTGCGCCAGTAGCAAGAAAGGTGGTTCCGGATCAGGAAATGACAAGCCAGGACTCCCCGTTTCGCATGATCGGCGAAGCCGCGAGCTTCCTCGAAATGCAGGAACACGTCTCCCTCGTGGCGCCACTGCGCAAGCCCGTGCTCATCGTGGGCGAGCGCGGCACCGGCAAGGAACTTGTCGCCACCCGCCTGCACCACCTTTCCCGCCGCTGGGAAAGCAGTTTCCTCAAGCTCAATTGCGCCGCCCTCAGTGAATCCCTTCTCGAAGCCCAGTTGTTCGGCCATGAAGCCGGCGCCTTCACCGGCGCGGCGAAAATGCGCCGGGGCCTGTTCGAGCGCGCCCATGAAGGCACGCTGTTTCTCGATGAACTCGCCAATACCAGCATGGCGGTGCAGGAGAAAATCCTGCGGGTCATCGAATACGGCGAATTCGAAAGGTTGGGCGCCAGCGATGCCCTCTCGGTGGACGTGCGCCTGATTGCCGCCACCAATGAGGATCTGCCGGAACTTGCCGGCAAAGGCAGGTTTCGCGACGACTTGCTCGACCGGCTGGCTTTCGATGTGATCACCCTCCCGCCACTGCGGGAGCGGCGGGAGGATATCCCCATCCTCGCCGAACACTTTGCCGTGGGTATGGTGAAGGAGATGGGCGGGGAGTATTTCGCCGGATTCAGCCGCAAGGTCCACGCCGCCCTGCTTGCCTGGCCCTGGCCGGGCAATGTGCGGGAACTCAAGAATGTGGTCGAGCGCGCGGTGTACCAGCATGGCGGCAAACTTGTGAAGGAACTGGTCTTCGACCCATTTGCCTCGCCCTGGCGCCCCGCGCCGGCGCGGTCTGTCGAAGCGCCTTGGTCTGCGGTGGATCGGGGAGGGCAGGGCGCAAGCAGCGATTCTGCCGTCTCCGCTGCCGCTCCCGACCTGACGCAAACAGGCGAAATCGACTTTCGCCGCCATTTGCGGGATTACGAAAAACAGCTCCTGGGCCAGGCCCTGCGGCAAAACCAGTTCAACCAGCGCAAGACCGCCGAATTCCTCAAGCTCAGCTACGACCAGCTACGCGGCTACCTGCGCAAATACGACCTGACCGCGCAGTGAGTGTTTTCGGACTGGACCTTGTCCGAATTTGGTGGCATGACGCCAGCACAACTGGTTCGGGAAGGAAAGGCGGGCTCCATTCACGCCCACCTGGACAGAGTCATGGTCGGCGGTTACGCCTGATCGAGGTTGACACGCGTGCGAATTAGATCTGAAAGTATTCGGAAATCTTTATGCGCGGAATACGCTGCGGAACCGTGAGCGCCAATAGCGCCATCAGCGCTGGTCAACAGGAAAACGGGCTTTTTTGCCTTTTGAGCCATTGGCACCAGGCTTCGATAGTGTTTTACGGTCGCGAGGCAGTTCTTGTCGCTACTTGGCGCATCGGAAAATGGCCCATCAGCTTCCAGCAAGCGTCGGGCATAGATTTCAGGCATTCGGTTTACCCACTTCTCATACGCTTTTACTGGTTTTTTTCCGTATACCCCGTATTGTTGAACAATGTACCCGATTGGACGCATGGCGCCTTCCGGCAGCGCGAAATCGGGAGACTGCCACCTGTCGCGACGTTTTGACCAACCCGACCTCCAGTCTGAAAGCATAGGCCCGAGATTTCTCAGGCCTTGTGCTGAAAACAGATCTGCGTTGAGTGGCGCGATAACAAAGTCAGTGGCAATCAGTACGGAGCGATTCAACGCACCCAGGTTGGGGCCGACATCAACTAACACGATTGTCGCATTCATTTTCCTTGCACAGTCTTGCATGATTTGCCAAAAAGCAGTCAGGATTCGAAAGGCCCGATACGGGTTCTTCTCATCAAGTGCCCTGGACCATTCGTTTGACAAAAAGTCCTCAAAGCTGGACAAGGCCAAATCTCCCGGGATCAGGCCAAGCGCATCTGATGGGAAACGAATCTTCGGTTCGGTTAAATCCCCTACTTGGGTCAGTGGTTCCAGGGATTGATACATCGTTGAGTTGCCATTGTCTTCGGGCCATAAAGATTCCAGTTCGTCTTCTTCCAAAAACAATGCCGTCAAGTTCGCCTGTGGATCAAGGTCACATACGAGCACTCTCTCCGGTGAGCGAAAGCATCCACGAAACGTGGTAAACCAGAGACGTCTTGCCGACGCCTCCCTTGTTGTTGAAAAAGGTCAGCACGGGAACTGTCACGCCATATCTCCACTACTTGGATCCCGAGCCGCCCGGACGGTCGCCAAGATATGTTCCGGCTCTACCGAAAACTCAATATCGGGATGTCCGGCCTCGTGCATCAGGCGTTGCGCATTCGCGATACCGACTCCGAATCGCTGGACGAATCCCAGCGCGTCGGTTATCTCATCCGCCTACGTTCAGTTCCCGCGATACGCGGGAACTGAACGTAGGCGCCCGGAATGAAATCGCGAGGGCGGATGCCGACAACAAGCAGGCCGAGAATTGTTGCACGATCATCGTCGACCGATGCAATCATTTTTGCTGCCGCCAATCGCTCGATCAGGCTTCGATCGTTTTGCCTCAGATGTTCACGGTCCACCACGCCCGGAAGATATTCATCCTCGAACATCCTCCTGTTGAGTTCGGAATGATCTGCGCCAGCTATCGGTGAAACGTCAAACGGCCTATCCGCGCTGCGGCGTTTCTCGTTCAATATGCGCTCTTCCTGGGCGTTTGCAATTCCCCTCCTTGGGCCTGAGCGAATATGAATCAAGCCTTTGCATCTGACCGGCGGCGAATCGGAAGGTCTGACCATAACCACTGCAACATCGTGACCGTCGTATTGCCGTTTCTCGCAAATCAATACAGGTGGAGGCACGATGTTGCCATCGGTTTTCATGTCTACAAGCGTTCGGAGCAACTCGTCGTCTTCGAGGCGCAGTGTTCAAACTCCCTTGTTGCAAACCCTGGCCCGGCCACTCCGTCAGTTCCGCATCGCCTCGTAGACCACGCGCTGGGCGGCATTGTTGTCGAATGGCGCCGGCGGGCCGCCCCATTTCTGTTCCATGTAGATCATGTAGAAGTCGTTCTCCCGGTCCACGATGAAGATGGTGCCGCCGATGCCGCGCCAGCCGAAATTGTATGGTCCATCTGGATTGTCGGTGGTGGGCTGCAAATGGAAGCCGAGGCCCCAATCGCCGACAGGGCCGAAAAAGTAGTACTCGCGCGACACGTCATCCCCGATCTTCGGCTGCAGCATTTGTTCCAGCGTAGTTTCTTCAATGATGCGCGCGCCGCGATACTCGCCGCCGTTGAGCAGCATTTCCGCGAATCGGACGTAGTCCTCGGCTGTCGAATTCAGGCCGCCGCCTCCGGACAGCATGCGCCGCGGTACGGTGTTATCGGTCATCGCTGCGCCATGAATCGGTTCGGCAATGCGAAAAGCCTCCCGCTCGGGAACCCAGAACCAGGTTTCGTCCATGCCCAGCGGCTCGAAAATTCGTTCCTGCAAGACAAGATCGAGAGTCTGGCCGCCAGCCACTTCGAGTACGGCGCCGAGCACATCTGTCGAATGACCATAATGCCAGACGGTTCCCGGCTCGAAGTACAAGGGAAGTTGCCCGATTTTCGCGGCGAGTTCCCGCGCCGAAAGATCTCCTCGCAAATCGCTGGCGTACATCTGCCCCAATTCGCTGTCGGGCGAGAAAATCGCCTGGATCAGGCCCGATTCGTGGGTCAGCAGATGCTCGATCGTCATCACGTTTTCGGCTGGACTCAATTCGCCGGTCTCCTGATCGATAACCTGGGCGTCGGCGAATTCAGGAATGAAATTCGAGACCGGATCGTCGAGCGCCATCAGTCCGTCTTCGACCATGGTCATGATCGCCACGCTGACGATGGGCTTGGTCATGGAGTAGATGCGGAAGATCGAGTCCTGATTCACTGGTTTGGGTTTCTCCGGCGAGAGCAGGCCTACCGACTCGAGTACGCCTACGCCCTTGCCGTTGCCGACCAGCAAGAGAGAGCCGTTGAGAAAATCGCCGTCTACCGCGGCCTGCATCTGCGCCTTGATTTCCTCGATCTCTCCCTGGTCGATGCCGAAATTGGTCGAATGAATTCGCTTGATGGAAGAGTCAGCCAGCGCCAGGGACGCGGGCAGGAACAGTACAAGGGCGGCAGCGGCAATCAGTTCGCGGCCGGGTCGAATCAGAATCATGACGATAACCTCGCAACAAGAAGTCCGGAAAAGTAACCCAGGCTCCAGCAGCGTTCAAGCTGTCCCCGGTTTTGAAGGTTACTGCGGCAGGAGCACGAATTTGCTGCCGGTGGCCAAGAGCTACGCCAAGTCGCGGGGATTGTCGCTGTCGTCGCTCGTTGAGCGCTTGTTGAGGGATGCAGCCGGGCATCACGAACCGTCTTTCGCGTCCCGCTGGCGGGGAAAATTCCGCCCGGCGGAGTGCGGCGATGTGCGTTATAACACTCTTGCGAAGGAATACTTACGATGATCCAGCTCGACACCGATATTCTGATGGTCCCGGCCCTTGACCGATAACCTCATGCGTGTGTCGCAGCGTGATCGCTGGACAGCAATGGGCAGGACGCTGAGCGGTTGCGCACAGTCTGGCTTACTCTTCGGGCAGGAAAACGAGTTCGGGGATGACGACCTCCCATTCACGGTCGCAGCGGATGCTGTCATGGAATTCCGGTTCCGACTGCTCCTTGCTCCATTGAACAACGGCGAAAACCGAAGCGTGGCAGCAACGTTCGTCCGCGGGATGTGTGAACTTTGCCGACAGCCGGCCCACGCGTCGCCCGGACGAGTTGAACAAGTCCCAGCGAGAGTCCCCGGTAGCGCGAAGTTCCAGGGAATGGCCGGGTTGGAGATTACCGATCATCCGATGCACGGGATTGCGCGGCGCCTGTCTGCCGGCGAAGCCCAGGTCGACCATTTCCAAATCCAGCCGCTGGTACCGCGCGGTGAGTTGCGGATCATCCCCCACGACATAATCTCCCGGAGTTTCCCCGACTCCGGGAAACAAGGCGGCCGGCGTTTCCCCGGGCAAGACGGCGGGCGGATTTCCGAGTGCATCGACCAATGGATTCGCTTCATTCTTCATGCGTGTCAGAGTGAGCGTTTGGCGCGCCCGCGTCATGGCTACGTACAAGAGCCTGCGCGGGGCATCCCGGTCTTCGCGAGAGTTGGGTCTGGTCCACCCGCCATCGAGCACGATCACGTGATCGAATTCCAGACCCTTGGCCCGATGGGCGGTAAGCAGCAGCAATCCGCGTTGGCGGCCGCGAATGTCGCGGCCCCATTCCGCCAGCCACTCGATGAAGTGATCTGCCGGCGTTTCCGCGTCGCCATTTTCTTCGTCATATTCCTCCACCGCTTCGCGCAATAGTTCGTTCCAGCGCCCCGGCGCTTGTTCTTTCAGCCATTGGAGTATGGCCGACGGCTTCACGACACGCGGTTTTCGCGCCCGCAGCCATGTCAGCAGCGCCTGCGTTTCCCGCAAGCGCCAGAAGCCGCGGAATTGTTCCTTGCCGAACTGCGCTTCGATACCTTCGAGTTCGCAGGCGGCCCGCGCCGGGTCGAGGAACTTCCATTCGCGGGCGATTACCGCGCATCTGCTCCATTCCCAGTTCTTCGGCCCCGCCAACTCTTCGAGACGGCGCAATTCGCGCAAGGCTGCACGGGCCTGCGACACGGTATCGTCGCAAGGAAGAATTTGCACCCGCCCCCGCACCACCGGATCTATTTCTTCCCATGTTCCTCCCGGCGGATCTTCGCGCCGGGCGGAATTGATTTGGATCGGATGGTCGGGCTTCATTCGTTGCCTGGCCGGCGCGATCAGCGCATTTGACGCTTCGATAATGCGGGCGCTGGAGCGGTAGTTGTCGATGAGATAGGCGCGCCGGGCATCGTAATCGGATTCGAAACGCCGGATGTATTCGACGGATTTGCCGTCAAAGGCGTAAATGTTCTGGTCGTCGTCGCCCACCGCGAACAGGCTCAGACGATCTTGTTCCTCTTTCAGTGTGCGGCCGGATAAAGCGGAGATCAGCGCATATTCCTCAGCGCCGATATCTTGATACTCGTCGATGAGAATCCAGCGGAAGCCGGCCAGCAGACGCTGGCGATTTTCGTCGAGTTCCTCCGGCGGCAGACCCTCGCCCCGCAACAGGGCGATGGCCTGGCGCAATATTTCCCTGAAATTGTCATCGTCCGGTTTGTGTTTTCTCTCCCCGCCCGCCTGCACGCTGAAACTCGCGCCGATGAGACGCATGGCGAGACCGTGACAGGTCATGACAGTTACGCCATTGGCGTCGTCGCCAACCAATTCACGCAGGCGCCGCCGAATGTCCACCGCCGCGTGGCGGTTGTATGCCAGTGAGATGATGCTTCCCGGCCGCTCGCGCCGTGCGCGCAGCAACCAGGCGATGCGGTGAACGAGAACCCGGGTCTTGCCCGAACCCGGTCCCGCAAGCACGAGCACACTGGTTTGTTCGCGATTATCGGTGACGATTTTCTCTTGCGCGGGATCGTTCAGGCTTTCGACGATTTTTTGCCAGGACTTCGGCGTCATCTGCCGGCTGATTTCGGCTTTCCTGTCCGGCAGCCAGCGCGCCAGGAACGCTTCCTGTTCCAGCTCGAAGTATTCCATCGCCAGTTGAATGGCATCTGCGATTTCCTCGATTCCTCTTTGCGCGTACTCGTCCATTACATGGATCTGCAACATCCTGTCCTGGTAATGGAGTTCGAGCCGTTTGAATTGGGCTCTGCCAAAACCGCGCTTCCAGTCGTCGCCGAGTTTGATCGTCATTGCCGGGCGAAACACCGCGAGGCCCTTGTTCAGGCGAATAATTTCCTGTTCGTGCAGCCACATCAACGCGCGGTCCAAGAGCTTTCGCGAATCCTTGATCCCCAATTCCTTGATCCGCGAAGTCAAGTCGAGGTCGGAATCGAGCGCTTGCCGCAACAAACTCAAGGTCGTTTCGGCAAGCAGATCGACTCCCTGGCTGCCTTTATCCAACCGGGAAAGCAGGTGCTCCAACAGGCAATTCGCGGCGGCGCGGCGCAATTCAGCGGTTGTTTGCAACGCATTCCAGTTGCGGTTCAAAGTCAGCCTGATCGTATCCTGCCGCCCTTGGCGCCTGGTCGAGATGCTTCCCTTGCCGGCGGCTTCTTCGCGCCCGTCGCCGGCCAGGCCCCGCAACATCCGCATAACCCGTTCCGGCAAGGCGTTGTCGTGGCCAAGATCCTTAAGACGCTGGTTGGTCACGCGCAGATTCAGATTTTCCGAATCTCCTTCCTGCAGATCGGGCGCTTGTTCACGCAATTGGTCGATCAGCGATTTTTCCATCGCGCTGGCGGCCTCATACCGCTTGCGCGAGCTGTTCACCCCGCCTTGATGCACGAATGCGGTCAGCGCGGTGTCGTTATTGGCGACGCCAAGGGTTTCAAGATCATACAGCGCCTTGCGGACCCGCTCTGGACTCATCCCGGAGACCTGCGTGAGCTCGTCGGTTGTAATGCCTTCCGCCGGGTCCGCGTCGATCAGTCTGGCGGCGATTGAAAGCAATTGTTTGCGGTAGCTTTCAGGCTCGATGCGGTTTTCGATTCTATCGCGCGCTTCTTCAACCGAGTTCACCCGCAGCGAGGAAGGGAAGATTCGAACGTGGTTTTCTTCGCGGCTCAGCAAGCTCGCCTCTTCCAACCAGGAGACCGCGGTGCGCACACGGGTGTCGTCGGTCAAATCGTCCCGTTCGAACGCCGCGTCGTGGTCTTCGCCGAGAATCTCGCCTGATGTCGCCACGACTTCCCCTTGCATCTTCTTGCGTTTGTCGAGATTGCGCAGCGCGCGCAGAATGCCGTGAATTTCATGTTGGGTCAGCCGGGAGCGGGCCGACATGCCGAATTGGCGTTCCACGTCTTCCGGCGTATAGAGCAGAACGCAGCGGGCGTTTTTACGGTCGCGTCCGGCGCGTCCCGCTTCCTGCAAATAGTTTTCCAGTGAACCCGGAATGTCGGCGTGAATCACCAGACGCACATCGGATTTGTCTATGCCCATGCCGAATGCGTTGGTCGCGACGATGACCCGCAATTCACCCTCGATGAATGCTTCCTGCACAGTTTTTTTCGATTCCGGCCGCAACCCGGCGTGGAAGAAGTTCGCGGAGACTTCCCGCTCTTTCAGAAACTCCGCGATCTCTTCGGTTCTACGCTTCGTGGAGCAATAAATGATCGCGCCGCCGGGTATATCGGACGGCAGATCCGATTCGAGCAGTTTGCTGATGAGGTGGCGTTTTTCGCTGGCCGTAGTGCTGACGACCTCGAATTCGAGGTTCTTGCGATGTGCTCCGCCGTCGAACAGTTGCAGTTCGATGCCGAGTTTTTCCCGAAAATGTTCGCGGATTTCATTGACCACTTCGGGTTTTGCCGTTGCGGTCAAGCACAATACCGGCGGCTGGTACCCCGCTTGCGCCGTGGTGTTCTCCTTGATAAATCTGGCGATGTAGCGGTAATCGGGGCGGAAATCATGGCCCCAGCGTGAAAGACAATGCGCTTCGTCGAGCACCCAAAGTCCAATTTCACGCTGTGCCAACGCCTTGCGCACGGTGCTGCTGCGTAATTGTTCGGGAGAGATCAAAACGATGCCCGCATCTCCCAGACGGACGCGGTCAAGCGCGGCGGCGCGCTCTGGCAATGAAAGCATTCCGTTGATGGTTGAGGCGGCCTCGATGTTGCGATTTTCGAGACTGGTTACCTGGTCGGCCATTAGCGCCACCAGCGGCGAAATGACAACCGTCAACGCGCCCGTCTTGTCGAATCGCGAAAGTGCGGGAATTTGGTAGCAAAGGGATTTGCCGGTTCCCGTCGGCAAGATGCCGAGCGCGTGTTTTCCGGCCATGGCGGCCTCGACAATTGATTGCTGCATGGGTTTGCCCGCATCGTCCTTGGGCTCGGGGCGAAATCCGTCGAAATCGAACAGGCGCTTGAGTTCTTTTTTCGCGTCGTGATGTTTCCGGCACCAGTTGCAATCCGGCTCGGTGCAAGCGGTATCGCGCAGGCGGCGGACGAGTTCGCCAGCCTCGGAAAACTGATGCCGAACCCATGGCGGCATGACCGAATTTCCGCCCGCCACCGAAAGCCAGGCCAGCGTGTAGGCGAGCGGCCAGCCGTTGCGCATCAACTTGCCAAACAGACCGCGTCCTTGCGTGAGACAGGAGTTTTCATAGAGCCTGTTCGCTATCGCGTCGTTCGCTTCGGCTTCGGTCGGACAGGTTTTGCCGCGTATCTCCGTAAACAATTGATCGAATCCAATCCAATTTGTGTTCCATCTCCCGCGGGTGGGTGTCCCATCGTTGCCATCGTTTGATTGATTGTCCCTGGTCGTCAGCCAGTGGTAACAGGCGAGCAGGGCAGGGTCCATGGCGCGGAAGGCATCGACCTGATCCGCGAGCAGTTTCAGGGACTCGCAACAATCGAGTTCGGGATTGTTGCGCACGCCGCGAACAATGCCGCCGTCCTTGTAGTGCTTTACAAGGCTGTGATATGGATTGCGCGGAAAGGCGAGCGGACTGAGCCGCAGCGTATCGAGCGTCGGCATTTCGAGCAGTCGCGACTCCGGTATCGCCGCGGCCAGATAGGTCAGGTCGAACGCTATCAGGTTATGTCCGAGCAAAATCTCCGATTCTTCGGCAAAGGTTTCCAATTCACGCCAGACGGACGGCTTGATTTCTCTTCTGAATTTGCGATGGAATGCCTTGCCGGTATCTGATTGCACGGCGGCAAGCGCTTTGATGCGCTGGTCTTGCTTTTCGACCTCCAGGTCCAGGGCCAGGCACTTGAACGGCAGGTCGAAATCGGCCGAGTCCGACCCGTCAGGCGAGTTTGTCATTGCTTTACTGTCATGGTATTCGGGTGCCGACACGGGGCGGGTACGCCGGGATTCTAGCCGACATTGCAAACCGTCTGTGGGAAGACTCCGGAAAATATCGCAGGATTTTGACGATTCCGGGGAACCTGGGGACACGGCCCTTGTCATGTTTCATAATTGCGGTCCAGTTGATTGAGGGGGCGATCAAGTTGGTCCAATGATTCCATCGGTCAGGCAACTCAAATACCTGGTCGCGGTGGCCGAACACCGGCATTTCAGCAAGGCGGCGGAAACCTGCTTCGTTACCCAGTCGACCCTCAGCACGGCGATTCGGGAGCTTGAGCAGCAGCTTGGCGTCATGATTTTCGAGCGCAATCGAAAGTCGGTGCTGATCACCCCGGTGGGAGAGAGGCTGCTCGCCCAGGCGCGGACGATCCTCGGGGAAGTCGAGGACTTCATCTGCCTTGCCCGGGCCGAAAGAGGCTCGCTGACGGGGGAAATCAGGCTTGGAGTCATTCCCACCATCGGCCCGTTCCTGCTGCCGAGAATGCTCTGTGACCTGCGCCAGACCTATAGCAAGCTGCGGCTGTACCTGAAAGAGGAAATCAGCGCGCGGCTTGCCTCCATGCTGACCCAGGGCAAGCTCGACGTGTTGATGCTCGCCTTTCCCTACCCATTACGGGACGTGGAAACCACGATCCTGTTCGAGGACGAGTTTCTGCTCTGCATGCCGCCCGGCCACCCCCTCGAGCGGGAACAGTCGGTGCGGCAGTCCCAGCTTCGCGGCGAATCCCTGCTGCTGCTCGAGGAAGGCCATTGTCTGCGCGACCACGCCCTGGAAGCCTGCGACCTGCAATCCGCGGAAACCAATCTCGTCTACCAGGGCACCAGCCTGCACACTCTGGTGCAAATGGTCGCCAATGGACTCGGCCTGACGCTGCTGCCCGCCGTGGCGGTGGCGGGCGATGTGCTCGGCGAAACCAATTTGCCCCTGCGCCGCTTCCGCTCGGAAAAAGTCTGCCGGCGCATTGGCATGGCCTGGCGCAAATCCGATCCGCGGCGGGATGAATACCGGGTGCTCGCCGAATTCATTGCCGCCCGCTTTGCGCCGCCCGCCTTCGGCGCTCAGGCCGGCAAATGAGCGAGGATTCGCTGCAACTGCAATTGTGGTATTTGCGCATTGGCGACGTCTCCGAGTCCGGGTTGCGGCTCGGTCTGCCCTGGCTCAGCGAAGAGGAATTCGATTATTTTCGCGCCTGCCGCTCCCGCTTCCGGCAACGCCAATTCGCCCTGGGCCGCCTGCTGCTGCGGGGGGCGCTGTCGCATCTCGCGCCCGAGCGCTCGCCGGTGGAGTGGCGATTCGAGACCGGCCCCCGCGGCAAACCCGCGCTCGCGGCGGGAGAGCCGCCGATGGGCTTCAGTCTGGCCCATTCGGGAGATCGCATTATCCTTGCCACCGGGCCCCCGCAGAGGCTGGGCATAGACCTGGAGAACGGTCATAAACCGCGCCATGTCGAGCGGCTCGCCAGGCGCTGGTTCCAGCCTGCGGAAGTTTCGGAGTTGATGCGATTGCCCGCCGAGTTCCGCCTGGCGTGGTTTTACCGGGTATGGACCCTCAAGGAAGCCTGGAGCAAGGCCCGTGGCGCCGCCCTGGCTCCCTCGCTGCGGCAATTTGCGGTTCGCCATGCGGGGAACGAGGCGGATAGGATGGGATTTCGGGTGACTCTCCGCAATGGAGAGAACTCCCCCTGGCGATTCCTGGTCTTGCAGCCGGACGGCGGCTACCACTGCGCGCTTGCCTGCCAGAGCGAAGCCGGCGTCAGGCCCGTTTCCCGCCGCATGACCGGGCTAGCCAGATTCGAAGCCATGACAATCCCGACTCTTGCCGAGGCTTCAGCGAATCCCTGAAAGATTCCCTCCCCGGAGCACGCTGCCTCAGTCGTCGAGTTGCGCCAGAATATCCACAATGCTCTGCTGGATGAACCCGTCCCTGGCATCGCGTTCGGGAATGTCCCGGGCGGTCAGCAGCAGTTCCCTGGCCCGGCCCCCGTAACGCCTTTCACTCAGCAGGATCAGCGCGGCCGCGGCATCGTGCAGCACGAGCTTGGTGCCGGAGTCGTATGCCAGCGCCAGTTCAATATGCTCCAGCGCCCGGGAGCGGGAGGCGCCGAACAGGGTGCGCGCGATCAAACCCGCCGCATCCAATGCCCCGGCGTGCCACATGGCAATGCCGGAATGGGCCAGGGGCGATTCCGGGTCGAGTTCCGCGGCGGTCTCCAGCGAGTCCCGCACGCGCTGGGCATAGCCATTGTTGAGCGCTTCCAGGACGCCCGACGTTTCGGCGAGCCGGCCCATGGCGTGGGCGAACTGGATGTGGGCGTAAGCGCTTTCCGGGTTGAGCCGAACGGCTTCCTCGCCATGGCGGACCGCTTCGGCATACAACTCTTCAAGCTCTTCTTCAGCGCCCTGGAAGTAACCGTGGGTGGCGAGTGATTCCGCCGCGAGTGCGTGGCCATCGGAAGTCCCAAGCCCGGCGGCGTTCTCCGCCGCAGCGAGAAAATCCCCCTCGGTCCAGGCCGCCCGGGCGGCTGCCATGTCCTGGGCGTGTGCGACAGCGCCGCCAAGCCAGGCGAACAGCAGCCAGGCCATCCGGGGCGGCAGGCATCGCATGGTTCGGCGAAGCTCAGGCCAGAACATACTCAAGCACGAATTTTGATCCATAAAAACCCACCAGCAGGAAGGCAAAACCCGTCAGCGTTCCCCGGATCATGGTGGTTCCGCGCCAGCCAAGACGATGGTGGCCCCAAAGCAGCACGGCGAACAGCAACCAGGCGAGAATGCTGAAGAAACTCTTGTGGAAAATGCCCTCAAGGCCCCAGACGTCTTCGATGAAAAACGCGCCAATGATGATCGCCAGGCTGAGCAGCGCCTGCCCGGCCCAGAGCAATTCGAGGAGGAATCCTTCCATGTCCTGCAGCGGCGGCAGTTTCGCCACCAGTCCTCCGGCCTGGCCGTGCTTGAGCTGGTGGTTCTGCCAGGACACAAAAACCGCCTGCAGCGCGGCGATGGAAATGAAACCATAGGCCAGCACCGACAATAGCACATGGCTGCCGGAAACCGGCCCGAGGCTGGCGCCGGGGGAACTGTTGCCGCTGCCCAGCGAGAGCAGGATTGCCAGCATCGCCAGGGGAAACAGCCCGAGAAACAGATTGTCGAGTGGTTTGCGCAAATTGGAGCCCAGGGCCAGCACGGAAATGGCCAGGGCGATCAGTGTGCTGACCTGGGCAATGCCGAACTGATAGCCGCCGGCGTCGCGGACGATTCCCCAGGCGCTCACGCCATGGGCGAGAACCGCGGCCAGGCCGGCGGCCAGCACATAAGCGCGGGTATCCGCATTGCCGCGCAGCCTTCGCCATTGCAATGTCCAGCCCAGGCCGTAGCAGGCAATGGCAATCAGCCCCGCGACCGAACTGGGCTCAGACATGGGTTATGGCTCCAGAAATCCGGCAAACCCCCGCGCTCGCGGAGGTATTCCGGCAGGCGCGTTCAGAATAACCAAAGCCGCGCCCGCGAACGCCAGAGTGTCGCACAAGTTCCCGGCCGGTTGAAGCGATTCCTGTGGTGGATCAGCAATTCTCATTTTGGCGCTTCGCCCCTCTTGTCACTCCGCGCGAAGCGAAGCCCTCCCCCCTATGTCATTCTGCGCGAAGCGAAGCGCAGTCGCAGAATCTCTTCGGGGAATCCGGGTGGTTGCTCATGCCATCCATGGCGCGGCTTTTGTGGCTTCGCCACACCCCAGTCTTGTCATACATGGCAAGCCGTTCAGTCCCCAAAGAGCTTTGCTCTTTGCCGGCTGCGCCTCACCCTGCGCAGCGGCATCGCCGGACAGTCCGCTATAATGGCCACCGCGCATCGAGACCCGCCCATGTTCGAAAATCTCAGCAATAGACTTTCCACAACCTTCCGCAGCCTGAGCGGCAAGACCGCCCTGAACGAAAGTCAGGTGCGGGCCGCCCTGCGCGATGTGCGCCGGGCGCTGATCGAGGCCGATGTGGCGCTTCCCGTGGTCGGGGATTTCATCGAGCGTGTGAGGCGGCGGGCCACCGGGCAGGAAATCGCCCGCAGCCTGACGCCGGCCCAGACCCTCCTCAAGATCGTCCAGGCCGAACTCGAAGCCGTGATGGGCCCGGCGAACGCGGAACTCGAACTGCGCGCGGTGCCCCCGGTGGTGATTCTCATGGCCGGTCTGCAGGGCTCGGGCAAGACCACCACCGTCGCCAAGCTCGCGGCCTGGCTCAAGCGCGAACAGCGGAAGAAGGTCATGGTGGCCAGCGCCGATGTGTATCGCCCGGCGGCCATTGACCAGTTGCGCACGCTTGCGGCCCAGGTCGAGGCGGAATTCTTCGAGGGCGACAGCAGTCGCGGCGCGCTGGGCCAGGCCACGGCGGCCCATCGCGAAGCCAAGAGACGATTCGTCGATGTGCTGATCGTCGATACCGCCGGCAGGCTGGCCATTGACGATGAAATGATGCTCGAAATCCGCCAGTTGCATGAATCGCTCAAGCCGGCGGAAACCCTGTTCGTCGTGGACGCCATGACCGGCCAGGACGCCGCCGCCACCGCCCGCGCCTTCGGCGAGGCGCTGCCCTTGACCGGCGTGGTGCTCACCAAGGCCGACGGCGACGCCCGGGGCGGCGCGGCGCTTTCGGTGCGCCAGGTCACCGGCAAGCCGGTCAAGTTCATCGGCATGGGCGAAAAGACCGACGCCCTGGAGCCATTCCATCCCCAGCGCATCGCCTCGCGCATACTCGGCATGGGGGACATGATGTCGCTCATCGAAGAAGCCGAGCGCAAGGTGGACAAGGACAAGGCCGCCCGCATGGCGCAGAAAGTCCGCAAGGGCAGGGGCTTCGATCTGGAAGACCTGCGCGAGCAACTGCGGCAGATGCGCAACATGGGCGGCGTCGCCGGCATCATGGACAAGCTGCCCGGAATGGGGGCTCTGCCGACCGGCGCCGCAGGCATGATGGACGAACGTCAACTCGTCCGCATGGAAGCGGTGATCAACTCCATGACGCCCCGCGAGCGCGGCAACCCGGCGATTCTCAACGGTTCCCGCAAGCGCCGCATCCTGCGCGGCGCCGGCGCGCAAATCCAGGATCTCAACCGCCTCCTCAAGCAGCACAAGACAATGCAAAAAGCCGCCCGCAAGATGAAGGGAGGCAATCTGCAAAAACTCATGAACCAGTTCCCTGGCGCCGCCCCCGGTCGCTTTCCCGGCGGCAATTTCCCGCGGTTCTGAGATAGAGAGAATGTAGGAAGTCTTGCGGAAGAAACGAAATGCAAAATCGATACGTAGGGGACATCGGAGATTTCGTGAAGTACGCCTTGCTGAGACATTTGTCAGACGGAAGAAAGCTTGGAATCGCGTGGTATCTGCATCCAAACGAGGAATCATCCAATGATGGGCGCTATGTTCAATATCTGGACCGGCCAGCCGAATGGCGTCACCTGGATGAGGATCTATTCGACTCCATGCGGCGAATCGTAGTGTCGGGGTATCGGTCAATTTCGAAAGTTCAGGCTGAGTCCATATTTCGAGTACGCAAGAGTCGAGTCATGGCAACCCAAGTTCCCCACAGAAGGTCGAGAACGGGAGCACGCGGGTTCCGTTGGAGACGTAGTCGCGGTCGCCGGGATGGACTTGATAGAAGTCGGGGATATCGGTTCGATTGCGAAAGTACCCGATCATCCGGCTCGGGGATTTTTCGCCGGATTTGCATTCCACGGCGAACAGGGGTTGCCGGTCGCGCAGCACGACAAAATCGACTTCGCGCCGGTCGGTGTCGCGAATGAAGCGAAGTTCCATGCGGAAGCCTTCGGTGTCTTCCAGAAAGTGGCAGTACTTGAGCAGGTGACTGGCGACCAGATTTTCAAATCGTTCTCCCTTGCCCGGCACTTGCGACCAGTCCCATAGATACAGCTTGGCTTCTTTCTTGACCCCACGAATGCGCGGCGCGCCGAAGGGCGAAATGCGGAAGCAAACGTACAGATTTTCCAGAATCTCGAGCCAGCGCTTGACCGTTTCATGAGCGACCTGGAGATATTCGCTCAGACTATTGATCGAAAGCGGGGAGCCGACTCTGTCCGGCAAGGCTTCCACCAATAACTCAACCAGGGCGATCTGGCGCAGGTTTTCCAGATCGCGCAAGTCTTCGTATACCACTCTCGACATACGTTCCCGTTGCCAACGGCGCCAACTACGGGAGTCGCTGGCCAACAGTGGCTCGGGGAATCCTCCGAAACGCATGAGAGTTTCGAGATCGCCGGCGTTGGGCGCCGTCGAGAGCTCACCCAGGGAGAAAGGATGCAGGCGGTAATGATGGTAGCGGCCTTGCAGTGAGTCGCCGCCCTTGCGGTAGTGATCGAGCCGGGCGGAACCGGTAACCAGGAACGAAGTCCTGTCGACCCGGGTATCGTAAAATCCCTTGACCAGATTGCGCCAGCGGGGAAACTTGTGAATCTCGTCCAGAACGACCAGCGGCTGCCCGCCGGGAATTTCGCCCTCCAGCAAAGGTTTGCGGACAAGTGGGCTGTCCCAGTTCAGGTAGGCGGGGTGCCGCCTGTTCTCCGCGCCGAGAATATCGAGGGCGAGCGTGGTTTTCCCGACTTGCCGCGGGCCGCCGAGGAAAACCATCTTGTTCTTCAGATCTTCCCGAACCTGTGAGTGCAGATAGCGCTTCAGGACATTCGAATCGGATGCCATGGAAATTCCCCGAGAGTCGTCGCAATTTCGTTGGTTAATTCAGGTTAACTCCAGATTATTCATGAGTAAAGTAAGATTATATAGAAAATACTTACGTTTCTCGGCAGCGCCCCGCCTCCAAACCCACTCGAAAACGTTGCCCGATTGCGGCAATTCTCATTTTGGCGCTGGGCGCGTTCACAGTAGTCATTCTGCGCGCAGTCGCAGGATCTCATTGGGTGGCCGCTGCAAGAGATTCTGCGACTACGCTCCGCTTCGCGCAGAATGACGGGGGAGGGCTTCGCCTCGCGCGGAATGACATGAAGGTTGGAGCGTCAAAACAAGAATTACCGGCGCGATGGGTTCCGTCTTTCATTGCCTGTCGAATTGCCTTAGAATAGCCGCCTTTTTGTCCGGGCCGGATTGATCCGCCAGAGAGCGAAGATTCCGGTGGCCGGATTTCGACAGGAACTGATTATGGTAACGATTCGTCTGGCGCGTGGCGGGGCGAAGAAAAAGCCGTTCTACCACATCACCGTGGCCGATGTGCGTTCACCGCGCGACGGCAGGTTCATAGAACGCATAGGCTTCTTCAATCCCGTGGCCAAGGGCCGGGAAGAGCGGCTGCGGCTGGATCTGGAACGCATGGACTACTGGAAGTCCCAGGGCGCCCAGGTCACCCCCAGGGTGGCCGTCCTGGCGAAGGACGCCGTGGAAACCGGAACAGCGTCTGCCGCAAGCTGAACCGCGGCGGCTCTGTGAGCGGGCTGCCCGATGAACGAGCAGCGGGACATCGACCCGGCAAGCCGCCGCATCGTCATGGGCCGCATCGGCCGGGCGCATGGCGTCAAGGGCTGGCTGAAACTGCAATCCTGGACCCATCCGGCGACCAATATCCTGGAATTCGAATATCTGCTTGTGGAAACCGGCCAGGGGCTCGAACAGTTGCGAATCGACCGGAGCCGCTGGCAGGGCAGCAGCCTGCTGGCGCATTTTGTCGGCTACGACGAGCCCGAGCGGGCCCGCGGGCTCACTGGCCTTGAAGTATCGGTGGAAGAATCCGCGCTGGCCTCGCTGGAAAAGGGAGAGTATTACTGGCGCCAGTTGCAGGGGCTGCGGGTGGTGAATCTGGCGGGGGAGTGCTTCGGGCGGGTCAGCCACCTGCTCGAAACCGGCGCCAACGACGTGCTGGCGGTGGAGCCGGACGCCGGCAGCCTGGACGACCGCAGCCGGCTGATTCCGTTTGTTCCGGACCAGGTGGTGCGGAAAGTGGATCTCGCCGCGGGAATCATCGAAGTTGACTGGGGCGCCGACTTTCTTGAATAGGCCGTGACATGCGCGTTGATATCGTCACGCTGTTGCCGGAAATGTTCGCCGCGCTGACCGAACATGGCATTACCGGCAGGGCGCTGCGCCAGGGATTGCTCGATATGGCCCTGTGGAATCCGCGGAATTACGCCGGCGACCGGCACCGCACCGTGGATGACCGCCCATTCGGCGGCGGGCCGGGGATGCTGATGAAGACCGGGCCGCTGCTCGATTGTCTGGCGGCGGCGCAGCGGGAAGCCCGGGGCAGGGTGGTGTATCTGTCGCCCCAGGGCCGGCGAATGGATCATGGAGCCGTGGCCCGGCTCGTGAAAACGCCAAAACTGGTGCTGCTTTGCGGTCGCTACCAGGGCATCGACCAGCGGGTGATCGACAGCGCGGTGGATGAAGAACTGTCGCTTGGCGATTTCGTCATCAGCGGCGGCGAAATCGCCGCCATGGCCCTGATCGATGCAATGATCAGGCTGCTGCCGGGCGCCCTCGGCGACGAAGACAGCGCCGCAAGCGACAGTTTTGCCGATGGCCTGTTGCTTGGCCCGGAGTACACCCGGCCCAGGCAAGTGGCCGGAAGCGCCGCGCCGGAAGTGCTGCTGAGCGGAGATCACCAGGCAATCCGCCGCTGGCGCCTCAAGCAGAAGCTTGGCGCCACCTGGCGCAAACGGCCCGATTTGCTGGCCGGCCGGAAATTGAACGAAGAGGAGCAGCGGCTGCTGGACGAATACCAGGCCGGCAAATGAGGCACGGGGAAGTTGGCTACAGAGCAGACGACGCCCGAGGAGCGAATATGATGAGCAAGAACAAGATCATCCAGAAGATCGAACAGGAACAGATGGACAAGGAACTCCCCGAGTTCGGTCCGGGCGATACGGTTGTGGTCCAGGTTCGCATCCGGGAAGGCGAGCGCGAGCGTATCCAGGCATTTGAGGGCGTGGTGATCGGCATCCGCAACCGCAGCCTCAATTCCGCCTTCACCGTGCGCAAGGTTTCCCACGGCGTTGGCGTGGAGCGGACTTTCCAGACCTACAGCCCCATCGTCGCCGGAGTCAAGGTCAAGCGCCGCGGCGACGTGCGCCAGGCCAAGCTCTACTACCTGCGCAAGCTCTCCGGCCGCGCCGCCCGCATCGCCGAAAAACTCGGCAAGAAACCCCGCACGGCTTCCTGAGTCCCGGGGCGCGGCTTCGCGTCCCAACATTCTGCTCGGAGCGTAGCCCCCCGTCATTCTGCGACTGCGCGCGGATGACGGGTTTTTGAGATGCCATAGGCCACTGCCGGCAGCGGCAGCGGCGAGATCTGGTCTCCCGGAACAAGACCGTATATGATTGCGGTTTTGCCCGGAGGAAAGGCCCATGAAGCCTTTCGGATTTTCATCTGTCCGGCCCACCCTCGCGGCACCGCTGCTCGGCATCCTGCTGCAACCCGCCCTTGCCCAGAATGAATCCCTGCGGGACCGGCTGCATGAATCCATCGTGGCGGCTTCGGGCAATCAATTGGAAATCCTCACCATCCGGCCCACTCCCATCGCCACGATCTATGAAGTCGAGTTGAACACCGGCGAGTTGCTCTACAGCGACGCTTCCGGCCAGTACCTGTTCGCCGGCGACATGTACCGGACCACCCCGGACGGGCTGCTCAATCTTTCCACCGCCACCCGCCAGGAGGCCAACCAGCGCAAGGTGGCCGCGATACCCGATGCCGAGGCGATCATCTACCAGCCGGAAGGTGAAGTGAAGGCCACGGTGACGGTGTTCACCGATGTGGACTGCACCTTTTGCCGCCGCCTCCACGGCGACCGGGAAGCCCTGCTCGACTATGGCATCCGCATCCGCTACCTCGCCTATCCCCGGGGCGGAGAAAATGCCGAATCCTACGATAAGATGATATCCGTGTGGTGTTCCGAGAATCGCCACCGTTCCATGGACCAGGCCAAGAACGGCCAGAACCTGCCCAGCCGCGATTGCGAAACTCCGGTGCTCGCCCATTACGACCTTGGCAATGAGATCGGCATCCAGGGAACCCCGGCCCTGGTGTTCCCCGACGGACGCCTGATTCCAGGCTATGTGGAGCCTCCCCGGCTCGCGGCCATGCTCGGCATTGAATAGCTTGCCCAGTCCGGCGCCGGAATCGCCGGGAATTCATTGGGTATAATCCGCGCGGTCATCTCCGGCGCGGAAGCCCCATTCCATGCATGAACCTGTCAAGATCGGCATTTGCGGCCTCGGCACCGTGGGCGGCGGCAGCTTGCGCCTGCTACAGGGCAATGCCGATGCAATCGCCCGCCGGGCAGGCGGTCCGCTGCAAGTCGCGCGGATAGCCACCCGGCGTCCCGAATCGGTCGCGGCCGATGCCGCCGAGAAAGTCGGCGGGGATCCCATGGCGCTTGTCAGGGATGACGCGGTCCAAGTGGTGGTGGAAACCATTGGCGGATTCGACCCCGCCCATGCCGTGGTCGCCGAGGCCCTCGCCCGGGGCAAGCATGTGGTCACCGCCAACAAGGCCCTGATTGCAGAGCGGGGCAACGAGCTGTTTGCCCTCGCCGCGCGAAACGGCGCCACACTGGCCTTTGAGAGCAGCGTTGCCGGCGGCATCCCCATCATCAAATCCCTGCGGGAAGGGCTTGCCGCGAACCGCATCGAATGGCTTGCCGGGATCATCAACGGCACCGGCAACTATATACTCACCGAAATGGCCGCCGCCGGTCGTCCATTCGCCGAGGTGCTCGCCGAAGCCCAGGCGCTTGGCTACGCCGAAGCCGATCCGGGCTTTGACGTGGATGGCATCGACGCCGCCCACAAGCTCACCATCATGGCCGCCATCGCCTTCGGCATTCCCCTGCGATTTGCGGACACCTTCACCGAAGGAATCAGCGCGCTGACGCCGGAAGACTTGGCTTATGCGGAAGAACTCGGCTACCGCATCAAGCATCTCGGCATCGCCCGGCGCACTGCCGCTGGAATCGAAATGCGCGTGCATCCCACCCTGGTCAGCAAGCGCTGGCTGCTGTCCCGCGTTTCCGGCGTGGACAACGCCGTGGTGGCCAAGGGCCACGCTGTGGGCACAACCCTCTATCAGGGGCCCGGCGCCGGCGCGGACGCCACGGCTTCGGCGGTGGTGGCGGACATCATCGACATCGCCCGCCAGCTCCGCGCCGGCGCAAGCCGGCCGCTGGTAGCCCCATGGAATGGCCGCCCTGAAGCCGAAGAACTATCCATCGTGCCCATGGACAGCATCGAATCGGAGTATTACTTGCGCATCCCTGTGCTCGACCGCATGGGAGTCATGGCGAAGATCGCCCGGGTGCTGGAAAGCCACGCCATCAGCATCGAGGCGGTGATTCAGAAGGAAGTCCGCGGCGGCGGCGTACCCATCGTCCTGCTCACCCATGGCGTTGCCGAAGGCAGGATGAACGCCGCCATCGCCGCATTGCAGTCCCTGGCCGATGTGCGGGGGCGGATTGGCCGGGTCCGGGTAGCGCCGTTCCCTACCGGGGATTGACCGGTGGAGTATCTCAGCACCCGCGGGGGCTGCCCCGGCCAGCATTTTGAGGAGGTCTTGCTCACCGGTCTCGCGCCGGATGGGGGACTGTTTGTTCCCAACGAGTTACCCCGGCTGGATTCAGCCGAACTGCGAAGACTGGGCGGCCTGCCCTACGCCGAACTCGCCTTCCGGATTGCGTCGCAGTTCACCGACGATGCGTTTCCGGAGGATGCTCTCAGGAGCATGATCGGGCAAAGCTATGCCGGTTTCTCCCACAGCGGGGTCGCACCCCTGACCCGGCTTGGCGAAGGGGAGTATCTGCTCGAGTTGTTCCACGGCCCCACCCTGGCGTTCAAGGACTTCGCCCTGCAGGTGCTGGGCCGGATGCTCGATCATGTGCTTGTCCGCCAGGGCAGGCGGGTGCTCATACTCGGCGCCACTTCCGGGGATACCGGCTCGGCGGCCCTGGAAGGATGCCGCCATTCAAGGCAGGTCGATATCTGTATCCTGCACCCCCATGGCAAGGTCTCGGAAGTGCAGCGCAAGCAGATGACCACCGTGCCGGGGGACAATGTCTTCAATCTGGCGGTGGAAGGCAGTTTCGACGACTGCCAGCGGCTGGTGAAGGCCGCTTTTGCCGATCAGTCCTTTCTGCCTTCCGGCCTGCAACTCGTGGCGGTGAACTCGATCAACTGGGCGCGCATCATGATGCAGGTCGTGTATTACTTCCACGCCGCCCTACAGCTCGGCGCGCCGCGGCAGGCGGTTACCTTTGCGGTGCCCACGGGTAATTTCGGCGATATTTACGCCGGCTATCTGGCGCGGCGGATGGGTCTGCCGGTGGAGAAGCTGATCGTCGCCACCAACGAAAACGATATTCTGCACCGCTGCATCAACCGCAACGAATATGCCGCCGCGCCCCTGCGCCACACCCTGTCGCCGAGCATGGACATTCTCATCTCGAGCAATTTCGAGCGTTATCTGTTCGAATTGTTCGACCGCGACAGCGCGGCCCTGGGAGAGTTTCTCGCCGGCGGAGCGGCGCAGGGGGCGAGACTTCCCCCGGACCGCTGGCGCGCCATGGCTGAGGTCTTCGACAGCGCCAGCGCAGACGATGCCGGCACCTGCGCCACCATAGCCGAAGTCTGGCGCGAACACGGCGTCCTGCTTGACCCGCACAGCGCGGTGGGAGTGCGCGCCGCCCGCCAATGCCGCGGGGGCGCCAAAACGCCGGTGATTTGCCTGGCGACGGCGCATCCCGCCAAGTTTGCCGGCGCCATAACCGCGGCCGATCTGGCTGCGCCGGATTTGCCCCGGCGCTTGCAGGAGCAGTTCCGGCTTCCCGAGCGATTTACCGTCATCGACAAGGATCTCGATCAACTCAAAGGATTGCTTTGCGAATACGCTTCATGATTTGGCCGGGGAAAAAGCCATGACCAAACTGGTTCGCCGGCAGGCGCTGGGGCCGGATCTGGCCGTGGAACTGCATCCGCTCATGCGCCGCATCTACCGCCAGCGCGGCGTCGCCGGGGCGGATGAGCTGGATCTGGGGCTGGCCGGCCTCGAACCGCCGGATGCGCTGCTCGGCATGGACGCGGCGCTGGACCTGCTGCTCGCCGCCCTGCGCGAACAGTGGAAAATCCTGATCGTGGCGGATTACGACGCCGACGGCGCAACAAGCTGCGCCCTGGCCATCGAAAGCCTGCACGCCTTCGGCTTCGACCGGGTGGACTACATCATCCCCGACCGCGCCCGCCACGGCTATGGCCTGAGCCCGGAAATCGTCGAACTCGCCGCCTGCCGCGAACCGGACATGCTCATCACCGTGGACAATGGCGTGTCGAGCATTGCCGGCGTTGCCGCGGCCCGGGCCGCCGGCATGCGGGTGCTGATCACCGATCATCACCTGCCGGGAGAAAGCCTGCCCGAGGCGGACGCCCTCATCAATCCCAACCAGCCCGGCTGCGGCTTCCCCTGGAAGAATACCGCCGGCGTGGGCGTGATTTTCTATGTGATGGCCGCCCTGCGGGCGCGGCTGCGGGAAACCGGCTGGTTCGGCAATCCCGGCCCGCCCGAGCCCGATCTCAGGGAAAGTTTGGATCTGGTGGCCCTGGGCACGGTCGCCGATGTGGTTTCCCTGGACCGCAACAACCGGATTCTGGTCCATGAAGGCCTGCGCCGCATCCGCGCCGGCCGCACCCGCCCGGGCATCAGCGCCCTGTTCGCGGTGGCGGATAGCCGGCTCAATCCGAAACCCGACCCCGCCGCGCAAGCAGGACCGCAAGCCGGGCGGCCCGGGCAGAGCAGGCTGAATATGGGCAAACTGGCCCAGGCCGGTGCCGCCCAACTTGCGGGCTATCTCGCCAGGGCGGGCCGCAACGCCACCGCAACCGACCTCGCCTTCCGGGTGGGGCCCCGGCTCAACGCGGCCGGCAGGCTGGAGGACATGTCCACGGGAATCGAGTGCCTGCTTGCCGAAGACCCCACGTCGGCGAGAGACCTGGCGCTGGAACTCGATGCGATCAATGTCCGGCGCCGGGAAATCCAGGCGGAAATGGATGCCCAGGCAACCGAGCTGCTGGCCGAGGCCGAATCCATTGCCGCCGCTCCCGGCAAGAATTTGCCCACGGGGCTTTGTCTTTACGACCCGGTCTGGCATCAGGGCGTGGTGGGCATTCTCGCTTCCAGAATCAAGGATCGGCTGCACCGCCCGGTTATCGCCTTCGCCGCCGATCCCGCCGATCCCGAGGCCGACCTGAAAGGCTCCGCCCGTTCCATAGCCGGGTTTCATATCCGCGACGCCCTGGATGCCATCGCGAGCCGCAATCCGGGCCTGATCAGCCGCTTTGGCGGACACGCCATGGCCGCCGGCCTGAGCCTGCCGCCGGATCGCCTGGAAACTTTCCGAATCGCCTTTGCGGAAGAAGCGTCGCGACAAATCAAGCCGGAACAATTACAGGCCGTACTGTTCAGCGACGGCGCCCTCGAACCCGAATGGTTCACCCTGGACGTGGCCCGGATGCTGCGCAACGCCGGCCCCTGGGGCAAGGATTTCCCGGAACCGGTGTTCGACGGACGTTTCAGATTGCGGCGCCAGCAGCCGCTCAAGGAGAAGCATCTGCGCATGACCTTGAGTCCGCTGGAAGACCCGAGCGTGCAAGTCGAAGCCATCGCCTTCAACGTCGAAGACTGGCCCGACCCAGAGGCCGCCGAAATCAGCCTCGCCTACCGCCTCGAAGTCAACGAATTTCGCGGCGAGCGCAATCTGCAACTTGTGGTCGAGCGGATTTTCCCTGAATCTCTCCCGGATTCAGGCCTGTAATGTTACCCTTTGCCACGAAGTTAAAGCGCGATTCGCGTAAAATCAGTTCCGATGGACAGGTAATTTTGAAATGCATCCGCTGATCGAAACACACCGCGCCGAGATACTTCCCCTGGCCGAACGCTATGGTCTGCGTGACGTGCGCGTTTTCGGATCGATGGCCCGAGGCGACGCCAGAGAACGCAGCGACATAGACTTGCTAGTAACCGCGCCCGAGGGAACCTCGGGCCTTGCGCTTGGTGGGTTACTGATGGATGTGAGCGAACTTTTGGGCCGCAAGGTGGATGTCGTTACCGA
>JAJDSZ010000077.1 GCA_022827425.1 Pseudomonadales bacterium | reverse complement strand
CGACACCAGGATGGAGCCGGGATTGAACTACGGCATCATCGTGAATCCGGTGGACAATGTGGTCTGGGGCGCCGGCGAGGAGTTCCCGGGGCGCATCTATCGCATGGACATCGGCGACAATCCGCCGGAAACCTGCATTACCGAAGTCTACGAAGTGCCGGTGATCGACGGCGAGTTGCAGGGATTCGGCCCCCGGGGCATCGACGCCGACAGGAACGGCGTCATCTGGACCGCGCTGTCCGGCAGCAGCCACCTTGCCAGTTTCGACCGCAGCAAATGCGAAGTGTTGAACGGACCC
This sequence comes from Pseudomonadales bacterium, assembly GCA_022827425.1. Taxonomy (GTDB): domain Bacteria; phylum Pseudomonadota; class Gammaproteobacteria; order Pseudomonadales; family Pseudohongiellaceae; genus UBA9145. Next base: position 28,892 of record JAJDSZ010000077.1, on the reverse strand, counting down.
AGCGTAGTCACTTCCCAGCATTGCCCCGAAGGCTGGACCCTGTACGAGGCGCCCGGCCCGAACATGAAGGGCACCGACGTGAAAGCCGACTTCCACTATTACAACTGGGTGGACAACTTCAACACCCTGGGCCTGGGCGAGAACATTCCCATCGCCACGGGTTCCGGTTCCGATTCCCTCAAGGTGCTCGACCCGGAAACCGGGGAATGGATCGTCATGCGCGTGCCCTACCCATTGGGATTCTATTCCCGCGGCCTCGACGGCCGTATCGACGATCTGGACGCCGGCTGGAAAGGCCGCGCCGTATGGGCCAACTACGGCACCAATTTCAACTGGCATACCGAGGGCGGCAAGGGAACGCAGAGCAAGATGGTCAAGTTTCAGATCAGACCCGACCCGCTCGCGCGGTAACGGGCGATAGCCATGGAAAAGTCAGGCTCAGGCGCCAGGGTTCATTTGACTGGGATCCTGGCGCTTCTCGCCTTGCCGCTTATGCCGGCCGTGTATGGCGCCGAGCCTGACTGGACCGTCCCCCGCACGGAGTACGGCCACCCCGACTTGCAGGGGCTCTGGACCAATTCGACGCAAACCCCCTTCCTGCGCCCAAGGGAACTGGGAACCCGTCAGGCCTATTCCGAGGAAGAAGCCCTGGCACTGGAACGCGAAGCCCGCGAAGCGGAAGCCCGGCGAGCGCTGCCGAGCGACCCGAACCGGGCGGCGCCGCCCGCGGGAGGATTCATCAGCCAGCGGTCCGACGAAAATTTCGACATTGCCCCCATCGGGCTGGTGCGCATCGACGGCGAGTATCGAACCTCCATCGTTATCGATCCACCCGATGGCCGTCTGCCGCCGCGACTCGATTTCAAGGACATCTTCGAGCGCTGGAGCGAGCAGGGATTCGGCCCTTCCGACGGGCCGGAAATGAGATCGATCCAGGACCGCTGCCTCGCGCCCCTGGTGCAGTTGCCTCTGCTGTACACCTTCGGCGCCGTGAACGCCGCGGACGGCGACAACCCTTCGCGCAATATCCAGATCGTGCAAAACGAAAACTATGTCGTCGTCCTGTGGGAGTACTTCAGCGCCGTGCGCATCATCCGGCTGGCGGAAAACCACCTGGACAATTTCGGCCCCAAATGGCGGGGAGATTCCATCGCCCGTTACGAGGGAGACTCACTGATAGTGCATACCCGCAACTTCCGCCCGGAGCAGACCAACCCCTTCCTCAGGGCCTCCGACCGGCTTGAAATCACGGAAACCTATACGCCGGTATCGCCCAACGAAATGGTTTTCAGATTCACGATCTCCGACCCCGTGGCCTACCCGCAATCCATCACCGGCGAGATTTCCCTGCAAAGAATGGCGCCTGAACACAAACTCTACGAATTCGCCTGCCACGAAGGCAACTACTCCTTTTCCTCCATACTAAGAGCCGCCCGCATGGAGGATGCCGGCTTGCTGCAATAGCCAAGGACCGTCAGAAGTCGCTCTCAAAACGATTGGACGCAGCATAGCCTGCGTAGCGCTTCGCCGCGCAAAGGACCGACGCAACGGATTGGTATAGGATATCCATTCCCGTACCAGCCCCGATAACTTCCACGCCCCGGATGACCTGGCCAGATGAAAAGAATCGCTTTGGACTATACCTGGACAAACCCGTACATCGTGCTGGACGATTTTTTCGAACCGGATGATTTCGCGACGATAAAAAACGGATTTGCCAGCATAGACAGAACCTTCGATCCCAGAAGGGGCGTTCTGGTGGTCAAATGCGCGTTCAGCTTGTCCGGTCAGTGCGTTTACAATAACAGTCGCTGCACCGAGCGAGAGTTGGAGCCAATCAACAGGAAGTTCGCGCCAATACTTCTGGAATCACTGGAGGATTTGGCGCCGCACAAGGTAGAGCAGGCAAACTATATAGATTGGGGATTCCAGACCACTCCAAAATCTTACGTGCATTCAATTCATCCGGATATTCCTGAAAAATTGTTATCGACTGTCGTCTATTGCCATCCCGACGAAAATCTTGGAACTTTTCTGTTTTCCGACCGGAAAGGCGATAATCGCTTTGAAGTTCCCTGGAAACCGAACAGGGCGTTGATATTCAGCAAGGCGGAAAATACCTGGCACAACTATTCCTGTAACGACATCCATGAAAGACAGGCGCTGGTACTGAACGTAATGAGCAGCGTTTGAAAGTCGGGGCGTGAACTTGTCCGTCAGGGCGCCGAATCCGCCGCCGGCGGCTATGGCATGTACTTCCAGTCCACCATCGGTTCGTGACGCCAGGTGGAAATCGAGCCGTCGAACCGGGTGTTCGGCACCTGGGCCTGAAACCTGGCCTTTCTGCGCTCCCGGTCCGGGTCCGTCTCGGGCAGGATCGTCATCACGCGCACCTCGACCGACTGCCGCAACGGCGCGTCCTCCCGGACGGTCGGGTCCCGGAACGCGGCGTGGAAGACGCCGCGCAAACCCGCGTCTTCCCGCCGCGAGTCGTACTGCTTCAGGATCAGCGCCTCGTCCGGCTTCATTCGCGGGAAGTAATACCAGCCCTGGCCGGTGTCGTGGATCAGACGACAATCGATCAAACGGGTTTTCGGTTCGGTGCGCCGCAGGCAATCGGCGTAAACGATGTCGCGGTCGGCGACGGTGGTGAGATCGCACATCGCCAGCGGCGCCATTTCGATCTCGCGATCGGGGTTCGTCCCGCGCCAGACGTTGTATATGGCAAAGTGCCGCCCTTCCGGCGCACCGACGACATCTTCGGCAAACGGGCTGAAATCGGAGTGAACCACGAAGGCGTAGCGCCCCAGACCCGCCCCGGTGCGCGACTGGTGCTGCATGGCGCCGGCGGCAAGGCCCCCGGTGGTTTCCCGGACCAGATTCGCGCAATGCTCGTAATAGCGGCCCGTTAGCTGTGAGGGGTCGCTGAAATCCACATCCACCGGCGCCTTCAACAACTGGAATCCCTCGCGCTCGATACTCGGCGCCCGTTTGAGCGAACGCGCGTCATGGACCCGGATCGGTTTGCGGTACATGGCTTCCGAATTGCCGTCGGGGTCGAACGCTTCCCTGCCGAACAGCCGGGCGCCCCGGTACTTCGGGTTGACGAAGATGCCATCCGAAACCACGCAAGGCGCGTCCACCAGGGGCGGCAGCCGTCTCCTCATTTGCAATTTCGAACTCCGTTCGGGTAGCTTACCGGAACCAGTGTAGGAAACGCCCCGCGACAGGTCAAACCGCGACGCGGAGACACATGAATCGGGTATCGGAATCATGGAAAATCCTGTGACGGAAGATCGCGGCAGCGCCCGGTGGTGGAAGGAAGAGCAGATTCGCTATTGGCGGGAAACCACGGACCATTATCTGAAGTTCGGCGCCACCTTTCAGGCCGGAATCTTTCGAGACGGGGACTCTGCCGGCGAGTCCTACGACGACAACAATCGGACCATCGTGAAACGGTCCGGTCTGCGCCGCGGACAGGTGGTGCTGGACGCCGGCTGCGGCGTCGGCGGTCCGGGGTTGTATGCGGCCGAGCACGTTCCGGATCTGGAAGTGCACGGCATAACCCTCTCGCCCTATCAGGCCGAACTCGCCCGGAAAATGATCGCGGCCTCGCCGGCCGGCGGGCGGATACACATTCGGGCAGGGGACTACCACGAATTGCCTTATCCGGACCGGATGTTCGACCGCGCGCTGTTTCTGGAGTCCGCGGGATATTCCTTCCAGCTCGAAGAACTATTCACCGAGATCGGCAGAGTGCTGCGCGAGGACGGCAAGGTCTACATCAAGGACGTGTTTTGCAGACCAGGGAAATTGACCGTGCAGGAATGGAAACAGATCGACCTGTTTCGCCGGATCTACGTGCAGCCGACGCCGCCCATGGAAGAAATGACGGCGGCGCTGGAAACTACCGGTTTCAGCGTTACCTCGGCGCTGGATATCATGCCCATGATCGTTTCCAAACCCGTGGAAAAGGACTTTGGCCTCCCCCGCTTTCGGGAATTTTCGAATTTGCCCGTTCATTGGGGGGAGATCGTCGCCGTCAAGACCGCGGGTTGACTTCTTTGAATCCAGAACCCGCCATGGAGCGCTTCCGGGACGTTTTGGCCGGATTGCGCGGCCAGATTCCGGAATCCCTGCTTGCCGGACCGGGCTGGGAACATCTGCTTGACCGGGTGGGAGACCTGCCCGCCGCCGCCGCGTCCTCACTGTGCGGCTTTGAGTTCAGACTCGACGAGCCCGCGCCCGCGGCGGACTTTTCGGGCCCGGCCTCCCGGGGCCGGTTGGCGCGGCACTACATCGCCCGCGGCGACGCGGCGGCGACCCCTTCCACCGAGGCCTGGCTCGCCGGGCGCCTGCGGGACCCGTCCGCCACCGGCCATTGGCTCGAATCCGTCTTGCTCGCATACGACATCATCGGCACGACTCCGGAGCGGCCCGCGCCGCCGGTGGTTTACCTGGGGATGCGATTCTCCCCCCGGCGGAGGTGGGGGGTGGCCGCCGCGCCCGCCGAGATTGCCGCCGCGGTTGCGCAAGCGTCCGCGCGCGACGACGCCGAACCCGAGCGCCGCGCGCTGACGCGGGCGCTGCGCTGCCTGCCGCCGGACGCGAAACTGGCCTGGGTGGGGGCGACCCCGGGCCGCGCGCCGCGGTCGGTGCGCCTGCTAGCGGCGGATATCGCGCCCCGCGAAATCGGCCCCTTGCTCGAGCGGCTCGAATGGCCGGGATCGATCGCCACCGTGCTGCGGCTGCTGTCCGACATGAGCGATCTCTGCGGGCGCTTTCTGCTTCTTTTCGACGTCACCGAGCATGGGGCATTGCCGCGCATCGGTCTTGAAATGCACGTGGTTCGGGATGTGGCGAATTTTCGCGCGCTGTTTGCCGCCTGGCTGTTAAGTTCGAAACAGGACTGGCAGCCGGTGATCGAACGGCTGGCGGACTGGCGCTTGTGTCTGCCGGCCAAGGCCGAAGGCCTGCTGGACTGGCCCAGGCTGAGAACCGTGTTCAGCGCGGACGGGGCATTGCAACTGTACATGGGAATCAATCACGTGAAGCTGACGGTCGAGGCGGACGAAGTGCGGGCAAAGGCCTACGGGGGCTTACGCCTGCTGCCGCTGGGCCAGTTCACGAAACAGGCCTTCTTCGGCGAGTAATTCCTCGAAGCCGCCGACCTGGGCGACCCGGCCCGCCTGCAATACGTAAATCCGGTTCGCCTTGCGTATGGTGGACAACCGGTGGGCGATGACCAGGCGGGTACTCGTGGATTCCTCGATCGCCCGCATCGTCCGGGCCTGGCTCCCGGCGTCCAGCCAGCTTGTGGGCTCGTCGAGAAGGACGATGCGCGGATTGCGGATCAGCGCGGCGGCGATGCGGATTCGCTGGCTCTGGCCGCCGGAGAAAGTCGCCGAGTTCTCGTCCACCGAGGTGTGCAGCCCCATGGGCATGGCGCGGATGTCCTCTTCGACTCCGGCGAGGCGGGCGGCGCGCCAGGCGTCGTCTTCATTCAGATCGCCGCTGGAACCGACGATGTTGTCAAGCACGGTGCCGTTGTGCAGCGCGCCGTCCTGGGGGACCACGCCGATTTGCTTGCGCAGCTCGGCGTTATCGAGTTGCGCGAGGTTCTGGCCGTCGAAGTACACCGCCCCGGCGCTCGGCTTCTCGAGGCCGAGGATGAGCCGCAGCACGGTGCTCTTGCCGGCGCCGGATTCACCCACAATGGCGACGAACTCGCCGGGCCTGGCGTGTATCGTCACTTCCCGCAGAGTTTTGGCGGTGTCCGAGTAACCGAAGCTCAGCCTGTCGAGCAGAATCTCGCCCTCCAGCTTTTTGCGCGCGCCGCGGGAGGCGCCGGAATCCGGCGTGGCGTCGAGAATCGGCTGCACCTGTTCGCAGGCCGGTTTGACGAACGCCACCGACCGGACCGAGTTTCCCAGCATGACGATAGTCAGGAACAGGACCATGGCCGCCGTGTACGCCGTGAGGAAATCGGCGGTTTCGAGCGCGTCCGCGCCCTGGGCCGCCACCACCGCGAACAGCAGGGCGCTGCCGAGGGCCGGCGCCGCCGCCGCCATGGCGGTAATCCGCTCGCCGAGGATGGATTGCTGGATTTCCGCGTGCTTGTGCTCGCGAAAGCGCCTCGCCCAGGCGGCGAAGGCCATGTCCTCGGCGCCGGTGGTTCGCAGTTTCCCGATCCCGCTCAGAAACTGGTGCAGTTCGCCCAGAAGCTGGCGCGAAGTCCGCAGGTAACGCCGTTGGTGGTCCACCAGATGGACGCAGAACCAGGCAGTCAGACCGAGCGCCGCCAAAGTCAGCAGAGTGGCTGTCCAGCCCAGCGCCGCATCGTAGAAGAACAACAGGCCCAGGGCGGGCAGGGCGAACAGGGTGGACAGCAGGGTATCCGCCGTGACGCCGGCCACATGGTCCCTGACATTCTGAAAGATCATCGATCTCGCGGCGAGTTCCCCGGCATTGAATCGGCGGAAAAACCGCGGACTCAGGCGCAGCAGACGATCCTGCACCGCCGCTCCGATGCGCGCGGCCAGGCGCCCCTCAAGGCGCATCAGCGCCATGCCCCGCAGCACATGGGCCAGCGCCGCCGTGCAGGCGAGCCCGGCCAGCACCGCGGAAAACCGGAACAGGGCAGCCGCTTCCCCCGCGGAAACCACTTCGTCAACGAGCAGGTTCACCGCCACGGCGGGCGTCAGCGCCAGTAACCCCGCGCCCAGGCCAAATGCCAGCAGCCGGACAATTTCGCCGGTCGCCGTTGCGGCTCCAACGCGTAGCAACTCGCCCATGGTGGCGGGCCCGGCGGCGGGCAAGGCGGGATAAAGCAGGCACGCGTCACGAAGTCCGGCGCCGGTTTCGGCGTTGGCGGCCGTGGATTTGCCGGTTTCCGGATCCACCACCCGATAGACCCCGGCCCGGCCGGGCAACAGCACCACCGGGCGATCATCCGCGCGGCGAAAAGCCAGCATTGCGCCACTGTCGCCAAGCCACCAGCGATCCTCTTCGGTCAATCGCACCCCGCGTCGGCGCAGGGAGGACGCCGCGCAAAAATCCTCCAGCGAAGGCGGTTTTTCGCCTGACACGGCGGGAGCGCGAATGTCGAGTCCCTCGCGCCTGCCGATGATCCGCAAGGCTTTGCCGAGGACCGTCCGGCCCTCGTCCGGCCGGCGCAAGGTCAACAGCTCCGCGAGACCTTTTCTCGCCGCCGATTTCTCACGGCGGCGCAGGGCCGCCTGGGCCACTTGCAGATTCGCATCGTCCACCAACAGCAGGCGGCGGTGAATCGATTCCGCCCTGAGCGCCAGACGGTGAAATTCCGGCAAACCCGCGTTCAATAACAATTCGACGCCAAGTTCCCGGGACGAGCGGCAGGCCACGCCTTCGGCGGCGTCGAGCTTGATCCAGCTTTCCCGCGTTACCGGCATCAGGCCGGGCGAATCGGGCTCGGGGTCGGCCACATCGAGAAAGGTGGCGCTCAGCCGGTCGGCGGCAAGCCAGGCCACGCCCTGTTCCGCCGCCGAGACATCGGCGCGGATTTCGCTGCCGGGAGCAAGCCGCTGGGCAATGCGGGGGTGGTTTTCGATTTCGGCCGCCACCGCGGCGGCGAGGTCTTCGATCCAGGCGTCCAGTTGGGCAATGACCGCGGGCGCGATTCCTTCGGTTTCCTTTCCCCGGGCGGCTTCCTCAAGCAATTCCGCGACGGGAAGGCAGCGCAGGCTCGTGGCCTGGACTCCCTTGGCGACCAGCAGGGTCGAGTGGCCGGTGTCGTCGACCCCGAACGCCAGCCGGCCCCGTTCGAGCCGCGCGACATGCCGGAACGGCGAATCCATCCGGCCATCGGCGAGTTCCGTCGCCAGTATGTCGATTGCGCCTTCCTCCACGAACCAGACCAGACCGGGGTCGTTCAGCCTTATGGGCCGATTGCCGGCCGCGGCGCGGCGCTCGCCCGCGCCCGCGGCGAACGCGGCCAATGCGGCCTTGTGCCGGTTTTCATTCACCATGGATCAACCTGCGATAAAAGCTGTCGCCGGCGTAGAGCTCTTCGTGAGCGCCCTGCTCGACGATGCGGCCCCGGTCCACGACGACGATGTGGTCGGCGTCGCGGATTGTGCTCAGGCGGTGGGCGATAATCAGACAGGAGCAGCCCCGGCGGCGGATTCGATCGTCGATCAGCAGTTCGGTCGCCGGATCGAGGGCGCTGGAAGCTTCATCGAGAATCAGCAGTGAGGGATTGTTGACCAGGGCCCGGGCGATCTCGAGCCGGGCGCGCTGGCCGCCGCTGAAATTGCGTCCGCCTTCTTCCACCGGCGACTCGTAACCCGCCGCCCGGGCGATGATTTCCTCATGAATCGCGGCGTCATTGGCGGCGGCGGTCATGTGGCGCTCCGGAGTTGTCGCATCCCACATGGTCAGATTGTTGCGTATGCTCGTGGCGAACAGCACCGGCTGCTGATTGACGATGGAAACCGACCGGCAGAAAACTTCCCGCGGAATCCCGGCCAGCGGATGCCCGTCGAACAGAACCTCCCCGGACCAGGGCTGATGCAGCCCGACGACCAACTGCGCCAAGGTGGATTTGCCGGAACCGCTGGCGCCCACCACCGCCACGCGCTGGCCGGGCTCGACGGTCAGATCGAAGTCTTCCACCAGGGGCGGACGGTTGCGCTGGAAACCGAAAGTGACCGCGCGCAACTCAAGCCGGCCCACGAGCCGCAATCGGCCGTCGAGCACCCGGACCCGCCGTTGCGAATCCGCGTCGTTATCCGCCAGGGTCGCTTCCCGGGGCGAATTGAAGACATCGTCCATTCTCGCCAGATCCGCCTCCAGCGTCGCCAGCAGATCGGAGAATTGGCCGAGACTGGTCACCGGACGAAGAAAATTGCCGGCCAGCATGTAAAACGCCATCAGCGTGCCGATGCTCATGTCCCCGGACATGGCCCGCCAGCCGCCAAGGGCGAATACCAGCGCCGCCGAAAGTAACTGGAACAGTTGCGGCAAGGCGCCGGCAACGTGGCCCAGCTCCACGAATTTCTGTCTGGCGCCGAGTTCCCGGGCCTGTCTGCCGCTCCAGCGCGCGAAGAAATCGTTTTCTCGCGCCGTCGCCTGCAAGGTTTCGATCATGCGCAAGCCCGAAGTGCTCTCGCCGGCGAAAACTCCCTGCTCGCGCCGCAACCGGTGGTTCAGGTCCCGGCGCAGCCACGTCAACAGGTGAATCGACGCAACGCAGGCGACCCCGAGGCCGGCCATGACGAGCCCGAGCAAGGAGTCAACGGCAAGCATGACCGCAAGAAAAGCCGCGCTCATCGCCAGATCGACGCCGAGCCGCACGAGTTGACCCGCGCCCGCGTCGGCAACCTGATCGATCAGGCGCATGCGCAAGGCAAGGTCGCCGGCAAGCCGGCGGGAAAAGAAGCGCATGGGCAGACGCAGCAGGTGGTTCAGGTAGCGGTCGGACTGTTCGATCGACAGCCGCACGATCAATTCGCGCAGGGAGCGCATCTGCAGCCAGGTGAAAAGGCAGGCAAATCCTCCCGCGGCCGCCATCGCCGCGACCAGCGCGCCGCTGGCCTCGGTCTGCTGCGCCAGCAACACCCGGTCGACAAACCGGGACAGCAGAAACGGCAGGGCCAGGGACGTCAGGGCCAGCAGCAGCCCGTAGACGGTCGCCCGGACCAGCGATGCGCGGTAGTTCCGCAGCCAGGGCCACAACCGCCGCAGGACGTTGGGCCGGGCGCCCGAGGCGCTGAAATCCGAATCCGGCTCAAGTGCCAGCCCGACGCCGGTGTATTCGCGGCGAAAGGTCCGGACATCGACCACGCGATGGCCTTCGGCGGGGTCGTTCAGGTAGTAGCGGCCGCGGCGGATTCCTTCCAGCACGACAAAATGCCGAAATCCCCAGAACAGAATCATAGGCTTGGGCAAGCGAGCCAGACCGCCAATATCGCTCGACCTGCCGGTTGCCTTCAGACCATAGCTCCGGGCGGCAAGCGCGATGTCTTCGAGGGTCGAACCGTCGCGCCCGACGCCGCACTTCTCGCGCAGTTCTTCCAGTGGCTTCCAGCAACCGAAATGCGCGAGCACGATGCCAAGGCAGGCGGCGCCGCAGTCGGTGGCCTCCATCTGCATGAGCAGTGGCGTGCGCCAGCGCTTCGGGGTGTGATTCGAAGACTCGGAACCGATGGCTGAATCCGCTTCGCGGTTGGCTTCCATCGGAATGGGAAATCAGTTCGGGAACAAGGCGGCAGCCAGCACGAACAGAATGGAAACTCCGAACGCCAGCAGGAAAACCCGCTCCCGCGGTGCGGTTACCCGCAGCAGATCGTCCAGCGCTTCGGGTTGCGCATTATGGATCAGCGCTTCGCTGCGAAAGACGCTTCTGCCGGCCATGACAATACCTCAAACTACCATCGCTTCAGCGACGACCGCTCACGGAAGAAGAAGGCGACCGACCGTAAACTGCGGCCGACCGCGAATCATCCGGCCAAACTAATAGGAATCGTTGGTTGGCGCCCAGCCGCCCGCGGCGCCACGAAGTTCCGCATCGGAAAGCCGGCTGCCGACTGGCGGCAGGACTACATGGAACTCGGTCGCGCTTTCTTCATGCACATGTATGGAAAAGTTCTCCGGCACCGTCAAGCCGGTTACTTCGTTGATCGCGCTTCGAGGGTCTTCCAGAAGTTTGGCGCGGAACGCCTCGTCTTCATCCGCCCTGGCTCGAAGCATGTCTTCGATTTCCACTACTGTTTTCATTATTTCACCTCCGCAAAATTTCATGACGAACGTTATTGTAGAGTTTGGCCGCGACGCGCGTCAATTTTCTTGCCGGCCAACAGTGAATCGATGTCCATCGCCCGGCATCCGAGATGTCGGCGTTTCAGACAGATGTCAGAAGCTTTGCCCTGCGTTTTTTAATAGCATATTTTGATGGCAAAGTGTCCGCGTTGCCTGATTTTGCCATCGAACAGGAGGTGCCCATGAGTACTAGCATTACAGTCCGAGACATTGATCCCGCAGACAAATCCTGGCTCAGGCGGGAAGCGCGGCAGACCGGCGTGTCAATGGAGGAACTGGTCCGCCGCCTCATCCGTCTGGCCGGTCTCGATCAACTGCTGGGCCGCAAGCATGTTCGGAAGCGAAAATCCGGGAGGGCCGGAAACCTGCATCAAGCCATTCACCGCACGAATCCGGCGGTTTTCGCTGTCGGTGACATAGACCGCGCCGTTGCGGAGGGAAGCGGAATTGGGGTAAAAGGGCACTTCAGTTACCGGCTTGGAGGAGGCCGCAATGTGTGACGAAAGAACGCAGTTCGATGCAGACAAGTACCTTCGCGGCGGCGAAATCAGCCGCCGGGATTTTGGACGGGTTTCAGCCACAGTAGGCCTTGGCATGATGCTGCCGGGAATGGCCAGTGCCCAGGAACTCGGCGAGCGCGATGTGGAAATCACCACCCCGGACGGGGTCGCCGATTGCTATTTCACCTACCCCGCATCCGGCAGCCACGCCGCGGTGCTCGTCTGGCCGGATATTCTCGGCCTGCGCCCGGCATTCCGCGAAATGGGCCGCCGGCTGGCGTCGGCGGGCTATTCGGTCTTGACCGTCAATCCCTTTTACCGCAGCGCGCGTTCACCCGTGGTGGGCGAAGGCGCCAGTTTCAGTCAGCCGGAAACCCGGGAAATCGTCCTGCCCATGCGGCGGGCACTTAGCGCCGAAACCGATTTCAGCGACGCCCGGGCCTTCGTCTCCTGGCTCGATGAACAGGATGAAGTCGATACCAGCCGCGGCATCGGCACCACCGGCTACTGCATGGGCGGCCCCATGGTCATGCGCACGGTGGCGGTGATGGCGGACCGGCTCGGCGCCGGGGCGACTTTCCACGGCGGCGGGCTGGCCTCGGATTCCGACGACAGCCCGCATCTGCTCATCCCCGATACCCGGGCGCACATGCTGCATGCGGTTGCGGAAAACGACGACGAAGCCGACCCGGATGCCAAGAACACCCTGCGCGCCGCCTATGACGCCGCGGGCATTCCGGCGGAAATCGAAGTCTACGAAGGCACCCTGCACGGCTGGTGCCCGACGGATTCGCAGGTCTACCATGAAGCCCAGGCCGAACGCGCCTGGAGCCGCATGCTCAATCTGTTCGAGACCGCACTCGCCTGAAACCGGGCCGGAGAATCCAGAGTCATCGGCTTGACATGACCGAATCCAGCCAGGGGAAGGCTTCGCCGCTGTCCCATGCCGCCGGCGCCGCAGGGGACAGTGGCGGCCCGCAAATCCGGGTGTTGACGCTGATCGCGCTGATCCTTGCGGGGCTGGCGCTGCCCGGTTTCGTCCTGCGCTATCAGGCGGCGGGCGAATTGCAGTTCATCCACAGCCTGCTGTGCGTGTTTCTGGCGGTCAATCTGCTGATCTGCTACTGGGAAGCCTGCCTGTTCTTCCAGCGCGACTATATCGAGACGCGCAGCGCGTACTGGCGGGAGCGGCAGCAAGCCAGCGGTCGTCTGGCGATAGCCGAGTTCTTTTTCGGCAAAGTCTCCGCCGCCAGGGTTTTCTCGCCCAGACTGTGGGCCGATGTGTGGGCAACCTACACCTGCTACGACACCGCCTTTGCCGACCGCAAAAGCTTCGGCTTCAATGCCGATGTGGGCAATGGATTTGTCACCACGATCCCCACGGTGCTGCTCTACCTGGCCTTCGCCGGCGGATTCCCGCCAGCCCTGGCCGCCGGTCTCATTGGCCTCATGCTGTTCTGGCAGCAGACCTATGTGACCAGCGTTTATCTGGCTTCATTCTTCATCGCCGGAAGGCACCGGGAAATCAGCCGGCGCGAGCTTTGCCTTTGGGTCATTGGCTCGAATTGCCCCTGGGTGCTGTTCCCCCTGCTTGGGCTGCATGTTTCCCTGCGTCTCGTGCTCGATGGCAACTATGGCGTTCTGGGGCTGTGACAGTTTCCGGCGTCAGGCCTTGCGGAAGCGCCAGCCGTACATCATGCGGCCATAGAAGTTGAACCACTTCTTCGTTTCCGCATCGTCAAAGGGATAATCGGCGCCGAGTTGCCGCGCCGCGGCCAGACCGGACACAAAACACGTCTCCTGGCTGTTGACCAGGGTGTGGGCGCCGCAGTGCCAGCTTCGCCGCCGGCCCTGAATAAAGCGGAACAGGTGCACGAGCAGCGCGATATGGCGCACATCGTGGACCACATGCTGGAACCACCGGCGCTTGACGATCTTGCCCTGGTCGATGGGGCTCACGGGATTGTAAGTCACCAGGCAGGGCTTGTCCGAAGGCTTCGCCCAGGGCTGCTGGTTGTGCATGATGTAGGTGATTTCGTAGTTGTCGGGCCGGGCGCCATATTGTTCGATGTGGTTGCTGCGGGTTTCCAGGGGCTCGGCGGCGTTTTCCGGCAACAGCGAGCTGTCCCAATGCACTATGGCGTGATTGTGCAATTCGCTTTCGTAGCGAACCGAGGACAGCAGCCAGCCTTCAAACAGGCTGGCCTGGTCCAGGACCATCAGGGTCTGGTTGGCGTTACAGGCGAACACCACCTCATCGAAGGCCTCGCGCTGTCCCGCTTCGTCCTCGACAATGACCTCGTCCCTGCCCCGGAACACCTTGCGCACCGGGCGGCTGAGGTAGATCCGGTCGCTGAATTCCGCGGTGAGTTTCCGGTAGATATTGCGGGTGCCGCCGTCCCAGGTCTGCATCGGCGTTGCCTTGACGATGTCGAAAAATTCCAGATAGCGGCAGAACAGCGAGGCCGGCATGTCGAAGACATTGGTGGCCATGAGGAAGTTGACGAACATGGGTTTCAGCACCTTGTAGCGGAAATCGCCGGAATATCCGCCGAAATTGAGCACGGTTCCCATGCTGAGGTAATTGAAGGGATTGAGCGCATTGAGGAACTTCGACCGGGTCCGGTTGAGGGCGCCGAACCACTGCAGGCGCCGCAGCAGCCGCTGGAACCGGTCGATTTCCTCCCGCAACTGCCCGCTGATGTCGGTGTCGAGATCGTGGGCGTAGATTCCGCCCCGGTACTTAACGCTATAACTGAACTTCGTGTCCACCAGATCGACGCCGAGTCGCCGGGTCAGCAGCAGGATATGGTGGTACACCGTGGGAATGCAGGCCGTGACCGATATGTCAAAGGGAATCAGGGAACCGTCGGCCTGGGGCATGTCGGCGGTCACGGCATTGCCGCCCACTTCCGGGTTGGCTTCAAACAGGCGGAAATCAAAGCGGTCGGGATGCTGGTGCAGGGCCCAGGCCGCGCCGAGGCCGGAAACCCCTCCTCCGATGATGGCTATTTTTCTTGGCATTGCCGCCCCCTCACTCCGGCGGGACATAGCCTGCGGCGCGGTCGAAGTCCTGGTTGTCGAGGAACTTTTCCATTTGTCCGGTGAGGTACTTGCGGTCGGCGGCGCTTGCCAGGCTTAGCTGCTTTTCGTTAATGAGCATGGTCTGCTGGGCGAGCCATTCGCGCCAGGCTTGCTGCGATACCGTCTGGAAGATTTGCTGGCCTCTTTCCCCCGGATACGGCGGCGCGGGAAGGCCCGGAAGCTCCTTGCCGTACTTTCTGCAATGCACCATGCGCGTCATGATCGTTCCTGATTGCCGGGCTTGGCCAGGCTTGCGAGCAGCTTGCTTACCGGGGCGGCCAATCCCACTTCCGCCGGGGCTGCGATAGAGTACCAGAGCCAGCGACCCGAATCAGCAACGGCGTCATGCCCGCGCCGCACGCCGTAGCGCAGGAGAGAGATATCCAGATGGAAATGGGTGAAGCTATGGCGAATGGGAGGAAGTTTGCCCGGAGCCTCAATGGCAGTGCAGAACTCCGGCAAGGCTTCGGGCAGGGAGTAGAGCGAGCCCCAGACCCCGGTTGGCGGGCGTTTTTCCAGCAGCACCCGGCCGGACTCATCCTGCAGGATGTGCATGACGACCCGGCGCACGGGAAGCGCCCGGCCGGGTTTCCTGCCGGGATAGCGTTCGACTTGCCCCTGTTTTCTCGCGAGGCAGCGCGGCGACAGCGGGCATTGACCGCAGGCGGGCGGTTTGCGGGTGCAGACCGTGGCGCCGAGATCCATCATGCCCTGGGTGTATGCCGCAACCTCTCGCCGGGGCACAAGGCTTTCCGCCTTCGCCCAGAGCGCAGCCGCTGTCTTGCCGTGTCCGGGGAATCCGGCGATGGCGAAACAGCGCGCCAGCACCCGCTTCACGTTGCCATCGAGAATCGCCGCCGGTCGGCCATGGGCGAGCGCGAGAATCGCCCCGGCGGTGGAGCGGCCGATTCCGCTGAGCTGCTGCAGTGCTTCCAGATTGTCGGGAATCCTGCCCTGGTGGTGCTCGACAATGCATTGCGCCGCCTTGTGCAAATTGCGCGCGCGGGCGTAGTAGCCGAGCCCCGTCCACAAATGCAGCACCTGGTCGATGTCGGCGGCTGCCAGGGTCGCCACATCGGGAAACCGCTCCATGAAGCGGAGGAAGTAGGGAATCACCGTTGTCACCCGGGTTTGCTGCAGCATGATCTCGGAAACCCAGACCCGGTAAGGCGAGGGATGCTGCTGCCAGGGCAGGTCGTGGCGACCGTTTGACTTGTGCCAGTCGATGACGGCGGCGGCGAATCCGCGAATTGCCGCCGCGGGGGAATCAGTTGCCGGCGGCATTGTCGCCGATGCGGGAGAAAATCCGGCGCACCGCGCTGAAGTCCGGCCGGCAGAACTGGACCAGTTCGGCGGTGAAGGAAGCCGCGCACTCCACCGGCCAGCTCAGGCCCTGGTAGTTACCGCTTACCGGAATCGTCTGGGTCAGTGGTCCGCCCAGCATGGTCAGCGATACTTCGTAGTCGAACCGCTCCTCTTGCAGGTCGACCACCCCCGTGCCGGCGGCGCTGAAATTGTCCATGCGCAGGTTGAAGCCATGCTCGCGGCCGAGGCCGCCGTCGAGGGCGAGATTGCCGCTGACTTCGGCAAACCGGATCAGGTCGGGCCATTGCTGAATCGTCTCGCCCGTGGGACTGAGCGCCGCGATGGAAGTGAAAATCTGCTTGATGAGGCCGATGTTCACCAGGTTTTCGCTTACGACGAATGAGGTATGGCCGCTCAGGTCCCCAAACAGTTCGCGTGCCGAGCGGCCATTGGCGTTGAGCATGCCATCGATGTGCAGCCGCCCGGTGAGCACATCGAGCCGGGTGATGAGGGGGGAGATTTCGGCGATTGCCAGATCCTCGCCGTGGAATTCGCTGGCGAGGTCGCCGCTGCGGGCGTTCCAGCGCAGATTGGCGGAAATGCTGCCGCCAAACGCCGCAACCGGCGGCGCCTCCACGTCAAGCACCTGGTTTTCAATATTGGTGTAAACCACCAGATTTTCGAGGCGAAGCGGGCCAAGGCCCAGGGCATCGGCGGTAATCGAGCCGCTGAGGTTGAGGTTTTCGAGGCCGGGCAATTCCCGGCCGGGCCGCGGCGCGGCGGTGTGCTGCAGCGATGAATTGTCCGCCGCTGAAGCAGTCTCCGAATGGAACAGCGCGTTGAAGTCGAGTTCTCCGATATCCATCTCATAATGGACATTGGTCGGCAACAGGCCGTTGGCAAAGCGGATTTCGGTTTCGGCCTCAAGCAAGGGCTCGGCGGAACTGCTGATGGCGGCGTTTGCCGAAAGTCCATTGGCATCCCCAGTCGCTTCGAAGGCCAGCGCCGTTTGCAAACCCTCACCCGCGCCGCCATCGGGCACGGACAGCGGCGCCGGTTCCGGCGCAGGCAGCCAGCCGAGATTCCGCAGCAGCGCCCTGGCGTCGAATTCGCCACTGGCCAGGTTTGCCTCAAAGCGGGGGTTGCCCCGAAAATCGCTGACATCAATACGGCCCTGAAGCAGAACCGGGGGGCTGAATACGCCGAGATCCGCGATGGACAGCTCACCGCTCTCCCCGTTGGCTCCGACATTGCCCCACAGGCCGACCATCGTCCCGCGAACGCGCTGGTCGCCGGCGGCAAACCATTCGAGTTCAAAATCGGAGATTGCGGAGAAGGCTTCGCCTTGCAGATTGAGGCCGTTGAGTTCCAGACCCAGGTTCTTGATCAGCAGCCGCCGATCACGGGACAGATCCTGATAATCAAGCCGGCCATTGCTGGCGACGATCCTGGCGGGAAGAGCGGTTTCAGAGGAAAGTGAATCGGCAGCGCTTCTCTCGCTGTTTCCCGCGCTCGAAGCCGCCGCGTTCCAGATGCTGCCGCCCGCAGCGTCCACAAATGCGTTGACGTGAAAGTCTTCGATTCGAATCTCAGTGACGGTCAATTCGCCGCGAAACAGGTCGCCGCGGTCAACATCCAGTTCGACGCGCCCGACCGAGGCCAGTTCCTGGGGGAAAGCGGGATTGCGAAGGCGGGCGTCTTCCAGCGTGAGTCTGGCCACTGGCAGGAAATCGATTTCAATGGCGCCGGCCACCTGCAATTCATGCCCGGTGGCTTTCGCTGCATGGCTTTCCAGCAGGGACCGGTACTTCCCCGGGCTGGCCAGCCAAAGCGCGACCGCGAAAACTCCCGCCACCGCAACAACTGCGATGCCAGCCAGAGTTTTCCGCAAGCGATTGAACATGCCCTGTTCCCGGGGGCGCGGTAATGGGTAGAAAACCCCGGAAGTGTAGCCGAATGCCCCCCAGTGCGCGAGAGTCCCGGGTGGCTGCCCCTTGCGGCTCCCCCGGTCTTGTTGATTAGCATTTCCAATCTCCCTATAATGCGCCTGCCCTGGCGGTAGCTGTCTGACTGTGTTCTTCACGTGCGGCCGTACAAGGTCATCCTGGCGCAACTGATTGCCCCGGCCCTGCTTGCCGCCACATTCCTGTGGACGACAGACGCGGCCATCGCTCGCAGTGTGCTTGCGGGAGGCCTCATCAGCGCCTTGTCGAACAGCTATTTCGCGGTGCAGGCTTTCCGCTACCAGGGCGCCGACAATGCGGATAAGGTTGTCAGGAGTTTCCTGAAGGGAGAGATCGGCAAGATTGTGATCGCGGTCTTGCTGTTCGCGTTGAGCTTCAATTTTCTGGAAGGCCTGAATGTGGTGGCGCTGTTTTCAGGATTCCTGTTTGCTCATCTCATTGGCATATCGGTAGCCGGCTGGATGATTCGCGACCCAGCCCGCAAGTCGCGCTGAAAACTTGGCTGAGTTAAGGAACGAAGTGGCATTATGGCAGCGGCAGACGCTGAATCCCAGACGGTTCAGGAATACATCGTCCATCACCTGTCCTATCTGACATTTGGCCGTCACCCGGACGGTCACTGGGGCTTTGCCCATTCTCCCGAAGAAGCCTCGGAAATGGGCTTCATGGCGATTCATGTGGACACCATGGGCTGGTCGATCGCCCTGGGCGCCGCCTTTCTGCTCTGGTTCCGCCGGGTCGGACTGCGCGCCTCGGCAAGCAATCCCGGAGCGATCCAGAACTTTGTCGAGAGCATCTTCGAGTTCGTCGATGCCCGCGTCAGCGAAGGATTTACCCACAAGAACAGCCTGATCGGGCCGCTTGCCCTGACCGTTTTCGTCTGGATATTGCTGATGAACACCATGGATCTGGTGCCGGTGGACTGGATTACCGGCATTGCGGCCTGGGTGGGCGAACACATCTTCGGTTTTGATCACATGCCCTTCAAGATCGTGCCCACCACCGATCCCAACATCACCATGGGCATGTCGCTCAGCGTATTTTTGCTGATCATCTGGTATTCCATCCAGCACAAGGGGATTGGCGGCTTTTTCGGCGAACTGGCCTTCCATCCCTTTGGCAAATGGATGGTGCCCTTCAACCTCATGATCGAAATTCCCACGCTGCTGGCCAAGCCGATTTCCCTCGGACTGCGGCTGTTCGGCAATCTGTATGCGGGGGAATTGCTGTTTTTGCTGATAGCGGGCCTGCTGGGACTATGGCAGCTGCCAGCGCACTTCGCCTGGGCGGTGTTCCATCTTCTGGTGGTGCCGCTGCAGGCGTTCGTCTTCATGATGCTGACCATTGTCTATCTCAATGCAGCCCATGAGCCGGCTCACTGAGTTCGACAAAACTGAGACAACCGAAATAACTTCCGGAGGAAAAAGATGGAAATGATACTGGCTTTCACCGTGCTTGGCGTGCTGCTCGTGCTTGGCATGGGCGCCCTCGGCACCGCGATCGGCTTCGGCATCCTCGGCGGCAAGTTCCTGGAAGGCTCCGCCCGCCAGCCCGAACTCGCGCCGCAGTTGATGGGCCGCATGTTCCTGGTGGCGGGCCTGATCGACGCGGTCACCATGATCGGCATCGGCATCGGCATGTGGTTCACTTTCGCCAACCCGTATCTGGCGGCCCTGGCGGGCTGAAACACCCTGCCCGCAGGAGGCTGAAGTGGACATAAACCTGACCATTATCGGGCAGTCGATCGCTTTCGCGGTCTTTTGCTGGTTCTGCCACCGCTATGTCTGGCCCTTGTTCGCCAATGTGCTTGAAGAGCGCAAGCGCACCATTGCCGAAGGGCTCGAAGCGGCCGCCCAGGCCGAGCAGAAGCTCGAGTCCGCCGCCCGGCAGACCGCCGAGCAACTCGACGAGGCCAAGGCTTCCGCCGCCGGCATCATCGAACAGGCGAATCGCCGCTCGGCCCAGATCATCGACGAAGCCAGGCAGCAGGCCCAGATGGAAGCCGAGCGCATCATGCAGGCGGCCCAGGCGGAAATCGAACAGGAGGCCAATCGCGCCAAGGAAGAACTGCGCGCCCAGGTCTCGCTCATTGCCGTTGCCGGCGCCGAGAAAATTCTCGGCCGCACGGTGGACCAGGCGGCCAATGAAGACATGCTCAGGCAATTGGCGGCGGAGTTGTAAGGCCCAGGCATGGCGGATCCCTTCACTTTGGCAAGGCCCTACGCGCGGGCGGCATTTCAGGCTGCCCTCGGCGCCGATGCGCTCGCGGAATGGTCGCGCATGCTTGGCGTGGCGGCGGCGGTCAGCGGCCAGACCGCGGTGCATGCCGCCCTGACCGACCCCGGCCGCTCCTGGCAGGAGACCGCCGCGCTGTTCAGCGACCTGTGTGGCGAAGAGCTCAGCGAGCAGGCCCGGAATCTGGTCAGCCTGCTTGCCGAGAACAAGCGGCTGACGCTGTTGCCGCAAATCCGCAGCCAGTTCGACGAACTCAAGGCCAACCAGGAAAGATCCGTCGACGTGGAGCTCGTCACCGCCTTTCCGGTCAGCGACGAGGTTTCGACCGCGCTCGAACAGGGCCTCAAGACCCGGCTTGCGCGTGAAATCCGGCTGCGCGCCAGCGTCGATCAGGATTTGATCGGAGGCGCCGTCATCCGGGCCGGCGACCAGGTCATCGACCATTCCATCCGGGGCAAGCTCGACAAGCTCGCCGAAACCATGAACACCTGAAAGCAAACCATGTACAGCTGAAGCGTTCAGCAACCAGGAAACCCACATGCAACAACTGAATCCCGCGGAAATCAGTGAAATCATCCAGCAGCGAATCGAGAGCCTGGATACATCGGTACAGGCCCGCAACGAAGGTACGATCGTCAGCGTCATGGACGGCATCATCCGCATCCATGGCCTGACCGAGGTCATGTATGGCGAGATGATCGAATTCGAAGGCGGCATCTACGGCATGGCGCTCAATCTCGAGCGCGATTCCGTCGGCGCCGTGGTGCTCGGCGACTATCTCGACCTCAAGGAAGGCCAGAGCTGCCGCTGCACCGGGCGCATTCTCGAAGTGCCCGTGGGGCCGGAACTCGAAGGCCGGGTGGTGGACGCCCTCGGCCGCCCGGTGGATGGCAAGGGGCCCATCGGCGCCGACCTCACCGACGCCATCGAGAAAGTCGCTCCCGGGGTAATCGCCCGGCAATCCGTGGGCCAGCCGGTGCAGACCGGCCTGAAGTCCATCGACTCGATGACTCCCATCGGCCGCGGCCAGCGGGAACTCATCATCGGCGATCGGGAAGTCGGCAAGACCGCCATCGCCATCGACACCATCATCAACCAGAAGGGCAAGGACCTGAAATGCGTCTACGTGGCGGTGGGGCAGAAAGCCTCGTCCATCGCCAATGTGGTGCAAAAGCTCGAGGAACACGGCGCCATGGAGTACACCGTGGTGGTTTCCGCCAGCGCCTCGGACCCGGCTGCCATGCAGTTCATCGCGCCCTACTCCGGCTGCACCATGGGCGAGTATTATCGCGACCGCGGCCAGGACGCCCTGATCATCTACGACGACCTCACCAAGCAGGCCTGGGCCTATCGCCAGATTTCCCTGCTGCTGCGCCGGCCTCCGGGGCGGGAAGCCTACCCCGGCGACGTGTTCTACCTACATTCCCGGCTGCTTGAGCGGGCGTCCCGGGTCAATGCCGAATATGTGGAAAAGTTCACCAAAGGCGAAGTGGCCGGCGCCACGGGTTCGCTCACCGCCCTGCCGATTATCGAGACCCAGGCCGGGGACATCTCCGCCTTCGTTCCCACCAATGTGATCTCGATTACCGACGGCCAGATCTTCCTCGAAACCGACCTGTTCAACTCCGGCATCCGGCCCGCCATGAACCCGGGCATTTCGGTCTCCCGGGTGGGCGGCGCGGCCCAGACCAAAATCATCAAGAAGCTCGGCGGCGGCATCCGCATCTCGCTCGCCCAGTACCGGGAACTCGCGGCTTTCGCGGCTTTCGCTTCCGACCTCGACGACGACACCCGCTCGCGGTTGGAGCACGGCCAGCGCGTCACCGAACTCATGAAGCAGAAGCAGTACGCGCCCCTGTCCGTCGCGGAAATGGCGGTTTCGCTGTACGCCGCCAATGAGGGTTATCTGCGCGATGTGCCGCTGAACAAGGTGCTCGATTTCGAGAACGCCCTGCTTTCCTGGATGAACAGCGAACATGGGGAATTGCTCGCCCGGATCAACGCCACCGGCGATTTCGATGCGGAAATCGAAAGCGGTTTCCAGTCGGCCATCGAGCAGTTCAAGGCCACCCAGACCTGGTAGGCGCGGACGCGGGCGACAATCACAAGAGGCATTTCAGGCAATGGCCCGAGGCAAGGAAATTCGCAACAAGATCTCGAGCATCAGGAACACGCAGAAGATCACCAAGGCGATGGAAATGGTTTCCGCGAGCAAGATGCGGAAGGCCCAGGAGCGCATGCGCCTCGGCAAGCCCTACGCCACCCATATCCGGGAAATGATCGGCCATATCGCGACTTCCTCCTCGGAGTACCGCCACGGCTATTTCGAAAACCGGGAAGCGCGCCGGGTCGCCTACATCATCGTTTCCACCGACCGCGGCCTCTGCGGCGGGCTCAATATCAACGCCTTCAAGTCCACCATCGCGTCGATGCGGGAATGGCACGAGCGGAACATCGAGATCGATGTCTGCACCATTGGCGCCCGGGCGGCGACATTCTTCAACAAGTACGGCGGCAACGTGGTGGCCGCGGTGCGTCAGCTTGGCGACCAGCCCGAGGTGGCCGATGTGATCGGCGCGGTCAAGGTCGCCCTCGACAGGTTCGACAATGGCGAAATCGACCGGCTGTTCATCATCAGCAACGAATTCGTCAACACCATGGTGCACCGTCCGGTGGTGGCCCAGCTATTGCCCCTGCTGCCGTCGGAAGAGGACTATCTCGGGCACCACTGGGATTATCTCTACGAGCCCGACGCGAAGGAACTGCTCGACGGGCTGCTGCTGCGCTACATCGAATCCCAGGTGTACCAGGCGGTGGTGGAGAATATCGCCTGCGAGCAGGCGGCGCGGATGATCGCCATGAAGAGCGCTTCGGACAACGCCGGCGACCTGATCGACGAGCTTGAGCTCGACTACAACAAGGAGCGTCAGGCGGCGATTACCCAGGAACTGTCGGAAATCGCCGCCGGCGCGGCGGCAGTTTAGTGCGGGGCGGTCCCCGCGCATGAAGAAACAACAGGTTTTGAGGAAGGGTTCAGCAAATGAGTAGCGGTCGAATCGTACAAATCATCGGCGCGGTCATCGACGTGGAGTTCGAACGGGAAAGCGTTCCCCGGGTGTACGACGCGCTGACCATCGATGACAGCGACATCACCCTGGAAGTGCAGCAGCAACTCGGCGACGGCGTTGTGCGCACGATTGCCCTGGGCAGCACCGAGGGTCTGCGGCGGGGCCTTGGCGTACAGGATACCGGCGGCCCGGTGACCGTGCCCGTGGGCGAGGAAACCCTCGGCCGCATCATGGACGTGCTCGGCCGCCCCATCGACGAGCGCGGCCCCATCGGCGAAAAGGAGCGCATGCCGATCCACGCCGATGCGCCGACTTACGAAGAACTGTCGGTCACCAATGAACTGCTGGAAACCGGCATCAAGGTGATCGACCTGGTCTGTCCTTTCGCCAAGGGCAGCAAGGTGGGATTGTTCGGCGGCGCCGGCGTCGGCAAGACCGTGAACATGCTTGAGTTGATCAACAACATCGCCACCGAGCACAGCGGCCTGTCGGTATTCGCCGGCGTAGGCGAGCGAACCCGGGAAGGCAACGACTTCTACCACGAGATGCAGGAATCCGGGGTCATCGATCTCGAAGGCGAATCCAAGGTATCCATGGTCTACGGCCAGATGAACGAGCCTCCCGGCAACCGCCTGCGGGTGGCCCTGAGCGGGCTGACCATGGCGGAAAAGTTCCGCGACGAAGGCCGCGACGTGCTGCTTTTCATCGACAATATCTACCGCTACACCCTGGCGGGCACCGAAGTCTCCGCCCTGCTCGGGCGCATGCCTTCGGCGGTGGGCTACCAGCCGACCCTCGCCGAGGAAATGGGCGCCCTGCAGGAGCGGATCACTTCCACCCGGGCCGGCTCCATCACTTCGGTGCAGGCGATTTACGTACCTGCGGACGACCTCACCGACCCGTCCCCGGCAACGACTTTCGCCCACCTTGACGCCAAGGTGGTCCTGTCCCGGGATATCGCCGCACTCGGCATCTATCCGGCGGTGGACCCGCTCGATTCCTCCTCGCGCCAGCTCGACCCGCTGGTCATCGGCCAGGAGCATTACGATGTGGCCAGCGGCGTGCAGTCGGTACTCCAGCGCTACAAGGAATTGAAGGACATCATCGCGATTCTCGGCATGGACGAGTTGTCCGACGAAGACAAGCAAACCGTCGGCCGGGCGCGCCGCATCTCGCAATTCCTTTCGCAACCGTTTACCGTGGCGGAAGTTTTCACCAACGCGCCGGGCAAGTACGTGCCGCTGAAGGACACCACCGCCGGCTTCCGGGGCATTCTCGATGGCAAGTACGACCACCTGTCCGAGCAGGCCTTCAGCATGGTGGGCTCCATCGAGGAGGCGGTGGAGAAGGAAGAGCGGCTCAAGGCCGAGCGCAAGGCGTAAGCGGGCGGGAAGCGATCATGGCCAGGACCATTCAATGCGATATCGTCAGCGCGGAGAAGAGCATTTTCTCCGGCGAGGTGGTCTTCATGGTGGCGGCCGGCAATATGGGCGAGCTCGGCATTGCGCCGGGCCACGCGCCGCTGCTGACCGATTTGCTGCCGGGGCCGGTGCGTCTCGACCTGCCCGACGGCTCGGAAGAGGTGTTTTATGTTTCCGGCGGCTTTCTCGAAGTGCAACCGAAAAATGTCACCCTGCTCGCCGACACCGCCGCCCGGGCCCACGACGTGGATGAAGCGGCGGCCCGCAAGGCCCTTGAGGACGCCGAACGGGCCATTGCCAACCAGGGCGCCGAATTCGAGTATTCCGCCGCCGCCGTCCAGCTTGCCGAGGCCGCCGCCCAGCTTCGGGCCCTGCGACAGTTGCGAAAAGAGCGTTCCTGAGCCGCGCGCCAACAGGGGACAAACGCCGGAATGAAGCTTGAAATCATCATTCTGGCGGCGGGCAAGGGAAGCCGGATGCGTAGCGGCCTGCCCAAGGTGCTGCACCCGCTTGGCGGCCGGCCCCTGCTTTCCCACGTATTCGAAACCGCGGCGGGACTCGATCATTGCGGCATCCACGCCGTGATTGGCCATGGCGCCGGGCAGGTCAGGCGCCGTTTCGACTCTCCCGAATTTTCCGCGGTGAACTGGGTGCCACAGGAGCGGCAACTCGGCACCGGTCATGCGGTACAGCAGGCCATGCCGGGAATTTCCGCGGACCTCGCGCTCGTGCTCTATGGCGATGTGCCCCTGGTGCGCCGCGATACATTGCAGAAGATGACGGCGATCGCCGACACCGGTTCGCTGGTCTTGCTCACCTTGGAAACGCCCCATCCCCAGGGGCTCGGCCGCATCCTGCGCGGCCCCGATGGCGCCATTGAAGCCATTGTGGAAGAGCGCGACGCCAGCGAAACCCAGCGGCGCATCTGTGAAGTCAACAGTGGCATAATGCTGCTGCCCGTCGCGCGGTTGCGCGACTGGCTGGGCCGGCTCGACCGGGACAACTCCCAGGGCGAATACTATCTGACCGATGTGGTCGCCATGGCCCGGGCCGAGGGCGTACCCCTGCGCGCGGTGACCATCGAAGACAGCGGGGAAGTGCAGGGAGCGAACGATCCCGCGCAACTCGCGTCGCTTGAGAGGCGGTATCAGATGGGCAAGGCGGAACAGTTGCTGGCGGCCGGTGTGCGGCTGCTTGATCCGGCCCGGGTCGATGTGCGCGGCGAGGTCGTGGCGGGCAAGGACGTGGAGATCGATGTCAACGTGGTCTTCGAGGGCAAGGTCAGCCTCGGGGATGGCGCGAGCATCGGCCCCAACTGCGTGGTCAGGAATGCGGAGATTGGCCCTGGCGCCAGACTGCTTGCCGGCACCTGCGTCGAGGATGCGGTGATCGGCGCCGATTGCAGCATCGGCCCCATGGCGCGCCTGCGACCGGGGACCGAACTCGGCGATGGCGTAAAAATCGGCAATTTCGTGGAGACCAAGAAGGCCCGCCTCGGCAATGGCACAAAAGCCAACCACCTGTGCTATCTGGGGGACGTGGAAATCGGCGAGAACGCCAACATCGGCGCCGGGGTCATCGTCTGCAACTACGATGGCGAGCAGAAGCACCGCACCGTGATCGGCGACAACGTCTTCGTCGGTTCCAACAGCGTGCTCGTTGCGCCGGTTTGCCTGAACGACGACAGCTACGTCGCCGCCGGGTCAACCGTCAACAGCGAGGTTCCCGCCGGCCATCTCGCCGTGGGCCGCTCGCGCCAGCGCAATATCCCGCGCTGGAAACGGCCGGGCAAGCGGTAATCGCGCCATGTGCGGCATAGTCGGCGCCATCGCCCGGCGGAATGTGGCCGACATCCTGCTGGAAGGGCTGAAGCGGCTCGAATACCGCGGCTACGATTCCGCCGGCATGTCGCTGATCGACGGCCCCGATGGGGAAATCTCCACCATCAAGACCGTGGGCAAGGTGGCCAGACTGGCGGTGGCGGCAAGCGATGAAGGCGTCTCGGGGAGACTCGGCATTGCCCATACCCGCTGGGCGACCCACGGCAAGATCACCCGCGCCAATGCCCACCCCCATGAATCCGGCGACCGCCTGTCGCTGGTTCACAATGGCATCATCGAAAATCACGGGGAACTGCGCCGGCAACTGCGCGGCAAAGGCTATGAGTTTGCAACCGAAACCGATACCGAAGTCATCGCCCACCTGATCCACGAGGAACTGTCCGGGGACGAGGGCGCAAGCCTGCTTGCCGCGGTTTCCCGTGCGATTGGCAAACTTCGGGGCGCCTATGGCCTGTGCGTCATCGACCGGCGGCAGCCGGACCGGATCGTGGCGGCGCGCAATGGCATGTCGCTGGTGGTGGGCGCCGGTATCGGCGAAAACTTCGTTGCTTCCGACACCCTGGCCCTCGGCCAGGTGACCGACCGCTTCCTTTATCTCGAAGATGGCGACCTCGCGGAACTGACCGGCGACTCGATCCGGATCGTCAACCAGGGACGGGACGTTGCGCGGGAAATCGCCACCTTGTCGGGCAAGGTTTCGGACATGGACAAGGGCAAATACCAGCATTTCATGCAAAAGGAGATTTTCGAGCAACCCCGGGCGATTCGCGACACCCTGTCGGGCCGGGTCAGCGGGGAGCGCGCGCTGGAAGAGGCTTTTGGCGTCGACGCCGGGGAGATTTTCGACCAGGTGCGGCAAGTGCAGATCGTGGCCTGCGGCACCAGTTTCCACGCCGGACTCGTCGCCAAGTACTGGCTCGAATCCATCGCGCGGATGCCCTGCCAGGTCGATATCGCCAGCGACTACCGCTACCGCGACGTCATTGTCCAGCCGGGCACGCTGTTCGTTGCGGTATCCCAGTCCGGCGAGACCGCGGACACCCTGGCGGCCCTGCGCTACGCCAATGGTCTCGAACATGTGGCCACTCTGGCTATCTGCAATGTGGCCACCAGCTCGCTGGTGCGTGAATCCGATTTCCGCCTGCTCACCATGGCGGGCCAGGAAATCGGCGTCGCTTCCACCAAGGCCTTTACCACCCAGTTGACCCTGCTGCTTGTCCTCGCCATCGTCCTTGGCCGGCGCAATGGCCTGAGCGGCGAGGACGAAGCCCGGCTCGTGCGCGACATGAACCGCCTGCCCGGGCTGGTGGAAAAGAGCCTCGGCCTCGACCGGCAGATCCGCAAGCTGTCCAGGCAGTTTTCGGACAAGCATCACAGCCTCTACCTCGGCCGCGGCATACAGTATCCGGTGGCCAAGGAAGGCGCCCTCAAGCTCAAGGAAATTTCCTACATCCACGCCGAAGCCTACCCCGCCGGCGAACTCAAACATGGCCCGCTGGCCCTGGTGGACAGTGACATGCCCGTGATCGTCGTGGCGCCGAACAACGACCTGCTCGACAAGTTGCGCTCCAACCTCTCCGAGGTCAGCGCCCGGGGCGGCAAGCTCTACGTATTCGCCGACGAAAGCATCGGCCTCGAAAGCGACCGAAGCTGCAAGGTCATCAACCTCCCCGGCTGCCCCGAAGTCCTCGACCCCATCCTCTTCACAGTCCCCCTGCAACTGCTCGCCTACCACGTAGCCATCATCAAGGGCACCGACATCGACCATCCCCGAAACCTGGCAAAATCCGTCACAGTCGAATAGCGCGCCGAGTTCGGCTTCTAGCGCTCCGATATCCGCCCGGTCGCGATCCTGTGAATGACGGACGCGAGATACGTCTGATAGGGCATTCCCATTTCCCGCGCGATAGTCTTGACCCGCGTGATGTCTCGTTCCTGCAGACGCAATGTCACGGCCTTGCGCTTTTGCGATTGCGCCAGCACGTCTTTCCATTCGTCCCTCACCCGCTCTTGCCCGGATGCGGAATGCGCGGAAATCCGTCCGTCTTCGATTGCCGCCTCGAACTCGGTCAGCAGCGCTTTTTCGTCATCATCGAAAAAAGGCGCGTCGAAACCTCGCGAACCGTTCATGATCGTTGACTCCCCTCGGCAAAAAGGCGCTGGGCCTTTCGGCTTCGATAAATGGTTTTCAGGAACAGAACGTCACTGTCGCGGATGTAGGGGACAAGGCACGCATAACCGTCTATCTCCACGATCAGCACTCGCTGGCCGGGATAGCGCTCCTGATTCGGATGCGGATAGTCGGCGATGAATTTGCCGCTTTCGATCGCGGTCTCCACATCTTCAAAGCAGACTCCTCTTTCGCGCTTGAGTTTGCGGTTTTTCTCCTCACTCCAGTCCATGTGACAATCGTTCATAATCTTGAAGGATATTGAATATATTTCTGATGTCAATACTTTGAGGTTCCCCCGCAGGGCCGGCGCGACGGCATTGTGGGGCTGTTCCACGGGCAGAACGGCCGCGGCCAGAAAGGGAATTGAGAAGTGGTCGGGCAAATTTGGACAGTCTGTTAAGGTAGTTTTCGAGGACTGGGAGGCTGTCTAATGAAGAGGAGGAGATTCAGCGCGGAGTTCAAACGCAAAGTGGTTTTGGAGGCGATGCGAGGCGACGATGCGGT
>JAJDSZ010000114.1 GCA_022827425.1 Pseudomonadales bacterium | reverse complement strand
GCGGACAATTTCAACGCCATCCACGACCGGGCGGCGGACGACAAGTACATCGTCATCCATTCCACCGGCCCCAGGGAGCCGGGCCGCTACTACCTGCTCACCGACAAGCAACAGCTCCAGTTGCTCGGCCAGACCACCGCCATCGAATCCGGACAGCTCGGCGAAAGCCGCGTGGTCTGGTACGAGGCCAGGGACGGCATGCTGCTCAATGCGGTATTGACCCTGCCGCCGCAAGGCGAGGCGCCTTTTCCCACCATCGCCAATCCACACGGCGGCCCCCAGTCCCGGGATTCGCTGCACTGGAACTCATCGTACTGGGACGAATGGCCGCAATTGCTCGCCACCCGGGGCTATGCCGTGCTGCAGCCCAATTTCCGCGGCTCCATCGGCTTTGGCCACGAGTATTTCGCCGCCGGCGACCGGCAATGGGGCTACCGCATGCAGGACGACGTCGACGACGGCATGCGATTCCTCGTGGAGCAGGGCATCGCCGACCCCGAGCGGATGGCGATTTTCGGCTGGAGCTACGGCGGCTACTCCGCCATGGTCGGCGCCATGCGCGAGCCGAACATCTACCGGTGCTCTATCGCCGGCGCCGGAGTGAGCAGCATGGAACTGATCTCCAAGGAAGCGTGGAATTACCGCTTTCGGGAAGTGATCCAGCGCAGCCAGGGCGGCCTTTCGCCGATCATGAACATGGACGATGTCAATATCCCGGTCCTGCTCGTCCATGGCGACCGGGATCTGATCGTCCCCATCCGCCACAGCGACCTGTTCGCGCTGGAACTCGAGCGCCGCGACAAGCCCTTCCGCTATGAAAAACTCATCGACGCCGCGCATACCGTCGACACCCTCGGCTTCGACCACAACATGCAGTTCTACACCGCGCTGTTCGATTTCCTCGACAACGACTGCAATTTCCGCGCCAGGGGTGGCTAGAGCCGATCATATGGAGTACTGCCCCGCCATCAGGCCCAGCACGTCGCAGACTCGCTTCGAATAGCCCCATTCGTTGTCGTACCAGCTCAGGGCCTTGAGGAAACGGCCGCCGCCGACCTGCGTGAAGCTGGCGTCGAAAATCGAGGAGTGGGGGTTGCCGATGATGTCGGAGGACACCACGGGATCTTCGGTGTATTCGAGCACATCGCGCATCCGCCGGGAATCCGCCGCCGCCCGCATGAGCTCGTTCACCTGCCCGGCGGTGACTTCCTTGTCGAGTTCCACGAACAGGTCCACCACCGAGCCATCGGGCACGGGGACTCTTGAGGCGATGCCGTCGAGGCGGCCCTTGAGTTCGGGCAAGACCTCGCCCACGGCCTTGGCGGCGCCGGTGGATGTGGGGATGATGTTCTCGGCGGCGGCCCTTGAGCGGCGCCAGTCGGAATGTGGCACGTCGGCCAGGCTCTGGTCGTTGGTGTAGGCGTGGACGGTGTTGATGATGCCTTCGCGGATGCCGAATTCGTCGTGCAGCGCCTTGGCCACGGGCGCCAGGCAGTTGGTGGTGCAACTGGCGTTGGAAACAATGCGGTGTTCGGGCGTCAGTCCTTCTTCGTTGACTCCCATCACAACGGTGTAATCGATCTGGTCCTTCGCCGGCACCGTCAGCAGCGCGCGCCGGGCGCCGGCTTCAAGATGCATCGACACCTGGGCTTTGCTGCGGAATACGCCCGTGGACTCCACCACGGCATCGACGGCAAGCTCCTTCCAGGGCAGTTGCGCCGGATTCCTCTCCTGCAGCATTTTTGCCCGGGTCCCCGGAGTGACCATTTCGCCGCCTTTGATGCTGACCTTGCCGGGGAAGCGCCCCATTACCGTGTCGTAGTTCAGCAGGTAACGCAGGGCATCGTTGTCGAACAGGTCGTTGATGGCGACGATCTCGATGTTCGGGTCCGCCTCGGCGATTCGGAACACGGCTCTCCCGATGCGGCCGAAACCGTTGATTGCGACTCTCATCAGGCTGCCTCCCGCTTGAGTTTACCGTCGAATTCCGAATATGCGCCGATCACGTCGAGGATTCTCCTGGCGTGGCCTAGGGATTCATGCCAGGCCAGAATCTTGAGCATGCGCGAGCCTGCCGGCATGCAGCCTTTCAGGTCCACAAGCAGGGATTTTTCGCAGCCCCGCACATCCGAAGAAACGATGGGATCGTTCGTGGTTTCGATGAGGTCAGGCCGCGCCAGGGCGGCTTCCTTGAACAGCTTGCGTACGCCTTCGATGTCCGGGGCTGCCTCCCGCAACGAAACCGTGATGTCGAGCATGGAGCCGGTCTGCACCGGCACGTTGAGCGCGCAGGCGGTCATCCTGCCTTGCAGTTGGGGCATCAGTTGCTGGATCCAGCGCAGGGCGGGAGTGTCGTTGGGGATGATGTTGCGCGCGCCCGAGCGGCTGCGGCGGTAGTCCGCGCCGGCGTAGTCCTGCAGGCTCTGGTCGCTGGTGTAGGCATGCACCGAAGTCATGGAAGCATGTTCAATGACGAACCGGTCCGACAGTACTTTCAGCGCCATGGCGGTGGCCGCGGTGGAGGCGGAACCGGCTGAAACGATTCGATCTTCCCGCCGCATCCGGTCTTCGTTGACGCCGAACAGCACCACCCGGTCGATCTCGTCCACCGGCAACATCGAAGTGACGACTCGCGCCGCGCCGCTGTCGAGATGGGGCGTGAGATCGTCCCGGGAGCGAAAGCGTCCGGTGGCGTCGATGACGAAATCCACTTCGAACACATCCCAGGGAATCTCGCCGGGTTTTTCCGCCGCCATCAAGCGGCTGCGCGAACCCGGGCTGACCAGGCAATTGTCTTCAAGCCGCACTTCGCCGCTGCGGCCCATGTCCTTGTCGAGCAGATGACGCAGGATTTCCGGCTGGCCGATGTCGGAGACCGCAACCACATCGAAGCGATCATCCGCGAGGGCGAGCCGGTAAATCTGCCGGCCAACCTGGCCAAGCCCCATCATGCCGATGCGGATTCTGTCCATATCTTCCTCCCTCCGGATAGCTGCCGCGATTTGCACGCGCATTGTAGTGCCACTGGGTTTCAATGCAAGGCGAACACGCCGGAGTTTCCAACCAAAAAGAAATGTTATAACATTTTTTTCTTTGCGTAGCGGCCCCTGGCGCTTGACCGCTGCCACGCGAACAGTTTCGTGCGACCGCCCCGGGCGCGCGAGCAAATTCATTCACTTGGAGATGGGTTATGAAACTTGGAAAACTGTCCTTGCTGGCGGCGGTGTCCTGGCTGGCGGCAACCGCGCCCGCTGTATACGGTGGTCCCGCGGAGGAAGCGCCGGAGGGTATAGAGGAGGTCTTCGTTTTCGGCGACCGCGACAACCAGACCGGCAGCCGGCTGGGGCTGACCATAATGGAATCGCCGGCAACGGTGGAAATCATTGACGGCGATGCGATTCGTGAACGCTTGGATACCAGTGTTCTGGAAGCTGTCACCCGCACCGCCGGTTTTACCAATGACGCGCACCATGCCAATGGTAACCAGAACATCGCCGCCAGGGGCTTTTTCGGCCAGGGGTCTGTTACCAAGTTATTCGATGGCGCCAATTACTACAACGCATTCAACACCCTCACCTTTCCCTTCGACACCTGGGGTGTCGAGCGAATCGAGGTGCTGAAGGGGCCTTCCTCCGTACTGTACGGCGAAGGCGGCATTGGCGGCGCATACAATGTCATCCCCAAACGGCCAGAGCAGGAACAAAGCGGCGATATGCGTGTGTCTTTTGGTGAATACAATACCCGTTTCATCGGCGCCAGCCTGACCGGCGGGCTCACCGATAACCTCGCTTACCGTCTGGATTACAGTAACAACCAGTCCGACAACTGGGTGGACAGGGCGGAAAGCGGATCCGAGATGATTTCCGCTTCGCTGCTGTGGCAGGTAACCGAGGATTTCTCGCTGACGGCACGCTACGATCAGGGCGAGCAGGAACCCATGCAATACTCCGGAACCCCATTGGTCGACGGGGAATTTCCCGATGAACTGCTGGAAAAAAACTATGATGTCAGCGATGGGGATATCCGCTACAAGGATGGGGCAGCCCGGATAAAAGCTGACTGGAACATCAGTGAACGCCTGAATATGCAGTCCGAGTATTACAGCATGGACAGCGATCGTTACTGGAGGACGCTGGATTGGTACCGATACGACCGGGCAGCGGGCACGGTCAGGCGCGATTCGCCGCTGGTCATTGCTCACGGCATCGAACACAGCGGCTTTCGCACCAATTTTACGTTTGACGCAGGCGATGCCGCACGCAAACTCAAAACCTCGGCAGGCTTTGAAATCAACGATGTCGCCTTCAAGCGGGGAACCAATTTTGGCGGCGCAAATCCCAATGGCGTCGATTGGAACAATGACTATGATGTCGTCGATGCCTTCAGCTTCATGCCCCGCCGGTTCTCCGACCTCACCGCTGCCATGGACAGAACGGAAATCTTCTCCGATGTCGCCCAGATGGCGGTATTCGCCGAGAGTCAGATCGGCCTCAACGAATCGCTGACGCTGGTGCTGGGATTGCGTCATGAGGACGTTGAAACGGACTACAACGATGTCAGCAATCCGCCGATCTTCGTTCAAAACGCGGACGCCCTGACAGGCCGGGCAGGGCTGGTCTTCGATCTGAGCGATTCTTCGGCGCTTTACGCGCAATACTCGACCGGCGCCACCCATCCGAGCAACAGCATCGTGCAGACCAGAAGCCAATATCGGGAAGTGGATTTCACCAGGAGTGAACAATTCGAAGTCGGCATCAAGCAAAGCTCGCTGGACAATCGCTTGCACTGGACCCTGGCCTTGTTTGACATCCTCAAGAATGACCTGGTTGAAGACGATCCGAATTCCCTCAACCCCGATGACCAGATCGTCATTCCGGAGAAGGGCTCCCAAGGGGTGGAGCTCAGCCTGACCTATGCCTTGAGCGAAGCCTTGACCTTGACGGCCAATGGGACTGTCGTGGACCTGGATAGAACTGTTGGCGCCAACGGGGCAACGGTGGAAGCGCCTGAAGAAACCTTCAACCTCGGATTATCCTGGGCTCCACTGGGCAATCTGCAGATACTGGCCGATGCCCGTCATGTCGGCGAGCGTTATCACCCGGTGCTCCCGATTCCTTCCTACACGGTAGTCGATACTTCTGCACGCTGGCGCTTTAATGATGATCTGTCCGTTGCGTTGCGCATCGACAACCTGTTCGATGAACTTTATGCCTCTGCCGCATATTACTGGAACGACACCTGGCTGATCGGCAGGCCGCGCGTTGTAAGCCTGAGCCTGGATTATCGCTTCTTTTAAGCTGCCTGTAGAATGCGCTGGCCCGACCTTAATGGTCGGGCCGGCCGTTTACCGAGGGTTGCCGTGGGGATCAAGCGCTGGCTTTTCCTTTTTCACCGCTGGCTCGGTGTCGGCATGTGCCTGCTGTTCGTCATGTGGCCCCTGACTGGCGTGGTGATGATGTATGTTCCTTTTCCGGAACTCACCGAGAACGAACGGCATGCCGGACTGCCCGTCCTCGACGCCGGGCAAATCCGCGCAGGGCCGGCGGAACTATTGCAACGCGCCTCGCCTGACGCTCCAGTCACACAATTCAGTTTAAGCAGTGTCGCAAGCCGCCCCGCCTACTTGTTGAAACAGGATGAGCGTCCCTGGCTGGGGCTTTTCGCCGACACCGGCGAGTGGCTGAAACAACCAACCGCCGGGGAAGCCACAAGTGCCGCCAGGGCTTTTTTTCAGACGCAACAGGCTGAAGCGAAATCGACCGACGCTCGTTACCAGGGCATGCTGGAAACGGACCAGTGGACGGTTTCCAGTATCCTGGATCCACACCGGCCGCTGCACAAGGTCGTGGTGCAAGACGCAGCGGCAACCTGGCTTTATGTCTCTTCCAGCACAAATCAGGTGGTCAGGGATGTAACCCGCAACGAACGTGTCTGGAACTGGCTTGGCGCCAACTTGCACTGGATCTATCCGGTGCAGCTGCGTAAACACGACTCGGTGTGGTCAATCCTGTTGATTACACTTTCCCTGGTGGGGTTATCCTCGGTGCTGAGCGGCATTTTCATTGGTCTCATGCGCCTGCGTGTCCAGCAGCGATACCGGGGTAAGGATGTGAGTCCCTATCAGGGGGTGATGAAACTCCATCACTTTGCCGGTTTGACCTGTGCCTTGTTCCTGACGACCTTCATGTTCAGCGGGTTCATGTCGATGACGCCCTGGGGGCTGTTCGATTCCGATACCAGCTTTACGCAACAACAATGGCGTTACCAGCAGCGGGATGGCATCAGCGGCCTGATGCCGGTCCATTCCACCGCGGAGGAAATCCGTCAACTATTGCAACGGCACCGGTCTGACGATATCAAGGAATTGAACTGGCATTGGCTTGCAGGGCAATCCGTGCTTGCCCTGCACCAGTCTCCCGATGTGCTTCGATCATTGCACGGCAAGAGTCTCCTGACTGAAGCCGACCTGGCGCCACAAATAGAATCGGCGATAAGCCATTTGCTCCCCGGCAGTGAAGCATCATCCATGGAGTACCTGGAAGATTACGATAACCATTACTACTCGCGTCATGATCGTTTTCGCCCGCTACCGGTAATAAGAGTCAAGTTTTCGGATCCCGAATCGACCTGGTTTCATATCCATGCACAAACAGGCCAGCTACTGGAGCGGCTGACTTTCAGAAACCGGGTACAACGATGGCTCTACAATGGACTGCATACACTGGATTTCAGTGTTCTGATCTATCACCGGCCTCTTTGGGATGTTTTGCTTATACTGCTGTGCGGCGCCGCCGCAATATTTTCGCTGACGTCCATTACCATTGCCTGGCGACGTCTGAGGATAAATCCCTGAATTTTTCGTAGTGATTACCCGGGCATCGCCGAGGAGTGATGCTCCACGATCATCCAGCGTTGACCGTTCCAGCGATATACGAAAGTGAACCGCGCCTGCACGGATGAATCGTCTTCGAAAGTAAAGGTATAGAGGCCGGAATTTATGGCAATCTCGCCAAAGATCCGGACATTCCCTTCATCGATTCTTCCCACCGGGCCTTCGGCGAGGAATTGAACAAAATAATCCGCAATTTCCTCGTGATCATGTCTCACTTTACTGGACATGGTCGGAAGCAGAATGGCTGTGCCTTCTTCATAGAGGGCAGCAACGTTTTCCGGATTTCCGGTCTGTATCGCGCCATTCCACACATCGAACAACGCTGAGATATCGTCCTGCCCGGTTTTCTTCACTGTCAAGATGCTCCATGTAGACGTAGCGTGTTGATTCTCTTCTGTTAGCCTTTCGACCGACATCCGGAAAACCATACTGGAATTCCTCTCATCGCCGCAATCAGGCGAAGCCGGCCGGGGACCGGGGACTTGCACGTCCCTGGCATTGTAATATCGCTCGCTTGCATACCGACTGATCTGTGGGCGAATCGGCCTGATGCGAGTAACAGGGGCACAGACAAGCTGGAGCGGGACGCCGGAACAGGCGCCCGCCGGGGAAGGGCGGCTCGACGTGGGCGGCGCCCGCATCTGGTATTGGGATACCGGCGGCGCCGGCGAAGCGGTCGTGCTCGCGCATCCGTTGAGCGCGGAATGAGTTGGTGTCGGGCACCGCGCGAACGCAATGACGGTTACTGTGTTACGCTGCACTCAACTTGTCATGAACCGGCACTGGCATGAGCCATGCAACAGTTGCCGCGCGATTACATGCGAGACGCGGTTCGCCGGCAGCACGAAGAAGCACACTCCGGATTTGCCGCTCGCGGGACAAAATGATCCACAAAGTGAACGAATCCGATTGAAGCAATCTTTATGAATGCCCTGTTCCGGATTTCGCCCTGAAGGAGAGCGGATTGCGGGTACATCATTCGAACCGGCTGGAGTCCTTGGCGGCTGAGCTTGCCGGGTTGATTGCCTCCAACCCGTCCGAGCCACTGGCCGCCGAGCGAATCGTGGTGCCCCACCAAACCATGGGGCGCTGGCTGCGGCTTGAGATCGCCCGGGAACTGGGCATTGCCGCGAATCTCTCCCTGGAATTGCCGGCGGCCTTCGCCTGGTCGATCCTGCGATCCGCCCTTCCCACCCTGTCCGGGGAGCAAGGCTTCTCCCCTGACACCTTGCGCTGGCATCTGTTCGAATCCCTGCCGGAGTTTTCCCGGGCCGGCGATGCGGCTGCCCTGGGCGAGTTTCTTGCAGACGAAGATGAACTGAAACGCTTCGAACTCGCGGACAAGCTCGCCGGAATCTTCGACCGCTGCGTCAACTTCCGCGGCGACTGGATCAGAAGCTGGGAGCGTGGCGAATTCCCCCACTGGCAGGCGCGGCTGTGGCATTTGCTGGCGCGCAAGGTTCCCGAACAGCATTGGGTGCGCGCTCTCGACGGATTCGAGCGGGAACTGGCGGCGGGCCATGCGCCGCGGGACTGGCCGCGGCGCGCGTTTGTGTTCGGCGTTTCGGCGCTTTCCCCGGCCTATCTGCAATGGCTCAAGCGGCTCGCCGGGCACATCGAGCTGCATGTTTTCCTGCTCAATCCCAGTTCGGAATACTGGAGCGACCTGCGCCCCGAGCGGGAAATCCGGTTTCGGGCCGAAGAAGCGAATTCCGCCGAACAGCATTACGAAGAGGGCAACCCCCTGCTTGCCGCTTGGGGGCTCGCGGGCCGCGATACCTTTGAAAACCTCATCGCCCAGCAAGCCGAAGATCAGCCCTTGTTCGCCCCCCCCGCCGCCCATAGCCGGCTTGCCGCGGTGCAGGGCGACATCCAGGAGGTCCGCGGCGCCGCCGAGGCGGCGGCCGCGGCGCCGGTCGAGCCCGACAACTCACTGCAAATCCACTGCTGCCATTCCGCCATGCGCGAGGCCGAAGTGCTCCACGATCGCCTCCTCGACCTGCTGGAAACCCACCCCGATATCGAGCCGGCGGACATTCTGATCCTGACGCCGAATCTGGCGCGATACGGGCCGGCCATCGAGGCGGTATTCGAAGCCGAGGGGCGCATTCCCGTCAGGCTGTCGCGAATCCAGGCGGCGGATTCCCCCACGGTGCGGGCCTTTTTCGATCTGCTGTCCCTGCCCGGCACCCGCTATGGCGTGGAATCCGTGCTTGCCCCGCTGGACGCGCCTTCGGTGCGGGCGCGTTTCGAAATCGCCGAAGAAGATCTCCCGGCGATTCGAGACTGGGTCAAGCAGGCGGGAGTCAGGCGCAATCTCGCCAGCGAGGGCGCCACGGCGCCGCTCTTGCCCGGCAACACCTGGCGCGACGGTTTCAACCGGCTGCTGGCGGGATACGCCGCGGGCGATACCGATGACCTTTCCCTGGGGATCGCTCCCTGCTCGATTCGCAAGGAAGGCGGATTCGAAGCGGGAGAAGAAGACTATGCGATATTGGGCAGGTTCATCTCCTATTGCGACGCCGCCTTCGCCCTCAGTGGCGAACTGGACAAACCCGGCGATGCGGAACACTGGAAAACGGGCCTGCGCGCGGTGCTGAACCGGTTTTTCGACAACGGCTCCCGGGACGATGCCTACCGGGGATTCGAGCAGAAGCGCAAGGCGGCGGAGGAATTCGGGGAAGTCGTCATGCTGCTGGAGAATTTCGCCGCCGAGGCAGGCCGCATCGATTGCCAATTCTCCTTCGAGGTGGCGCGAAAAGCGCTGCGGGAAGCCGCCGCAAGCCCGTCGCCTGGCCCGGCGCGGCTCGCCGACAGCGCCACCATCGCCTCCCTGGCGCCGGGACAGATTCTGCCGGCGAAGATTATCTGCGCCGCAGGCATGAACAATGCCGGATTTCCGCGCAAACCGCCGCGCCACACTTTCGACCTCGTGGAGCGCGACGAGCGCCGTCCCGGAGACCGCGACCTGCGCCACGACGACCGCTTCGCCTTCCTCGAAGCCCTGCTCGCGGCGCGCAAGGCCTTTGTCGTCACCTATACCGGGCGCAACCAGCGCGACGACGCCGAAATCCCGCCTTCGGTGGTGGTGGATGAACTCCACGACTATCTCGTTGCCCGGTTTCCTGAAACGGAACCGGACGAGCCCGAATCCGCCGCGCCGGCGCGGGACGGCTTCCGCTTCGACCATCCCCTGCAGCCCTTCAGCGCGCGATACTTCAGCGGGGACCGCGGGCTGTTCAGCTACTCACCCACCATGCTCGACGCGGCGCGGTTGTTGCGCAGCGAAGACAAGGAGAAGCCGGAGCGGTTTTCCAGCCCCATACCGGAGCCCGACGTCTCGCGGCGCGGGATCAGCCTCGAAGAACTGGAGAAGTTTTTCGCCAATCCGGCCAGGGGCTTTCTGCGGGAGCGCTTTTCGGTCCGCCTCAGCGAGGAAGAAGAAGCCGTCGAAGAAGTCGAACCCCTGCGCCTCAATGGCTATGAGCGCTGGGTCCTGCGCGACGAAATCCTGACCCGGATCGGCCCGCAACGCGAGCGAAAAGTCGCCACTTCCGAAGTCAGGTCAAGGCTGCTGGCGAATGGCAAGCTGCCTTATGGCGGATTCGGCGCCCTGAGCTGCGACCAGGCCTTCGGCGAAATCGAACAACTGCGCGGGAAGCTTGAACCCCACGCGGAAGCGCTGGCCGCCGAGCCGGTGTATATCGATGTGGATACCGGCGATTTCCGGCTCAGCGGGGCAATCCCCAACGTGGGCCCCACGCGCATGGTCTGGTGGCGCAATGGCAGGCAGCGTCCCATCGACCTGATTCATATCCGGTTGCGGCAGCTCGCCTGGATAGCCGCCGGCCACCGCCCATTACCCATTGTCGGCGTCTGGATAGACAAGGAAAGGGGATTTTCGGCGCCCGATGTGGAAGTGGAAACCATCCGGCACTGGCTCAAGTCCTGGTGGGGCGGGCTGGCGCAGCCCTTGCGCTTCTTTCCCAAGGCCACCGTGGCCTACGCCAGGGTAAAAGGGGAGGCCGCCGGCAGTGAGGAAAAGGCGATGATCGCGGCGCGCAAAGCCTGGCGGGACGATGCCGGGGGCAATGCGCCCGCGGAATGCGACGACTCGCACTACAGCCTCGTCTGGGACCTCGGCCAAGAAGAGGATCCATTCGACGATGAATTCCGCGCCCTTGCCGACCTGCTGCTGTTGCCGATGTTCCAGAGCAAGCCGCTATGAGCCGGGATCCATCCGGAACGCCATTGGCAACCCCGCTTGGAGGCGGGCGCACGCTGATCGAAGCCAGCGCCGGCTCGGGCAAGACCCGGGCGATCACCACCCTGGTCGCCCGGCTTGTGGTGGAGCAGGGGCTTGCCCTGGACAGCATCCTCGTGGTCACTTTCACCAAGCCCGCCACGGCGGAGTTGCGCAAGCGAATCCGCAAGACCCTCAAGGCGGTCCAGGACGCGAATGGCGAGGCGGCCGCGGCGGACGACGACCAGGCGGCGGAGCTTCTCGAAAAATGGGAAGCCGGCGAAACCCTGGATACGGAGCGGATCAGGGCGCGAATCGATCTGGCCCTGCTCGACATCGACCGGGCCAATATTCTCACCATCCACAGCTTCTGCCAGCGCGCGCTGACCGAATTCGCCTTTGAAACCGGCTTTCCTTTCGACTTTGAGGTCAGCGGCGACGGCAAGGGCATTGTGGAGGGCGTGGTTCGCGATTTCTGGCAAAACCGGTTTCGCAACAGCTCCCGGTTACTCGCCCAATTTCTGCAAAAGAAGAAGTTCCTGCCCGATGAGCTAGCGGAGTGGTACCGCGGTCTGCGCGCCAAGCTGTTTCATGAAATCCGCGGCGTTCCCGACAAGGCAATCAAGCTGGCGGAAGCGGAACAAGCCTGTCAGGCGATTCTCGATTCCGTGGTGGAAACCTGGCGGA
The DNA here is from genome assembly GCA_022827425.1 of Pseudomonadales bacterium. Classification (GTDB taxonomy): domain Bacteria; phylum Pseudomonadota; class Gammaproteobacteria; order Pseudomonadales; family Pseudohongiellaceae; genus UBA9145. The sequence continues at coordinate 8,421 of JAJDSZ010000114.1, read as the reverse complement.
GCCAGGGCGGGGAATTCAGCCGGATCGTGCTTGACAGCGATGTTTTCAATCGGAATGGTTATCGCAAGGGTACGGTCGCCAGACATCTGGAGTCATTCAGGGATGCCGCCGGGAATGGCGAATTGCCGATCGACATCGAGGGCTTTGCGAAAGTGGCGGAATATCTCGGCGCCACCAATGCCGCGAGCAAGTGCAAGAAAGGTCGGGAACTGCCGGAAAATCCCCTGTTCGAGGCATTCGATCGACTCGCGGCAGCCTGCGGCGCGCTGCTGACGCATTTCGAATTCGGCCTCCGACAGGTTCGCAAGGAGCTGCTGGAACATGCCGGCGGCGAAATCCGCCGCCTGATACGCGAGGAAAGACGCCTCGGTTACGACGACCTGCTGATCGAGATGCGCGATGCGCTGGTCCGCGAGACCACCGGGCCGCGTCTCGCCGGCAGCATCCGCCGCCGCTTTCCGGTTGCCCTGATCGACGAATTCCAGGATACCGATCCGACCCAGGAACACATCTTCCGCGGCATCTACGGGAAGCAGGAAACTACCGGTCCCTATGCGCCGCCGGAGCAAGAGCAGCCGGACCGGCACAGCGCCCTGTACATCGTCGGCGATCCCAAGCAGTCGATTTACGAGTTTCGCGGCGCCGACATTTTCGCCTACCTCGGCGCCCAGCAGGGCAGCGATTCCGACTTGCGGCTCGACAGCAACTGGCGTTCGACTCCCGGCCTGGTGCAAGCCTGCAACGCCATATTCGACATGCCGCTGGCGTTCACGATTCCGGAAATCGGCTTCACGCCGGTCCATGCGGGGCGAGACAACGAAGCCCGGCTCGAAATCGACGGCGAGCAGCCGACGCCATTCGCCCTGTGGTTGGCCGAAGATCAACCGAACAACGATGCCGCCACCGATATCGTTACCAACCGGATCGCCACGGAAATCGTTCGTCTGCTTGACCTCGCCCGGGCTGGCAGGGCCAGAATTGGCGAGGCGCCGCTCAAGGCCTCCGATATCGCGGTGCTGGTCGCAACCCGGAACCAGGGCCGCGAGGTCGCCAGGGCCCTGCGCCTGCAAGGCGGCCGCTGCGTGGAAATAGACGATTCCAGCGTGTTTGAAACCCGCGAAGCCGAGCAGCTCTATCGCCTGCTGCTGGCCCTGGCCCATCATGGCCGCCAGGACTACCGCCGCTCCGCCCTGGTGGGCGACCTGTTCGGGCTCGACAACGATCAAATGCTCGCCTTGATCGAGGACGACAACTACTGGAGCGACTGGGCCGCCCGCTTCGGGGAATGGCGCGAATACTGGCAGTCCAGCGGAGTCGGCGCCATGCTGCGCAAGATCGTCGGCGCCGGGGGCGGCGCGGGCAAACTGCTGCGCAGCGACGCCGGCCCCCGCCGGCTGACCAATCTGTACCATCTGGCGGAATTGCTGCAGGAAGCCGAAACCGCGAACCGGTTCTCGCCGGCCGGGGTTCTCGCCTGGCTCAAGCGCGCCCTCACCGGGTCCGCCGACGAAGCCGCGGCGGTCGACGACGCCTTCACCCTGCGTCTCGACAACGACGAAGACCTGGTGCGAATCATGACCATCCACAAGAGCAAGGGGCTGGAATTTCCCATCGTTTACCTGCCTTTTGCCTGGCAGGGCAGACAGATCAGGGGCGGCTCCGACAATCCGCTCAGCTACCACATCCGCGACGGAAAGCGGTTTCCCGCCATACTCGATCTGGCGCCGGACGCCGCCGGCCGGGACCTGCGCGAACTCGAGGAATTCGGTGAGTCCATGCGCCTGTTGTACGTGGCGCTCACCCGCGCCCGGGAACGCTGCGTGGTCGCCTGGACCCGGATCACCAGCAAGGGCGACAAGGAATTGCCGCCCCTGGCCTGGCTGCTGCACCGGGATGAGGAGCACGACGAATTACTCGCCGCCCCGGACGAGGACACCAGGGACGCCGCTGCGGCGGTGCCCGACGCCGTGGCGAAAGTACACGCTTTCCTGAAAACCGATTACCGGGAAAAAAACCGCGCCGACTTCGACGCCGACATACAGAGGCTGGCAAACAAGTGCCCTCAAGCCATCGAGATATTGCCCATCGAACAGGATTCGCTGCCCCAGGCCGACCAGCCCGAAGATGAAGCCGAAGCCAGGCTCCAAAGCCGCGAATTTCGCCGCCCGCTGCGCCGCATCCGCCAGATGACCAGTTTCAGTGCCTTGGTGGCGGCCCAGGCCGAGGCGCCGGAGGCGGCGCGCCGGTATCTGGAAGCCGGCGCCCCCGATCATGACCAGACCGCCTCCTCCACTGCCGGGGCCGAAGGGCAGGCGACGGAAGGGCAAGCGGAAGCGCTGGACGCCTTCCATTTTCCCCGCGGCATCCGGGTAGGCACCTGCCTGCACCGGATTTTTGAAATCCGCGACGAGGAGCCGGAGCGCAATCTGGATGAGATCTGCAAGGAGCAACTCCAGCGCGCGGACATCCCCGCCAAATGGACCCCCGTTGCCCGCGGCATGGTGGAAAACACCCTCCAGACCCGATTGCGGGAACCCGGCCAGCCGGGTTTCCGCCTGATCGACATCCGCCGGCGCCTGGTGGAACTCGAATTCTTCTTCCCGGTGAATGGCCTGCGCAGCCCCGCCCTGGTGGAGTTGCTGGGGCGTTTCGATTATCCGGAATTGCTGCGCGAAAGCCTCGACCCCCAGACCATCGACGGCTATCTGCGGGGCTTCATCGATCTCGCATTCGAACACGAGGGGCGCTGGTACATCGCCGATTACAAGTCCAACTGGCTTGGCGGCCATGCCGATTACTACCAACGGGAAAACCTGGCCGAATCCATGGGCGAACACAGCTATCCCCTGCAATACCTGATCTATCTGCTGGCCCTGCACCGCTATTTGGGAACGCGCCTGCCGGACTACGATTACGAGCGCCATATCGGCGGGGTTTTCTACCTGTTCCTGCGCGGCATGAGCCCGGCCACCGGCATGTCCCGGGGCGTCTGGTTCGACCGGCCCGGCAAGGCCTGCATCGAGGCCCTCGACGAATTCATGGGGGGAGCCGGGACATGAGCGCATTCCCTGATGTGGACACCTTGCTGGAGCACAGGCATATCGAGGACATCGACCGGCACTTCGCGGCATTGATCGCCGAACGCGCCGGCGGCGACGAGGAACCCCTGGCCCTGGCCACGGCGATTCTGAGCCGGCATACCCGCGACGGGCACACCTGCATCGATCTGAACGACATCGCCGGAAAGCACTGGCCGGACACGCCCGACGCCGGGGGCGGCAGGATCAAACTGCCCGGGTTTGAGGACTGGCTGGGGCGCCTCGCGGAAAATGACGCCGTGGCCCGGGCGGATGGCGCGGCAAGCCAGCCCCTGGTGCTCGATGAAGCGGGCCGACTCTACCTCAACCGCATGTGGCAACGGGAAAGGCTCGCGGCGATACGCCTGCGGGAACTCGCCGGGCGCGAAACCTCCGGCGCCGCGGATCTGGAAGCCGCCCTCGATGAACTGTTCGAGAAGGATGACTCGCGCCTGGTATTGCCGCGGCAGGCGGCCCATATCGCCGCAAGCCGTTATCTGTGCTGCATTTCGGGCGGCCCCGGCACGGGGAAGACCTATACCGTCGCCAAGATCATCATGGCGCTGATACGAACCGGCCAGGTGGAAGCGAGCGATATCGCCTTTGCCGCTCCCACAGGCAAGGCTGCGGCCCGTCTGCAGGAAGCCACCCGGGAATCCTTGCGCAAGATGCACGGCGGCGAGTCCCTGCCGGAAGAGCTTGCCGTGGAAGTGAGCACGATTCACCGCTGGCTGATGAAAAGCGACGCCGAACGCGGACTCGCCGACGTGCTCATCATCGACGAAGCCTCCATGGTGGACATCCATCTCATGAGCCGGGTGCTCAAGGCCCTGCCCGCGGCGGCGCGCCTGATCTTGCTCGGCGACTCGCACCAGCTTTCCTCGGTGGAGCCTGGGTCGGTCTTCGCCGACATCTGCGGCGCCGCCGGGGGCCTCCATTCCCCCCTGCGGCATTGTGTGGTGAATCTGGAACACAACTGGCGGTTCGAGAAGGATAGCGGCATCGGCCAACTTGCCGGGACGATCAAGGCGGGGGACGCCGAAGCCACGATCCACGCGCTTGAAAACCCCGACGCGGCTTCCACCGGTTTCGAAAACCTGTCGGGCAGCGCCGGCCTCGACGCCCTCGCGGAACGCTTTACCGAGGCGCATTACGCTCCCATGGTGAAGCATTTCCAGTCCCTGGCCGACGCCGGGCGGCTTGCCTCCCTGGAACATCCCTTCCGGCATTTCATGGCGCTCTGCTCCCACCGCAAGGGCCCGTCGGGCTCGGAACGGTTCAATCGCCGGGTGGAACGAAATCTCTCCCGGCGCGGGCTCATTTCCGGCAAGGAGGAGTTCTACATCGGTCGGCCCATCATTGTGACCCGCAACGACCATCGCGGCCGCCTCGCCAATGGCGATACCGGGATCGTGGTGAATAGCGGCGAGGCCGGCCCCAGGGTCTGGTTTCCCGACCTGCGCGAGGCCGACGGCAGCGTCAGGCTCGTGACGCCCCAACGCCTGCCGCCCCACGAGAGCTTCCATGCGCTCACCGTGCACCGCTCCCAGGGTTCGGAGTATGACGAGGTGGCGGTCATTCCCGGCCCCGCCGAATCGCCGGTGAACACCCGCGAACTACTCTACACCGCGGTAACCCGCGCACGGAACAAGGTCGTGATCCACGGCGAGCGGGAAGCGATCAAGGCGGCCACCGAACGCGAAACCTCCCGCAGCACCGGCTTGAAAGACGCGCTTCTTTGAAGCGGCAAGGCCATCTATCATGGCCCCATGTTCGACCTGAACCTGATCCCGCACCCTCTTACCGGCACGCCCTTCGGCGCCGCGCTCGATCTGGCCATCGTGATCGGCGCGCTGGCGCTGGGTCTGTCGCTGCTGACGCGCGAGTACGGCTGATTGGGCCGTGTGAGCGCTTACCAGTCCACGCCGAAAAATCGGCTGCCGCAATCTGTTTCAGCCGGTGGTGCGGCGGCGGTTGTGCGTCTTGGTGACGCCCGCAGCAGTTTGGCGCCGCTGACGTCGCGGGGCAGCTTCATGCCGCCATGGTCTCATCGCGCACGAAATGCAATCGGATAACGTTGGGGCGCTCCATCGTTTCGTCGAAGTAGCAGTCGAACGCTTCCTTGACGTTTCGGCGAATCTCGTCGAGGGAGTCGCCCTGGGTGTGTATCCCGTAACCCAGCGCGCTCGCTGAGTATCCGCCGTCGACTTCGTCTTCGGTGATCTCGAAAATAATCTCGGTTCCGGACATTGGATATTCTCCTCGACTCGGTACAACGGCCGCGTCTGGTAACTGTTTCAGGATTGCTGAACGAGTCGAATCATATCACCAAGCCTATGGGACACGCATTCAACTGACCAAAGATCGGCGCAGGCTCCTAGTACAACAGGAACGCGATCGCCAGGAATACCGCCAGTCCTGCGGCGAGCAGGGCGCTGTAGATGAGGGAAGCGGTCACGTAGACCAGGCCGCTGACGATGTAGCCGCCGCGGTAGAAATTCTTCAGGCTCAGGTACAGGTAGACGATGGCCCACAAGACGATGACGAAATCGATCCAGTCGATGAAACCCTCGAGCACGGGCAGCAGGGTCCGGAAGAGACCGGTAAGCGCCAGCAGGTAGGCGGTAACGATCAGGAAGGAGTGGTTGTGCAGGGTGAGGATGAAATGTTCGATGTAGTAACGCCCCTTGAACACATACAGCGCCCATTGCACCAGGGCCAGCAGCGGCATCATCAGCAATACGAAGATCGTCACGTACTCAAGTGATTCGCTGAAGAAGTCGCGGAAAAATTCGCCCGGATTGTCGCGCAATTCCGTGTAGTTGGCGATCAGTTGATCGATCACGCGATTCATCAGCTGTTCTCCGGCCGCCGCCGGCAGGAACGGCAATTCGACTTCCCGCAATGCTTCCACTATTTCCCGCGGGTCGACATCCAGTTGCTCGTCTTCGCCGCTTGCTCCGAGCAGTTCCTGGATGGGCCGATCCGAAGTCTGTTGCGTCGCGGGGTCGCCGTCTGCGCCGGGAGCCGCCGCGCCATTTCCGCCGGCGGGCGGAGCGGCGAAGCGGCCGGCTATCGCGGCCATCAGAAAGAAACTGATGCTCAGGACCAGGAACATGCGCAGGGGCGGGGTGTATCTGGAGCGGCGGCCGTTCAGGTACTCGTCGCTGAGATAGCCGGGGCGCGTGTAAAGCAGGAACAGCGAGCGATAGACCCGACCATCGAGGTCGAGAACCGCATGCAGCAGATGACTGAGAATGCGCCAGAACGGCCTGCGCACTTCGCGGTCTTCCTGGCCGCAATCGGAGCAGTAATTGCCGAGCAGCGCCACTCCGCAATTGGCGCAGCGGGCGACCTCGACATTGACGCCGGCTTCGACCGGAGAATCAGTTGCGTTTTCGGTCAGTTCGCCCATGGCTGCCCATTGTGCCAGCAATCGGGAACGTGATTAAGCGATTCCGCGGCCAGGCTGGATATTGCTTGGAATTTGCCGGATAGTTCCCAGTTATTGAATCAGGGACAATCCATAACAATTCATTCGGGGGAACAGATCATGGATAGAGCGAAAATCATGCATTACCTGCCCTGGGCGCTGGCGATATTCGTCGCGATCGTCTTCGTGCAGTCGCTTTTCTTCAAGTTCACCAACTCGTTCGAGACCATCCACATCTTCACCACTATCGGGGACTGGATGGGCTCGATCGGCCTGCCGGCGTTCATCGCCTCGGGCTTCGCCGCCTGGGGCGGCTACACCGTCGGCAGCATCGAACTGATAGCTTCGGTCCTGCTGATCATCCGCAGGACCCAGTCGCTGGGGGCGCTGATCGGTTTCGTGATCATCAGCGGCGCGATCTTCTTCCACCTGTTTACGCCGCTTGGCGTCAGCGTGGTGATCGACGAAGCGGGCAACCGGGACGGCGGCCAATTGTTCGCCCTGGCGGTGGGAGTGTTCATTTCAACGATTCTCATCATGTGGCTGCGACGGGGCGAATTGGTGGAGTTTTTCCGCCCCGGAAGCTGAATCGGAAATCCGTCCCGGCCTTCGGTCAGTCTTCGTCCAGGCTGAAGACGTAAAGCGCGTTGCCGCTGGCCGGATGGCGCACGTCGGGGGAGACTACCCGCGGTACGGTGCGCGGGCTGACGCCGCGGGCGCCCAGGCCGGTCGTCACCGCGATGTATTGCTTGCCGTCGACGGCGTAGGTCACCGGATGGCCTTGCACCGAGGTGCCGAGGCGGGTTTCCCAGAGGACTTCGCCGTTGCGCACGTCGAAAGCGCGGAAGCGCCGGTCTATGTCGCCGACGAAAGCCAGATCGCCCGCCGTGGTGATCACTCCGGTCAGCAAGGCCGCCCGCTGCTCATAACTCCAGATCTCTTCCATGCTGTCGACATCGTAAGCCGCCAGCTTGCCCATATTGCCGTCGGAGCCCGGCATCTCGAACCAGCGCCGGTTCGCCGCCGTGCCGCCGGCGCCGTGCACCAGCGGCACCTCGCGCGCGGCGATTTCGAGGCATGATTGGCTTAGGGGAATCACCAGGGCCGCGGTCGGCTCGTGATAGCTCATCGAATGCCAGTCCTTGCCGCCCGCCGTGCTCGGGCAGACCGAAATCCATTGGTCGAGTTGCGCGTTGCGGATGTCGTCGCGGTAGGTCACCGCGCCGGTCACCGGATTGATATCGGTGAAGGCATTCTGGAACACGGTTTCCTTGGAGCCGATGAATGCGCCGCTGTCGCGGTCGTGTTTCCATAGGATGCCGTGCTTCCGATGGAAAAGACCAGCTTGTCGTCATCGCGGTCGATCAGTACGCGTTCGAAAACCTCGTCGAGGTCGAGCGCTTCGGCCGGCACGTGCTGGAAAAACCAGTCGAGTTCGCCGCTGTCGAACGGTCCGGCGTGGTGTTCCCAGATCAACTCGCCGGTGACGCCGTCGAGGGCCTGGATGATGTTGCTGCTGTTGATCAGGTAGATGACGCCGTCGTATACCAGCGGCGCCGGCTCGGAGTCGCCTTCGTGCATGCTCCAGACCCATTCGAGCCGCAGGTTGGAGACGTTTTCGGCGTTGATCCGGTCGAGCGGGCTATAGCTCCAGGCCTGGAAATTGCGCCGCAGCATGGGCCAGTCGCCGGGCGCGGGGTCGATCAGCATCGCATCGCTGACCGGCGTGAAGTTTTTCACGGTTCCCGCTTGCACGACTCCGGTGGGCCATTCCGGTTCCCGTTGTCCGATCACGAGATTGCCGGTTTCGCTGTTTGCAAGCATGGCGTAGTCCGCCTGCGCGTCCAGCGCCGGATTGGCGTCGCTGACGCCCATGGAGCGCATCATGTGGGCGACGATATTGAAATAGGT
>JAJDSZ010000014.1 GCA_022827425.1 Pseudomonadales bacterium | reverse complement strand
AATCGAAATAGCCGCTATAGGTTGCGTTTCTATGGATAGGGTTGGCGATGTCGGCGCCGATGAAAGCCGAATTTTTCGTCGTCAGCCGGATGGCGCCGCCATCGGCGCTGAGTTCGGTGACGCTGATTTCCAGCGATGGGGTGGCGGTCTGGGCGAGGGCCGGAACGGGGAGGCTGAGAAGCGCTATCAGCGGCATGCCCAAGAGACAAATCAGCCGGCGCGGACACAACCGATTCCCTCTCACGCCGCCAGAACGATGGCGCGAACCGGGTCGTCTCGTCGCCTCAGGCTCGCGGCAAGCCGACGACACTCCAGTACTCGGATGGAAGCGCGGAGCTTCCGCGGGCGTTTCGAAGCAGATACCTTGAGCATGGATACCTGCCGCCCCATTCAACGGCTGATCCATGCCCTTGACCCCCTGCGGACCATCGCGAAACACGGAATCGCAGTGGCTCCCGCATCAAATGGCCGGATTCGAAGAAGCGCGAACCGCAATTTCCCCGAACCTTGTGACTTTCACGCTACAGACTGTTTCAGCAAGTGTCAATATTTTGACCCAAATAAAACATTTATTCTTCCATTTCCGGTTTGCGCGCCTGACTTGCGATTGCAAGCGGTTCGCTTCACCATTCGCCCCGACCCGGCGGGCGCAGTCCGGCGTTGTGGCCGGGTATGCGTTCCACTTCAGGAAAAGTGAGAGGAAACCGAAAGTGAATCCGTTTATCGAAATGCTGAAATCCCACCGCTCCATCCGCAAATTCACCGGCAAACCCATCGCGCCGGAACTGTTCGAAGAGCTTGTGCGGGCCGGGCAGGCCGCGGCGACTTCGAGTTTCCTGCAGGGTTCGACGATCGTGCGGGTCAGCGATGCCGGCAAACGCGCCCGGATTGCGGAACTCGCCGGCAAGCAGCCCTATGTGGCGAGCGCGGCGGAATTCATGGTCTTCTGCGCCGACCTCAAGCGCGCCGGCAACTGGTGCCGGGAATACGGCAAGCCATTCGAGGGGGATTACACCGAGCACTTCATCATCGCCACCGTCGATGTGGCCCTGATGGCCCAGAGCATGGTCTGCGCCGCCGAATCCGCGGGTCTTGGCATATGCTATATCGGCGGCATTCGCAACAATCCCGGGCCGGTCAGTGAATTGCTCGAGTTGCCCAGGGGGGTGTACCCGGTGTTCGGACTCTGTCTCGGCTATCCGGCCCAGGATCCGGAAGTCAAGCCGCGTCTGCCGCTTTCGGTGATACTCAAGGAGGATCGTTACAACGAGGAAGGCGACCGCGAAGCGATCAAGTCCTACGACGCGGCGGTGCGCGAGTACTATGCCACCCGCACCGGAGGCGGCCACGGCATAAGCTGGTCGGAGCAGGTTTCGGTATTGCTTTCGGAAAAATCCCGCCCGCATATGCGCGGCTTCCTGGCGGAGCAGGGTTTTACTTTCAAGTAACCCGGTTTACTGGATTGAGTCGATTCGATAGGCGCCGGTATCCGGCAGTACTTCTTCGAGTTCGCTCACCAGCGAATCGATGAATTCCGATGGCGGGATCGCGCCGTCGCCGAAAGCGAACTTGAATTCGCCGTTGAGCAGCCGCGCGCGCCGGTCGTCGGTGACCGACCAGCGGGCGATGTAATAGTCGGCCGGGGGCAGTTCGAAGGGTATGGGGTAGACGAAACTCTGCCCGACGCGCTCCGGATCGTAGATAAAGCCGATGTTGACCCATTCTTCGTCGGAGGTGTACAGCGCCAGTTTCAACAGGCGCACGTCGACCCGGAAACTCATCGTGATCATGCGGGGAGGATCGGACAGGACCGAGTCGTCGGGCGGAAAGGTCACGCCCGGGGACAATACGCCATGGGAATGCTGGGCGAGCGCCAGTCCGCCCGGACAGGCGAGCAGCAGACTTAACAGGAGTACGCGGACCATGCCCCGATTTTACTCAAAAGGGGCTACTTCGTCTTTGGCGTGTAATACACCATGGTCTGCCGGGATAGCGCGGCGAGCCTGCCGTCCTCGCTGAAGATCTTGCCGGACTGCTGGGTATAGCCGTCCGCGGCCCATTCGATATCGAACTTCAACAGGAACCAGCGAGTGCCGATCCGTTCCGGCGGCGTGACGAATTCCAGCGACCAGGACAGCGAACTCGAAGGCGTCCGCGTGTCGGTGAAGCGATTGAGCAGCACCGGAGGCGGGATGTCGGAAACGGCGACTACCGCCTCGTCCGGGAATTCGCTCAGGTCGGTGCGATGAGCGGCCCAGATCCGGATCGAATCTTTCGCGTCCCCGGAATAGGGCGTACCGCCTTGCATCCAACGTCCTTCGTAAAATTTGAGAAAGCCGGGCATGCGCTTCGGATCCTGCTCGCGCAGCGGCGTGTCCGGCTCGGGCCGGTCCGCGACGAAGCCGTGATCGACGGCGATCGCGAGTCCTTCGCGAGGCTTGCCGTATGCAGCCAGCGCCTGCAGACAGACCGCGCCGCCCTGAAGGATTTCGGCGCTGGTCTGCGTGACGTTGCCGCCTTCGCGCAATTTCCGGGTCCGTACCTGCGATTCGCCGGGCAGCAGCGGCCCGACAAAGGAAACCATCAGCGAACGAAGCGAACGGTCCGCGTCCACTTCCTTGCGCATCGCCGTTACCGCGAGCGCGGCCGCTACTCCGCCAAAGACCGAGCGGCCCTGGGACCAGTGGTCCGATACATTGGCGCGATTATCCGCGTCGTCGCGCAAGGCGCCGAGGATGTCGTTCAAGTCGCTTTTCATGATGGTTCGTTTTTCCTTTGCCGTCCCAGATGCTATTCTTTCGCCGGGCTCGAAATCGGGCCCGGCCGGTTTCAATCCATAAGTTATCCCAAAGCCTCGCCATGACGTTCATCGGCCCGGGCCGTCTGTATCGCGAATGCCTTCCCGCCGCCTTCCTGCTGCTCGCGGCCGGCGCGGCGTTCGCCCAGGTCAATCCCGCGTCCTACCCGATGCGCGACGAAAGCGGCCTCGCCGAGGCCACCGCCACATTACCCGCGGATGACGCCATACTCGACATGGCGCCCGGCGAACTGAGCCTGGTCTTCCCCGAGAACGTGCGCTTGGTCAAACTCACCTTGCGCGACGAGAATCGCGCCTGGGTCGAAATCAATTTCCGCTACAACCCCAGACCCCGGCGCGATTATGTCTGGAGATTGCCCGACCTGCCCCCGGCCGTGTACTACACCGCCGACTGGGCGATTCTTTCCGCTCGCGAACAATTGATCCACGGCAGTTTCAGCTTCGCCTTCGGCCCCGGCGCCCAGGCGCCGTCGCTGATCCGGGAAGCAGAGGAACTGTTCCTCCAGCAACGCGCCGGAACCGACCCCGACACCCGCTACGTGGCGCCGCCTCCCACGCGCATCATTATCAACCGGGATCCGCCCCGGTTCGATCCGCCATTCACCATAGAACTCGACGCCGAGGAGCCCTGCTAGCCCCCGGGCCGCCATGGCGCGGAATGTTATTCCGTGACGTTTATGGTGATGTACTGGTCGTGGTACAGGCCGCCGTCGTCCGCCCGCGCCCAAAGCACCCAGGTTCCGGGTTTATCGAACGTCGCAGTCACCTCGTAGATACCGTCTTCAGGGATCGGAGGCGGAAGCCAGAGCGGCCCCCAGGGAGAATTGGCCGATGTCCGCGTGTCTTCCCAGGGCTTCGGCAAG
>JAJDSZ010000038.1 GCA_022827425.1 Pseudomonadales bacterium | reverse complement strand
GTCGCTGCGGTTCATCACGCAATACGAGGAAACGACGGGCGGGCCGCTGACGAGGCTGGAAGACGAGCGCAATCTGAATTTCGACTTGCTGTTGCGCTATGTGATCAATCCCTGGTCGGCTTTTTATGTCGGCTACAACTCCAACAGCAGCAATTTCGAGATCGTGGATTTCGAGGGCGAGCGCGAACTGGTCAACACCACCGATCTGCGCCGCGACGGCGACCAGTTGTTTGTGAAGTTTTCCTACTTGTTCCAGCGGTGAGGGGTTTATACTTTACACGGTTTGCGAATTTGCGCTCAAAGATAAAGTTCAAGAGGTATCAAGCATGAGCTTCAAAAGAAATTCCTGGTTGTCCGCCGCTCGATGTCTTGGCCTGGTGCTGGCGCTGGGGGCCGGCGGCGGGGCCTGGGCGCAGTCCGGTGAAGCTGTCCGTGACGCTTATCCGGAACTTGCCGGGCTGTTCAGCGCTTTTGATGTGACGCAGGCGGCGGCGCTTGACGCCATTGCGGAAATCAATGCCGACCCGGCGACCATGGACGCGCGCATGGAACTGGCCATGCATCTGGAGATGATGGCCAATATGACCATGCAGGAAATGATGGCAATGGGCGGTCATGGCGCGGGGGAAGTGGCCATGTCGATGGATATGGAGAATCCTTACGGCGAACGGGAAACGGAAGTCCGTGTCGCCCTGCTGGAGCAACTGCGGCAGGAACACGAGCCTGCCGAAGCCGCCGCTTCGTTCCAGAACAGCGCGTCGCTCGACCGCCATACGGCGGAGATTTTCGAACGCGGCCGCCGCTTCGAGCGGCTGATTCTGGCCATCTACCTCGATGATTCGGTCAGCGACAAGCAGGCCGCGGTGCGGGATGCCGTCGCCGAATACATGGGCGACGAAATCCACTCGGTGGCGAGCACGCCCAAGAATGTGGGTCTGCTGCTCACCCACGACCAGGCCGGCGCATTCCAGATCGGTTTTCCCCTGCTGCGGGGCTTTCTCTGGTCGAATCAGTGGCTGGAGCTCGCCGCTCTGGAAGCCGTTGTGCTTGAGCATGTGGACAGCAATGTCGGCGGCGGCATCGACACCGCGCTCGAGCGATTCTGGAACAAGATGGGCTCGTCCGGCGGCATGACCATGTTCCCGGCGCCGGTGGAATTGCCCATGGCGCCGGCCATTGCGCCCAATCTCTACAGCCAGTCCATGGAAGCCGCGGTCGTTATCGACAATCTCAATGTGCTGGAAACCATTGTCGCCGACATCATGGCGTATCCCAATCTCGACAATCGCGCCGAGTTGATTGAAGCCTGGACCGGCGAATTCACCAACAAGACCGAAAATCTCAGCGACAGCATGAGTTACCTGCTATTCGCCCTGCGCGGCGGCATCTACAATCAGGGCGGCCCCGCGGTGGGTGAACTGATGCAGTCGGAACGCAACCGCAGCCGCTCGGCCATGGACATGCAGCACGCCATGATCATGTCCCAGCCGATGTAGTTTTCCGCTCGCTTTCCCTCTCTTGGTATGGCCTGGGCGGAAAATCGCCCAGGAGACCTTGTTTTCGCGAGCAAGGGCTTTTGTTTTTTTGGGGTTGGTTATTGTTGTACCTTTCCAAGAACCGCTTTCAAGTCTTATTGGTTATTCATTGCCGGTTACAAGCCGGCCTGTGTTTCAAGGCACTGGATGGCCGCAACCCCGGAATCGCCCGCTAAGTATTCTCTGAAAAATTCCATGGATGGAATTTTTCATTGTCGCAAAACAAAAGCGTGGTTTTGTTTTGCTCACGAATTCAATGGCTTGCTCCAGTTATGGAGCGTAGCTCCGTACCGTTGCGGTCGCGCTCGAAGCCGCGCTTCGAAAACGCTTGCCTTCACCCATCGAATTCGGCGGCACTTCCATGTGCCGCAGGGAAGCTCTGACTTAATCAGAGCTTCCCTCAGCGATTTTCCGGCCGGGGGCGTGGACGAGAGCGGATTTGCAGCCGTGAATTCCTACGGCGCAGACTCCTAGGTCGTCTACTCGGTCCCGTGCCGAATCATCCCACATCCATGTGTCCTCGAAAGCGACAAATTGGGCAAGTCTACTCTCCCGAGATTCAATTTTTCCTTACCAAACAGGATGTTATAGTCTGATTTTGAATTGAACAGCGTTCTCGATGGCATCGGCTGGGCGTTTCTGGCCTTTCGGACCGATGGGCATGGCAGTCTCCTCTCCTGCCCGGATTCGACCACCATTGCATAATCGGGCGGTACTAGCAATCTGATAGGACGGGTCAGGCAAAGTCAAACTGATACACTACCCCGAAAACCCTCTGCTTGAGCAAGAACCGGCGCTTGTTTATCATTGGCCGCCTTTTGACACCGCCCTCGGCGTATCCGTTTCTTTCGTGGAATCCAAGGCCATGCAGATATTGGACGGAAAGTCCTGCTCCGAACAAATCCGCCGCGAGATCAGCGACCAGGTGGCGCAATTGCGAGCGGCCGGGAAGCGGGTCCCGCATCTCGCGGCGATACTCGTGGGGGATGACGGCGCCAGCGAAACCTATGTGGCCAACAAGGTGCGGGACTGCGGCGAAGTCGGTTTTGATTCCACCGTACTGCGCCTTGACGCCGAAACCAGCGAAGCCGAATTGCTTGCCAGGGTCGCCGAACTCAATGCCGACGAGATGATTGACGGCTTCATCGTACAGGTTCCCCTACCCGGCCATATCGACGAGCAAAAGATCACCCTGGCCATCGATACCGCCAAGGATGTGGACGGCTTTGGCCCGGAGAATCTGGGACTGATGTGCCTCGGGCTGCCGTCCTTCGTGACCGCCACCCCCAATGGCATCATGGAACTGCTCGCCCGTTACCGGATCGAAACCGAAGGCGGGCACTGCGTGGTGGTGGGCCGCAGCAATATCGTGGGCACTCCCCTGTCGATCCTGCTGTCGCGGAACTCCCGGCCCGGCAATTGCACCGTCAGCATCGCCCATAGCCGCACCCGCGGCCTGAAAGCGCTTTGCGCCTCCGCCGACATCCTGATCGCCGCCATCGGCCGGCCCGGTTTCATCACTTCGGATATGGTCGGGGACGGCGCCGTGGTGATCGACGTGGGCACCACCCGGGTGGCCGACGCCAGCCGGGCTTCGGGTTTCCGGCTGGCGGGAGACGTTGATTTTGACGCGGTGGCGCCCAAATGCTCGTGGATTACGCCGGTGCCCGGCGGCGTCGGGCCCATGACCCGGGCGGCACTATTGCAGAATACTCTCAAGGCTTATCAAAGAAGTAGAGGCTAATCCACATGTTTGAAAACTTGCAGGCATTGCCGCCAGACCCGATCCTGGCGCTGACGCCGGCCTTCCGGGCCGACCCGAACCCGCGCAAGATCGACCTCGGCGCGGGAGTCTACAAGGATGAGCAGGGCAATACGCCGGTGATGCGCGCGGTGAAACAGGCCGAAAGCGAACTGCTCGCGGGCCAGCGAAGCAAGGCCTATGTGGGGCCGGCCGGCGACCGGGGCTTCAATGAGGCCATGGCCTCGCTGGCGTTCGGCGATGAACTGCTCGCCTCGCTCGGCGAACGCCGGGTGAGCTTGCAGACACCGGGTGGTTGCGGCGGCCTGCGGCTGGCCGCGGAGTTTCTCGCCCAGGCCAATCCCGACGCCACGGTCTGGCTGAGCGATCCCACCTGGCCCAATCACCGGCCCCTGCTTGGCGCCGCCCGGCTCGGGATGGAAAGTTATCCCTATTACGATTTCGGCTCTCATTCGGTGCGCTTTGACGCCATGCTCGACCGCCTGTCCGCCGCCGCCGCGGGCGATGTGCTGTTGCTGCACGGCTGTTGCCACAATCCATGCGGCGCCGACCTTGCGGCGGAGCAGTGGCGGGCGGTGCGCGATCTCGCCCTGGACAAGGGGCTTGTGGTGCTGATCGATATGGCCTACCAGGGCCTCGGCGACGGGCTTGAGCGGGACGTTGCCGGCGTGCGGATGCTGGCGGAATCCCTGCCCGAACTGCTACTGGTCAGCTCCTGCTCAAAGAATTTCGGGCTGTATCGCGAGCGCACCGGCGCCCTTTCGGCAATCTGCGCATCGGCATCCGTAGCCAAAGCCGCCGCGAGCCGGCTCGCGGCCACGGCCCGGGCGAACTGGTCGATGCCTCCCGACCACGGCGCCGCCGTGGTGCGGACCATCATGGAAAACCCGGCCCTGCGGGCGGACTGGGAAACGGAACTGGCTGAAGTGCGGGGCCGCATCAATGGCCTGCGGACATCCCTGGCGCAAGCCTTGCGGGAAGCCGGCCTGAGCCGGGATTTCGGTTTTATCGAGCGCGAGAAAGGCATGTTTTCCTTTCTCGGCGTTACGCCGGAGCAGGCGGAAATCCTGGTGAGCCGATACAGCATCTATCTGGTGAAATCGGGCCGCATCAACATCGCCGGTATCAACCGGGCCAATATCGGCTACCTGGCCGACAGCCTCGCGAAACTGCTGGCGGAAGGCTGATTCAGTCTGCGCCGCGGGTTCTTGCTCCTCAGCGCTGGTCTTCCGCGGGCTTCTGGCAATTCCAGCAGATGGCGAAATTGGCGCCATTCCATTCCCGGCAGCGGCGGCAGCGCCAGTCCGGACGATGGTCTTCCCCGCCTTCCAGGTATTCTTCGACGATGCCCCGGGCGCGGTTGTAGTCCACCGACCGCTCGACCCAGACTTCGGGCCAGCTTTCCAGAAAGGGCACCTCGCCATAGGCGGACGACATGTCGGCATTCCTGACCACCACCTTGATGCCGGCGACCTCCAGCAGATTCCTGATCTGCCAGACGTCTATTGTGTTTTCAGAGCTGAATATCCGCTTCATGATGATCTATCTACCCGTGTAACCGCGTCATTTTCGCTACGCGCGGGATGACTGGAAGGGGCCACACTCACCGCAGCAGATGCCTCGGCCGCAGGCCGCAGAGCCAGAGCGAGACGGCATAGGTCAGCAGCCCGCCCAGCACCAGCAGCGAGAGCTGCCACACCCGGGCGCCGATGCTCCAGTCGAGCCATTCGCGCCAGGGGCCGGCCAGGCTCAGCAGCGCGACGGTCATCACGCCATTGGCCACCAGCAACTGCAGCAGCAGGCGGGACCAGCCGGGCTGGAACTGAAAAACCCCATCCTTCCGCAGCCCACGCAGCAGCAGGGCGGCATTGAGCGCCGCCGCCAGGCTGGTGGCCAGGGCAAGCCCCACATGGGCGAAACCGGACAGGTAAAAACCCAAATTCAGCGCCATGTTCACCGTCATGGCGATTACGCCGATTCGCACCGGCGTGCTGGTATTCTGCCGGGCGTAGTAACCCGGCGCGAAAATCTTCACCGCCATGAAGGCGGTGAGCCCCAGGGCATAGGCCTTGAGGCTGGCGGCGGAGCGTTCCACATCAAAAGACGTGAAATTCCCGTTCTGGAACAGGGTTACCAGCAGAGGCTCGGCGATCAGGACCAGGGCCAGCGTGGCTGGCAGGGCGATGAGGCAGACCAGCCGGAAGGCCCAGTCCAGGGTGGCGGAGAACTCCGCCATGGACTCGCTGGCGTGCTTGCGCGACAGGCTCGGCAGAACGACGATGGCGATGGCGATGCCAAAAGTGCCCAGGGGCAGTTCCATCAGGCGATCCGAGTAATACAGCCAGGAAACGCTGCCGGTCACGAGCAGCGAGGCGATGATCGTATCGAACAGCAAATTGATCTGGCTCACCGAAACGCCGAACAGCGCCGGCAGCATCAGGCGCCGGATTCGCGCAAGGCCTTCGTGTCCGGGGCTCGGCCTGGGCACCGGAAGCAGCCGGATATGCATGAGAAAGGGCAACTGGAACAAAAGCTGGGCGACGCCGGCAATCAGCACGCCCCAGGCCAGCGCCAGCGCCGGCTCGGCGAGCCAGGGCGCCAGCAGGAAGGAGCTGCCGATGAGGGACAGGTTGAGCATGGCCGGGGTAATCGCCGGCCCGGCGAAGTACCCGTAACTGTTCAGCACCGCCCCGCACATCGCCGTCATGGAAATCAACAGCAGGTAGGGAAAGGTGATGCGGAACATGGTGACAAAAGTGGCGAACTTGCCCGGCTCGTCGAGAAAACCGTAGGCAACCACGGTGGCGAGAAGCGGCGCGGCGATGACCACCAGTACGGTAATCAGCGCAAGCAGTCCGCCGAGAGCCGCCGCCACGGCATTGACAAGCTCCCGCACCTCGGCGTGGCTGCGTTTGGTCCGGTACTCCGACAGCACCGGCACGAAAGCCTGGTTGAATGCGCCTTCGGCGAAAAGCCGGCGCATGAAATTGGGAATCTTGTTGGCGAGAAAAAAGGCGTCCACGCCCCCGGTGGCGCCGAACAGGCGGGCGATGACCACGTCCCGGACCAGCCCGAGCACCCGGGACACCATGGTCATCGAGCCGGTAACGCCGCTCGACCTGAGCAGGCCGTCGTCGCTGGGGGCCGGGTCTCCGGCGCTGGCCGGGTTGGCGTCGGATGAATTCACAGGGCAGCCGGAACGATTGACACGGGCGGGCTAAAAAGGCATAGTGTCGCACTTTTTTCAGGGCTGTTGGAATACGGCTGAACCCGGCGGAGGTTTCCTTGGCAAATTCCCCACAAGCGCGCAAGCGCGCCCGGCAAAACGAGAAGCGGCGCCGTCACAATGCGTCCTTTCGTTCCATGGTTCGCACCAGTATCAAGAAGGTTCGCGCGGTGATCGACGGCAAGGATTACGAGGCCGCCAACGCCGCCTATCAGGCTGCGGTTCCCGTCATCGACCGCATGGCCGACAAGGGCATTATCCACAAGAACAAGGCGGCCCGGCACAAGAGCCGGCTCAACGCCGCCGTCAAGGCGCTGCAATAACTCGCCCCCGTCCTACTCCGTCAGTACCAGATTGTCCCGGTGAATGATCTCCTCTTCGCCGGCGTAACCCAGCAATTCGGCGATGCGGGAGCTGTCCCGGCCCAGCAGGCGGGCTACTTCCCTGCTGTTGTAATTGACCATTCCCCGGGCGATTTCCCGGCCCGAAGCATCCAGACAGGCCACCACTTCGCCCCGCTGATACTCTCCCCGGGTGGCGGTCAGTCCCACGGCAAGCAGGCTCCTGCCCTGCCCGCGCAGCACCGCCACGGCGCCGGCGTCAAGGCTCAGCGATCCTTTCAGCGTCAATTGCCCCGCCAGCCATTGCTTGCGCGCGGTGACCGGGCCCTGCCCGGCGCTGAGCCAGGTGCCGAGGGGCTTGCCGGTTTTCAGTTGCGGCAGCAACCCGGGCTCGCGGCCGTTGGCGATAATGGTGTGGGTGCCGGAACGCGCCGCCAGCCGCGCCGCCGACAATTTGGTCTTCATTCCGCCGCGGCCGAGGCTGCTGCCCTTGCCGGCCAAGTCCTCCAGCGCCGGATCGCCTGCCCGGCCGCTTTTCACCAGGGTGGCTTCGGCGTACTTGCGCGGGTCCGCGCTGAACAGCCCGTCCTGGTCGGTGAGAATCACCATGAGATCGGCATTGATCAGGTTCGACACTAGCGCAGCCAGATTGTCGTTGTCGCCAAGGCAAAGCTCTTCCGTGGCCACGGAATCGTTTTCGTTGACTACCGGAACCGCGGCCAGATCCAGCAGGGAACTCAGGGTGGAGCGGGCATTGAGATAGCGGGTGCGGTTCGACAGGTCTTCATGGCTCAGCAGAATCTGCGCGGCATGGACGCCATGCTGCGCAAAACAGGTTTCCCAGGCTTCGATCAGACCCATCTGCCCCACCGCCGCCGCGGCGGCCTGCAGGCGCACTTCCCGAGGCATGGATGTAAGCCCCAGCCGGGTGGCGCCTTCCGCCACGGCGCCGGAAGACACCACCACCAGCCGCAGACCCTGTTGCCGCAGCGCCACGATCTGGGCGGCCCAGCCGGCAATGGCGCCGCGGTCCAGCCCCACGCCGTCATTGGTCAGCAGGGAACTGCCGATCTTGACGACCCAGGTACGACAGGCGGCGATTCGCTCACGCATGGCCGGCCTCCCGCCGGGGGTCTCCGCTATGTTCCAGCAGTATTTCCCGCTCCAGTCTGTCCTGTTCCCGGGCGTAATCCGCGTCTTCGCCGAGCTTGCGGCGATGGGCCGCGATGGACTGCATCAGCGCTTCGCAGAGGGCGTCGCATCCGGCTCCGGTCAGGGCGGAAACATGGTGTATCGGGCCTTTCCAGTCCAGCGCCTGGCGCAGTTTCGCTTCGATTTCCGCCAGTTCGCCTGCGCCTGTGAGATCGGTCTTGGAAAGCGCGAGCCAGCGCTCCTTGCCGGCGAGCAGCGGGCTGAAAGCCTTGAGTTCCCCGGCAATGGCCGCGGCATTGGCTGCCGGGTCGCCGGCGTCCGCCGGCAAAACCTCCACGAGGTGCAGCAGCAGCCGGGTGCGGGAAAGATGCCTGAGAAAGCGCAGGCCGAGCCCGGCGCCGGCTGCGGCGCCTTCGATCAGCCCCGGCATGTCGGCCATGACGAAACCGCGCCCGGCGCCGCGGCGCACCACGCCGAGATTGGGAATCAGGGTGGTAAAGGGGTAATCGGCGACTTTGGGGCGCGCCGCCGATACCGCCCGGATCAGCGTGCTCTTGCCGGCATTGGGCAGGCCGAGCAGGCCCACGTCGGCAACGAGCCGCAATTGCAATTGCAGCCTGCGCGCCTCCCCCGGCGCGCCGTCGGTGGTCTTGCGGGGAGCGCGGTTGGTGCTCGATTTGAATCGGCTGTTGCCGAGGCCGGGGCGGCCGCCCCTTGCGACTGTGACCGGCGCCCCGGGCTCGCGCAGGTCGGCGATAAGTTCGCCGGTTTCCACATCGAAGACGCTGGTCCCCGGGGGTACGTCGATGCTGAGGTCGCCGCCGGCGGCGCCGGTCTTGTTGCGGCCGGCGCCTGACTGGCCGGAGCGGGCGCGATACTGTGGCTGGAAGCGCAAGTCCACGAGAGTGTTCAGATTGGGGTTCACGCGCAGCAGGACACTGCCGCCGGCGCCGCCGTCACCGCCGTCGGGGCCGCCGAACTCGATAAACTTTTCCCGCCGGAAACTCAGACAGCCCCTGCCCCCCTTGCCCGCTTCCACGCTGATTACGGCTTCGTCGACGAATTTCACGAGATTTTTTCCTGAAGAACTGTTTACCCGACGTATCGCCGCTGTCGGTACCGGGAGTCTTGCGGACGCCGTAAATACCAGAATTCCCTCAAAAATTGTGAATGCCATCCCTAGGAGCCTGCGCCGCAGGAATTCACGGCTGCAAATCCGCTCCCGTCCCCGCCCCTGGCCGCTCGATTTCGTTGAATATTCATCAATATTCGCCTCAACCGATCAGCCAAGGGCGTGGCGATAGCGAATTTTCGCTTTCGCGAATTCCTACGGCGCAGACTCCTAGCGTGACTTTTGTGGTTTCGATTAACCCCAGTCTCGCCGTTCCATGGCAAGCCATTCGCATGCCGCCAAACTCCCGGCACCGGTAGCGGCCCACGGCATTTCCGACGGTGTAACGTGCCAAAACCACAGTATAAAGAGCCGCTGATTGATCAGCGACTTGATAAACCGATGATTGAGCCCGGACGCCGTTCGGCGATTGTGGTTGTGGATTGGCCGAACTCGGGAACGAAACGGTCAGGCGGGGTTCACCACGTTGACGTATTTGCGTTTCCGGGGGCCTTTGACGGTGAACTGGACGATGCCGTCGGCCTTGGCGTAGAGGGTGTGGTCGCGACCGCAGCCGACCTGCTCGCCGGGATGGAAACGGGTGCCTCGCTGGCGCACGATGATGTTGCCCGCTTTCACGGTCTGGCCGCCGAAGAGCTTGACGCCAAGCCGTTTGGATATGGAATCGCGGCCGTTGTTGCTGCTGCCGCCTGCTTTCTTGTGCGCCATGATTGTGCCCTATGACCTGATGCCGGTGATTTTCACCCGGGTGTACGACTGGCGGTGGCCCATCTGCTTGCGGTGGTGCTTGCGGCGATTGAACTTGATGATGCGGATTTTTTCGCCCCGGCCCTGTTCGAGCACTTCGGCTTCCACCGAACTGCCCTCGACATAGGGCTGGCCGATTCTTGCCTCCGCGCCTCCGCCCACCATGAGCACCCGGTCAAAGACTACCGTCGCGCCCACTTCCTGGTCAAGTTTTTCCAGTTGCAATACCTCGCCTTCGCTCACGCGATGCTGCTTGCCGCCGCTTTCGATTACCGCATACATGTTTCTTGTCCGCTACCGGTCCGCTGACCACTCCGGTGAAGACGGCGGATTGTACGGGAACATCCCGCCAGAAACAAGCCTGCGCGCTTGACCGCCATTCTCGTCTGTGACATTCTGGCCTGCCTTGCAACTGTGGATTCGGAGGCGTTTCGTGGGTGAGCGGGACTGCGAAGACTCCAGTGTCGAGATCGATCAGAAGCTGATCGAGGAAGGCACCATGCAACTGACCGGCGAGATCAAGGTGCTGGAGGCCTGGTTGCGGGAGCTCGACGAGGCCGAGGCCGAAAACGAGGAAGCGCTTGCGGTTCGCAAATCCTACACCGACATGTTGCGCAGCAGGCGCGACATGCTGAGCACCCTCGCAAAACAGGCTCGCTGAATCTTCCCCTATTCGGATTACCCACTGGCGCCCCCATGCTGTCACGGGAACAGGCTTCCGCCATGCTTGCCCTGCAGGCGGAAATGAATGCAAGAATCGACCCGGACTGGCTCGCGGCCGCCTATCCCTACCTGCGGGCGGTGATTGTCGAAGGCGCCGAGGCGATGGAACACCACGGCTGGAAATGGTGGAAACGGCAGCAGCGCGACAACGCCCAGTTACAGATGGAACTCGTGGATATCTGGCATTTCCTGTTGTCGGAAATTCTGCTGCGGGAAAACGGGGACCAGAATTCCGCCCAAGCTGTCTTGCTCGGCCTGCTGGACGAGGGTCGGAGCGCTGCCGGCGTGGATTTCGACGGCGACCGCTACCGGCTCGCCGAACTCGGCCTGCTCGGCAAGCTCGAATTGCTGATCGGCCTGAGCGCGAGCCGGCGCATCGACCTGCGGCTGTTTGGCGCCCTCATGGAGGACTGCGGGCTGGACTGGCTTGGGCTGTACCGCCAGTACATCGGCAAGAATGTGCTCAACATGTTCCGCCAGGACCATGGCTACGGGGAAGGCCGCTACCAGAAGCTCTGGTCGGGCCGCGAAGACAATGAATGTCTGGCGGAAATCCTTGACGAACTCGATCCCGAACCGGCGGATTACCGGCAGCGGGTCTACGGGGAACTGGCCCGGCGCTATCCGGGATGAACCGGCGCCCGGTTGCATTTACTATCGGTAGTAGGCGTTTTCCCGGTAGCTGTGGTCGGTGATGTCGCGGACTTCCCTGAGCTGCGGAATCTGGGAAAGCAGCGCGGATTCCACGCCGTCCTTGAGTGTCACGTCCACCATGCCACAGCCCTGGCAGCCGCCGCCAAAACGCAAGACGGCGATGTTTTCCTCAAAGATTTCCTCTAATGTGACATGGCCGCCGTGGGCGGCGAGGCCGGGATTGATTTCGTTGTAGAGGATGTAGTTGACCCGGTCCTCGATGGGGCTGTCTTCGCCGATTCGCGGCAGGCGGGAATTGGGGGCCTTGATGGTGAGCTGCCCGCCCATGGAATCCTTGGCGAAATCCACCACGGCGTCTTCGAGGAAGGGAATGCTGGGCTGGTCGACCCAGGCGATAAATCCGGCGTGGGGTTTTTTCTCGTCCGTGGGCTTTTCTTCGCCGGGTCGGCAGTAGGAGATGCAGGTCTCCGCCTGGGGCGTGCCGGCGTCGAGTATGAATATCCGCACGCCTATGCCCTCGCAATCCTGTTTGGCAAGCAGTTCCGCAAGATATTCCTGGGCCGATTCCGTAATGCTGATCACTTGGGTCGCTCCCCGGCATAGCCGATGATTCAACCCGGCCATTTTACCGCAAGCTTGAAGATTTTGTTCGAGGCATCGCCCCCGCCTCGTCATTCCGCGCATGGCCGCGGAATGACCCGGGGCGGGTTTTGCTAGAATTGCCGCCTTTCTTCTCCGGGGGCGGGCTGCGGCCATGCGGAAATCTGCTGCTTATGATGAGCTGGAAGCGATTCTTGCCCGGCGGATCCTGCTGCTCGATGGCGCCATGGGGACGATGATCCAGCGGCACGGACTGCTTGAGGCGGATTTCCGGGGGGAGCGTTTCGCCGACTGGAAAACCGATCTGC
Source organism: Pseudomonadales bacterium (assembly GCA_022827425.1). Classification (GTDB taxonomy): domain Bacteria; phylum Pseudomonadota; class Gammaproteobacteria; order Pseudomonadales; family Pseudohongiellaceae; genus UBA9145. The sequence continues at coordinate 93,496 of JAJDSZ010000038.1, read as the reverse complement.
AAGGCAACAATGACCTGTTGAATCTGAGCCGGCCCGATTTGATCCGGGATATTCACCTGGCTTATCTCGAAGCCGGAGCGGACATTGTCGAAACGAATACCTTCAACTCCAGCCGCTGTTCCCAGGCGGACTATGGGATGGAGTCGCTGGCGCGGGAACTGAATCTTGCCGGGGCGAGACTCGCCCGGGCCGCCTGCGACGAGATGAATGCCCGCACACCGGAGCAGCCGCGATTCGTGGCTGGCGTGATCGGCCCCACAAGCAAGACGGCTTCGATTTCGCCGGATGTCAACGATCCGGGGTTTCGCAGTATCGGTTACGACCAGCTTGCGGCGGATTATGCCGGGGCCATTGCCGCCCTCGTGGAGGGAGGCGCCGACCTGCTGCTGATCGAAACCTCTTTCGACACGCTCAACGCCAAGGCGGCCATCCACGCCTGCCTCGACTTTTTCGAACAGCGCGGCGAACGGCTTCCCCTGATGATTTCAGGGACGATAACCGACGCCAGCGGGCGTACGCTGTCCGGGCAGACCGTCGAGGCCTTCTGCAACTCGGTCATTCACGGGAATCCCCTGGCGCTGGGTTTCAATTGCGCTCTCGGCGCCGAACAGCTTGCGCCCCATGTGGAAGAACTGTCCCGCATTGCGCCGGTTCCCGTCAGCACCCACCCCAATGCCGGCCTGCCCAACGCCTTTGGCGAATACGACCAGACACCGGAGGAGATTGCGGCCTTCATGGGTGATTTCGCCCGGCGCGGCCTGGTGAACATCGTCGGCGGCTGCTGCGGCACGACGGAAGCGCATATCCGCGCCATGGCCGAAGCCGTGGCCGGCATTGCGCCGCGCAAGATTCCCGCGATCGGCCCGGCCTGCCGCCTCGCCGGGCTGGAAGCCTTCCTTATCGGGCCGGATTCGCTGTTCGTCAACGTGGGCGAGCGCACCAATGTCACGGGTTCGGCGCGCTTTGCCAGATTGATCCGCGAAGGAAGTTACGAGGAAGCACTCGAGGTCGCCCGGCAGCAGGTGGAAGCCGGCGCCCAGATCATCGACATCAATATGGACGAAGGCATGCTCGATTCCGTGGCGGCCATGGAGAAGTTCGTCTGCCTCATAGCCGCGGAGCCCGAAATCTGCCGGGTACCGCTGATGATCGATTCCTCGCGCTGGGAAGTGATCGAGGCGGGCCTGAAATGCGCCCAGGGCAAGTGCGTGGTCAATTCCATCAGCCTCAAGGATGGCGGGGAGGATTTTCTCGCCAAGGCGCGGCTTTGCCTGAAATACGGCGCGGCGGTCATCGTCATGGCTTTCGACGAAAAGGGCCAGGCCGACACCCTGGCGCGCAAGATCGAAATCTGCGAGCGTTCCTGGCGCCTGCTGCGGGAGGAACTCGATTTCCATGCCTGGGACATCATATTCGATCCCAATATCTTCGCCGTCGCCACGGGCATTGAAGAGCACAACAACTACGCGGTGGACTTTATCGAATGTTGCCGCCATATCCGCGAGAATCTGCCCGGCGCGCTGATTTCCGGCGGCGTCAGCAATGTTTCCTTTTCCTTCCGCGGCAACAACACCGTGCGCGAGGCGATTCATTCGGTCTTCCTCTATCACGCCATCCGCGCCGGGCTGAGCATGGGCATTGTCAACGCCGGCCAGCTCGCCGTGTACGATGCCATCGACACGGAACTGAAAGATGCCGTGGAAGACGTGATTCTCAATCGCTCCCCGGACGCCACCGAAGCCCTGCTGGCGCTGGCGGCGGATTTGCGACAGCGTTCCGGGAGCGATCCGTGCGCGGCGGAAGCCGAAGCCCGGGCGCGGGAAGCCTGGCGTCAATGGCCGGTGGAAAAGCGCTTGCGCCACGCCCTGGTCCAGGGCATCAACCGCCATATCGAGGAAGATGTGGAAGAAGCCCGCCTGCGGGCGCAAAAACCCATTGCAGTGATCGAAGGCCCGCTGATGCAGGGCATGAACGAAGTGGGCGACCTGTTCGGCGCCGGCAAGATGTTCCTGCCCCAGGTGGTCAAGAGCGCCCGGGTCATGAAGCAGGCGGTGGCCTGGCTCGAACCCTTCATGGAAGCGGAAAAGGAGGGCCGGTTATCCGCCAGCGCCAAGGGCACGATTCTGCTCGCCACGGTGAAAGGCGATGTTCATGACATCGGCAAGAACATCGTCGGCGTGGTGCTTGGCTGCAACAACTATCGGGTGATCGATCTGGGTGTCATGGTGAGCAGCGAGCGCATCCTGCAAACCGCCAGGGAAGAAAATGTCGATCTCGTGGGTCTCAGCGGCCTGATCACGCCATCGCTCGATGAGATGGTGCATGTGGCCCGGGAAATGCAGCGGCAGGATTTCAACATTCCCCTGCTGATCGGCGGCGCAACCACTTCCAAGGCCCATACGGCGGTGAAGATCGAACAGCACTATCATAATGACCAAACGGTCTACGTCCCGGACGCCTCGCGTTCCGTGGCCGTGGTCGGCGCCCTGCTCAACCCCCGGGCAAAGCCCGATTACTGCGGCAAGCTGCAGCGGGAGTACGCCGAAATCCGCAGACGCAGCAGCCAGCGCGGCAAACGCCGTCAACTGCTCGGATACGCCGAGGCCCAGTCCAGGGCGCTGGCCATCGACTGGGAAAACACGGCAATCGCCAAACCGCGCCTGACCGGAACGAAGATCCTCAAGGACTATTCCATCGCGGAGTTGCGCGGCTATATCGACTGGACGCCGCTCTTCATCACTTGGGGACTTGCCGGCAAGTACCCGGCAATCCTGAAAGATGAAAAAGTCGGCCGCGAGGCCCGGGAACTCTTCGATGCCGCCAATTCGCTGCTTGAGCGCATCACCAGCGAAAAGCTGCTCACCGCCAAAGCCGTATTCGGCATCTGGCCCGCAAGCCGCACAGGGGCCAATGACGTGCGTGTGCGCGCCGTTGATGCCAGGCCCGGTTTGCCAGGTTGCTGCAAGAGCCGGCGCGGCGCCAATGGCGCCCACGCAGGCGACACGGGAGACTCCGGCAGCGAAAGCGCGGTATTCCATTTCCTGCGCCAGCAATTGCCCGGAACCCGGGAACCGGACCGGGCTCAGCTCTGCCTTGCCGACTTCATCGCCCCGGAATCCAGCGGAGCAACCGATTATCTCGGTGGATTCGCGGTAAGCATAGCCGGTGCCGAAAAACTCGCCGCCGAGTTCGAATCCGGCGGGGACGACTATCAATCCATCATGACCAAGGCGCTTGCCGACCGCCTCGCGGAAGCTTTCGCCGAACGCCTCCACGAGCGGGTACGCCGGGAATTCTGGGCCTATGCGCCAGAGGAATCACTCGGCGCGGAAGACCTGATCCGGGAAAGGTACCAGGGCATTCGCCCCGCGCCGGGCTATCCCGCCTGCCCCGACCACAGCGAGAAAGCCACCCTCTTCCGGCTCCTGCAGGCCACGGAATCCATCGGTGTAAAGCTCACCGAAAGCTATGCCATGCTGCCCGCCGCCAGCGTCTCCGGCTGGTACTTTGCCCACCCCCAATCCAGATACTTCCCGGTGGGCAAGATCAGCCGGGAACAGGTCGATGATCTGGCCAGACGCAAGAATTGCGATTCCGAAGCGCTCCGCCGCCTGCTTTCGCCCAATATCGAAGACTAGCAGCAATTCTCATTATGTAACTGAGCGCGTTCTCTTTGGTCATCCTGCGCGCAGTCGCAGGATCCCATTTCGAGGCCACTGAAAGAGATTCTGCGACTTCGCTTCGCTCCGCGCAGAATGACAGGAGGGGTGAAGCGCCATAATGAGAATTGCTGGAAGACCAGGAGCCTGCGCCGCAGGAATTCGCGAAAGCGAAAATTCGCTATCGCCGCGCCCCCGGTCGGTCGATTGAGGCGAATATTGGCGGATATGCAACGAAATCGAGCGGCCCTGGAGAAATTTCGCGCAAAGTTTGGCGCTGCCGCTTGTCCTGTATTAGGCTTTCCGTGGCGGCGCCGGTTGGGCGGCGCTGTTCCCGGTTCATGGCGTTCGGGGGTTTCTTTTGACTGTGTCGCGGTTCATGTTCTTGCTCGCGCTGCTGGGCTTTGCCGGCTGTGGCGGGTCCGGCGGGGTGCGGGATACCGCGGTGGTTGAGCCGGCGCGGGACGCTGTTGCGGTCTTGCTGGCCCGGGCCGACGCCGCCGCTGGTATCGAGGCTGGCTTGTTGCGGATGGAGGCGGCCGGGCGGCTGCTTGGAGAAGGACGGCTGGCGGAAGCGGCTGCGGTTACGGACGCTGCGTTCCCTCCTGAGCTGGAACTGGCAACCCGGCTTGCGCTGTTGCGAACCCGCATCGCCTTGGCTGCGAACGATGCCGCCGGGGCCATGGCGCGGCTGCGTGAAATCGCGGCGCCGGGGCGGGGGGAAGAAGGGTATATCGACTATTACCTGCTGCTCGGCGATGCGGCCAATGCCGTGGAGCAGCCGCGGCAGGCCATTGCCGCCTGGACCGAGGCGGCCATTTTGCTCGATGGCGAGCCGGGCGAGGAGGTGCGCCGCAAGCTCTGGGCGACGCTGGAAAGCCGCGGCGCCCGGGAGCTGGAGGAAATGGCCGCCGCGAGCACGAGCTATGAATTGCGCGGCTGGGTCGAGCTTGCCCGGGTGGTGGATTCCGGCGAGCACAGCATTCCACGGCAACTGGAGTCTCTGGTGAGTTGGCGCCGCGCCTGGGAGCAGCACCCGGCGGCGCGGCAATTGCCGGAACAGTTGCGCCAGCTTGAGGCGGCCTGGGACGAACGGCCGCGCCATATCGCCCTGATGCTGCCCCTGGGCGAAGCGGCCGGCGCGGCGATACAGCAAGGGTTTCTCGCGGGTTACTACGAGGCCCTGGCGGTTTCCCGGGAGGTACCGCGCATTTCGCTGTTTGATTCCACCGGCGCCTCCGATATTCGCCCGCTCTACCAGCAGGCGGTGGATTCCGGCGCCGACCTGATCGTGGGGCCGCTGTTCAAGGACCTGGTCAACCAGTTGCTCGCCGCCGGGGAATTGCCGGTGCCGACCCTGGCGCTGAACTACACCGATGCGGAACCGCCCACTGGCGAAGGCAGGCTTTTCCAGTTCGCCCTGGCGCCGGAAGATGAAATCGATGCGGTCATCGACCTTGCCCTTGAGTCGGGACACCGCAATGCGGCGGTGGTCTATCCGGCCAACGATGTCTTTCTGCGTTTGCAGAACATCTTCGCCGAGCGCTGGCAGGCCCGGGGCGGTGAGTTTGTTGCCCGGGCGGCCTATCTCGGCGGAGGTGATTTCACCGAAGTGGTCAAGACCATTCTCGATATCGACGCCAGCGAAGCGCGGCTTTCCCGGCTGCTCGATATCCTGCCCCGGTCGAACGTGGAGTTCACGCCGCGGCGGCGGCAGGATATCGACTTCATCTTCCTCATGGCAAACCCCCAGGTGGGGCGGCAGATCAAACCCGCGCTCGATTTCTACTACGCCGAAGACCTGCCGGTTTTCGCCCTGCCCTCGATTTACGACGGCGCGGAAAACCCCGAGAGCAACCGCGACCTCAACGGAGTGATTTTCGCCGATGCTCCCCTGATGTGGCTGAACGAGGACCCGGCGCTTGCCGCCAGCGGCACCGAACGCAGGCTGCAGGCCATGGGAATCGACAGCTTCCGGCTGTATCCCCGGCTCGGCCAGTTCCGCAAGGGACAGGTAACCAGCCTGCGCGGCGCCACGGGAGAGCTGCGCATGGAAGACAACCGCCGGATTCACCGCCAGCTCACGCCGGGGCGTTTCGAGAACGGCATCGCCGTGCCATTGGCGCAACCCGGCGCCTGAACCATGCCCGCCAGCAACCGGCATGCGGGCCACTTGCAGGAGCGCCGGGCGCTGCGCTTTCTCTCCGGCAAGGGCCTGAAACTCATTGAGCCCAATTTCAACTGCCGCGCCGGGGAAGTCGATCTCATCATGGGCGACCGGCAAGGGGCGGTGATCTTTGTTGAAGTGCGCTACCGCAAAAGCGCCCGCTACGGCAGCGCCCAGGAGACCATCGGCCCCGGCAAACAGCGCCGGATCCGGCTCGCCGCGGCCTGGTTCCTCAATGCCAGAAACTGGCAGCACAAGGCCTGCCGTTTCGATGTGGTGGCGATTACCGGCTATGGACCCAAGGGCGCGGACCGGCTCGAATGGATTCGCGATGCGTTTTAAGGAAGCTCTGATCAAGTCAGAGCTTCCCTGCGGCACAAGGATGTGCCGCCGAATTCGATGGGTGAAGGCAAGCGTTTTCGAAGCGCGGCTTCGAGCGCGGCCGCAACGGCGCGAAGCTATGCTCCATGACTGGAGTAAGCCATTGAATTCGCAAGCAAAACAAAACCACGCTTTTGTTTTGCGATAATGAAAAACTCCAGGGAGGGAGTTTTTCAGAGAGTACTTAAGGGCCCGCGCCATTGCGGGTTACAGTATCTGGCCATCATGGCCGATACACAGGACTGCAGAATGGAACCCTACCCATGGACCTGATTCCGCGCATCACCCGGCACTTTCTTGACAGCATCGCAGTCAAGGAGCGCTCCGCCAGCGAACTGCCGCAATCGATCCAGCAGGCCGGCGCCGCCATGGTGGAAAGCCTGCTCGGGGGCAACAAGATTCTCTGCTGCGGCAATGGCGGCTCGGCCGGCGACGCCCAGCATTTTTCGGCGGAATTGCTCAACCGCTTCGAGCGCGAGCGCCCCGGCATGCCCGCCATCGCCCTCACCACCGACAGCTCCACGATTACCGCCATCGCCAATGACTACGACTACGGCGAAATTTTCGCCAAGCAAGTGCTCGCCCTCGGCCAGCGGGACGATGTGCTGCTGGCCATCTCCACCAGCGGCAATTCCGACAATGTCGTCCAGGCCATGGCCGCGGCCCGGGAGCGCGGCATGATCGTGGTGGCCCTCACCGGCAGGGACGGCGGACACATGGCCACTGAATTGCGCGATGGCGACATCGAGGTGCGGGTCCCCTCGGATCGCACCGCCAGGATTCAGGAAGTGCATCTGGTGGTGATCCACTGTCTCTGCGATTTCATCGATACCGCGATTTTCGGAGGCGAAGACGCATGAAACTCCGGCTATTGATACTGAGCCTGCCGCTGCTCGCCGCGGCCTGCGCCCCCTTTCTCGCGGGAACCCGCAGCGAGCGGGGCATTGAAGAGGACGTCACCCAGCGCACCGCCGGCGCCATGATTACCGATGAAGCCATCGAAACCCGCATCCGCATCAATCTCCAGGCCCAGGAGCCGGCGCTGGAGCAGGCCAATATCGGCATCACCGCCCATAATGGCGTGGTGCTGCTCGCGGGTCAGGCACCGACGCCGGAATTGAAGCAGCGGGCGGTGGAGATTGCCAGCGGGGCCAGCGCGAACATTCGCCGGATTCACGACGAGATCGAAGTCACCGGCAATACCAGCCTCATCTCCCGGGGCAACGATGCGCTGATTTCCACCCGGGTGCGAACCCTGCTGCTGACGAGCAGCATTGATGTGGACGCCGACGTGCGGGTAATCACCGAAAACGGCACCGTCTACCTCATGGGCGTGATCGACCGGGAACAGGGAGACGCGGTGGCGGCCCGGATCAGCGATATCAGCGGCGTGACCCGGGTGGTTAAGGTGTTTGAGTACGTGAACTGAACGCGCCCCGGTTCCCGGGTTGCACAGGCTTCCGGGTGCGTTTACGCGGACATTTCCCGCTCAAGCTCCGACAGGCTCGCCTTGACAGAATCGCGGTTGAAAAGCCTTTCGCGGTATTCGATCAGCGGCTTTGTGCCGCGGTTTTCCGGCAACTCGATTCCCATCACCGGCAACCGCCACAGAATCGGCGTGACGCAGCAGTCCACAATGGTGAATTCGTCGCTCATGAAGAAAGGCTTTTCGCCAAAGATCGGCGCGGTGGCGATCAGGCTGTCGCGCAGCTTGCCGCGCATGGCTTCGAGTTCCCCGTCGTCGCCTTCATTGGCGAGCAGCGGGTCCACCAGGGCGCACCATTCGCGCCGCACCCGGTACATCCACAGCCGGCTTTGCGCCCGGGCCACGGGGTACACCGGGAACAGCGGCGGATGGGGGAAGCGCTCGTCGAGATACTCCATAATGATGTCTGACTCGTAGAGCACAAGATCACGGTCGACCAGGGTCGGCAGGCTGTTATAGGGGTTCAGGTCCACCAGATCTTCAGGCAGGTTGTCGCCGTCCACGTCAATGAGATCGACGGTTACCTGTTTCTCCGCAAGGACGATGCGCACGCGATGGCTGTAATGACTGACCGGATCGGAAAAAAAGGTCATTGACGAACGCTTCGCGATAACTCCCATTGGCTTCCCCATGTGGGCGCTGCGGGCGCCGCTCAGTGATAATCCTTGCGGAATTCCCGGCTCATCAGGGCCACGGAAACATACAGCAGGCCCAGAAAAAGCAGGACCCAGACGCCGATCTGCTGGCGCCGGTAACGAATCGGCTCGCCGATGTAGTGGAGAAAATTCACCATGTCGGCAATCATGGCGTCGAATTCCGCGGGCTCCATGCTGCCGCTGCCCGCCACATGGCTGAGGCTGCACTCCATCGGGTCCCCGGCGCCGTGGTCATCGCAAATCACATCGCCCTGCAATTCATACAGCACATTGGGCATGCCCACATTGGGAAAGATGCTGTTATTCGTGCCGAATGGCCGCACCGGATCGTTGTAGAACGAGCGCAGATAGGTGTAGAGCCAGTCTGGACCGCGCACCCGGGAGATCAGGGTCAAATCCGGCGGCGCCACGCCGAACCATTCGTTGGCGTCGTCTTCCGCCAGCGAATTGCGGATATGATCGCCGATGAGGGAATCGTCGAACACCAGATTTTCCAGCACGAGTTCGGGGGGAATCTCGAGATCGTCGGCGGTGCGCTCGTAGCGGGCGTAGCCGAGTGCATGGCAGGAAACGCAGTAGTTCATGTAGTAGTTGAAGCCGCGCTGCAGCGACGGCTTGTCCAGGAAATCGGTTTCCACGTGGTCCAGGTCCAGATTGCCGGCTTCGGCGGCTTCGGCCCTTTCCGACACCAGCATCAGTGGCAGCACCACGAGCAGGGCGATAAGCACGATGCTGCCGATCAGTTGTGGAATGCTGATCCAGCGCCCGGTGATCCGATCCGGCGGCTGGGCCGTCTTTTCCCGCCGCGTGTACCAGGGCATGAGGAAGAAGTAGCCAAAATAGACCACGGTCATGATCTGGGCCAGCAAGGTCTTGGCGGGGCTTACCGCCTGGGTGCCAAGCACACCTAAAATGAAGAAGCTGACCACGAACAGCATCAGCGCCACGCGGCTGTACCATCCCTTGTAGCGCATCGAGCGCACCGGGCTGCGGTCGAGCCAGGGCAGGAAGAAGAGAATCGCGATGGCGCCGAACATCACCAGCAGGCCCCAGAATTTCGCGTCGATGCCGAACAGCGGCACGGTCACCGCCCGCAGCATCGAGTAGAAAGGCGTGTAATACCAGACCGGGGGCACGTGTTCCGGCGTCCTGAGCGAATCCGCCTCCTGGAAATTCGCCACTTCGAGGAAATAGCCGCCCATCTCCGGCGCGAAAAAGACCACCGCGAAGAACACGATGAGAAACAGCACCACGCCGCCGAGATCGTGGAACAGGGTGTAGTAGGGGTGGAACGGAACGCTGTCCAGGGGCACCCCGTCAGGCCCCTTGTGCCGCTTGATCTCGATGCCGTCGGGGTTGTTGGATCCCACTTCGTGCAGCGCCAGGATATGCAGCACCACCAGGGCGATCAGCACCAGCGGCAGGGCCACCACGTGCAGGGCGAAGAAACGGTTCAGCGTCGCCCCGGATATGAGATAGTCGCCGCGCACCCAGATCAGCAGATCCTCGCCGATGACGGGAATGGCGCCGATCAGCGACACGATCACATTGGCGCCCCAGTAGGACATCTGGCCCCAGGGCAGCACATAGCCGAGAAAGCCTTCCATCACCAGAATCAGGTAGATGGCCATGCCGAAGATCCAGATGAGTTCCCGCGGCCGCTGGTAGGAGCCGTACATCAGTCCCCGGAACATGTGCATATATACCACGAAAAAGAATGCCGAAGCCCCGGTGGAATGAACGTAGCGCAGTAGCCAGCCCCATTCCACGTCGCGCATGATGTATTCGATGGATGCGAAGGCGGCGTCGGCGCTCGCGGTGTAGTTCATCGTCAGCCAGATCCCGGAAAGAATCTGGATGACCAGCACAGCCAGGGACAGCACGCCGAAGAAGTACCAGAAATTGAAATTGGCCGGGGCATGGTACTTCGACATGTGCGTTTCCCAGGCCTTGACCACGGGAAGTCTTGCGTCGAGCCAACCCACCAGGCCCATGAATCCGACCGTCAGGCGGCCGGGGGGGCGAGCTTCGCCAGCGCCGTCGGCGGCCGCGGATTCCGGCGCTTCGTTCACCGCAACCTCTCCCTGCTCGCCTGCTCCGCTCATGCCGTGTTCTCCTCATCGATGCCGATGACGAGAATATTGTCGCCTTCGTAGGAGTGGGGAGGCACTTCCATGTTGCGGGAGGCCGGCGAGCCGCTGTAGACCCGGCCCGCGAGATCGAAGCGGGAGCCGTGACAGGGGCAGAAGAAACCCCCGTTCCATTCGGCGTCGAAAGGCTGGGGGCGCAGTTCAATATGTGGCGTCGGCGAACAGAACAGATGCGGGCAAAGGCCGACGAGCACCATGATTTCGGGCATGCGCGAACGGAATTCGTTTTGCGCGTACTCCGGCTGCTCGGGCTCTTCCGAATCGGGATCGGCGAGCCGGTCCGGATCGCGGTTCAGGGCTTCGAGCGCCTCGGGACTGCGCCGGACAATAAAAATGGGCCTGCCGCGCCAGGCGGGAATCGGGCCGAGCATTTCCCCCGGGGCGAGATTGCCGATGTCGATGCGGACCGGCGCACCCGCGGCCCTTGCCTCGGCGCTCGGATTCCAGGACCCGATCAAGGGCGCCGCCGCGCCGGCCACGCCCACCGCCCCCAGCGCTGATGTGGAACCTGCCAGAAAGCGTCTGCGCGCCGTCATGCGGGCCATTCCATACCTCCTGTCCGGTCGTTCCGCGGGTATTCGCCTAGCCCGTCATACTGAGCGTAGTCGCCCCTTGCGTCATTCTGCGCGAAGTCGCAGAATCTCCATGCGCGGCCATTGCTCGGGATTCCGCGACTTCGCTTCGCTGCGCGCGGAATGACAGCCGGAGTGCTCCGCTGCGCGCGGAATGACAAATCGCTGTTATCCATGCCAGGAGCTTGCATTGGAAAAGATATTCTAGCGCTTGGAGTACTGCGGCCGTTTTCGCGCCTTGCGCAAACCCACCTTCTTGCGCTCGACTTCCCGGGCGTCCCGGGATACGAATCCGGCCTTGCGCAAGGTCGGCTTGAGTTCACTGTCGTAGTCGATCAGCGCCCGGGTTATACCATGCCGGATGGCCCCGGCCTGGCCGAAACCGCCGCCGCCGCGCACGGTGACCCGGATGTCGAAACGCTCCGCCATATCCACCACTTCCAGCGGCTGGCGCACGATCATGCGCGCCACTTCGCGACCGAAGTAGGTCTCGATGGGGCGCTGGTTGATCACGATTTTGCCGCTGCCGCGGCTCAGATACACTCGTGCGGTGGATGTCTTGCGGCGGCCGGTGCCGTAGTGCTGACTGGTTTCCATTATGATGCTTCTTTCCGGGATTCGTTGCTGGGAGGATTACAGTTCCAGGGTTCGCGGTTGCTGCGCCGCATGGGGATGCTCGCCGCCGGCGTAGACTTTCAGCTTCTTCAGCATGATCCGGCTCAGCCGGTTGCGCGGCATCATGCCGCGCACCGCGAGGCGAACCACCCGCTCGGGGGACTTTTCGAGCAACTGCTCGAAGGAGATCGACTTCAGCCCGCCGGGATAGCCGGAATGCGAATGGTACAGCTTGTCGCTGGCCTTCCTGCCGGTGACCCGCACCTTGTCGGCATTGATCACCACGACGAAGTCGCCGGTGTCCACATGCGGCGTGAATTCCGCCTTGTGCTTGCCGCGCAGACGAGCGGCGATGGCGCTCGCCATCCGCCCCAGGGTCTGGCCATCGGCATCCACCAGCAGCCAGTTGCGGGCTACCTCGCCCTGCCGCGCACTATAGGTCTTCATCACTCGATTCTTAAGCGGTTTTCAAGGGAGCGCGGATATTACCCGAGCCATCCATGGGATTCAAGCGGAAAATTGGCCGGCTTCCTAATCACAATTCCCCAGATCCAATGCCCGCCCTCCGCGCAAGACGGCGAGAAAACCGCAGTTTCAACCCCGCCGCGCCTTGTGGCACACTGGCGGTTTTTGGCGGGAGATGGCGATGTTCAGGGTTTGGATGTTGTTGCTGGCTTTTGGCTTTTGCGGCCTGGCGCGGGGGGCTGCGCCCGGGGTTGACGAAGTGCTTGGCCGGCTTGCCGAAACCGGGGAGCAGGAAGGGCTGCTGTTCTGGTCCCAGGAGGATCGGCGGGTGGGGTTTGCCCACATTGCCGAGTTGTTTCCGACCCGGCGCATCGGGAAAAGCGACTCGCCCTCGCCCCTGCGCGAGGCGCCTGTTGATCTCGGCGATGTGCGTTATGAAGTCGATGGGCGGTCCTATTCGCTCGCGGATTACCTGGCCGATCCCGCCCATGTGGGAATGATCGTCATTCGCGGCGACGATGTGCTGTTCGAGGATTATTCGGCGGGAAGCGACGCGGGCAGCGTATGGATCTCCTTTTCGGTGACCAAGTCCGTCACCTCGATGCTGATTGGCGCGGCGATTGCCGACGGTTTTATCGGGAGCGTCGATGAGAAAGTCGTCGATTACCTGCCCCGGCTGCGGGGAACAAGCTACGAGCAGGCGAGCATCCGCGACGTGCTGAACATGGCCTCGGGAGTTCGCTGGAACGAGGATTATGCCGACCCCGCCTCGGATGTGGCGCGGGCCGGCGGTGCCAACGGACTACAACTCGCCGGCTACCTGGCGACGCTGCCGAAGGCGGACGCGCCAGGCGAGACCTTCAATTACAACACCGGCGAGACCAATCTCGCCGGGGAAATTCTGCGGGCCGCGATCGGCAACAATGCCTCCACCTACCTCGGCCGCAAGATCTGGCAGCCTTTCGGCATGGAGCACGATGCCTGGTGGTCGCTTGGTTCGCCCGGCGGCGGCGAACTCGGCGGCTGCTGCATCCAGGCTTCACTGCGCGATTACGCCCGCATCGGGCAATTCGCGCTGCGCGGCGGGCGCCTGCCCAACGGCGAGCGCGTGCTTCCGGCGGGCTGGATGGCCGAATCCACCGCACCGTCGGACGCTTTCGAAGGCTATGGCTACCTGTGGTGGCTATTCGAGGGCCGGGGCTACGCCGCCCGCGGCATTTTCGGGCAGTTGATCCGAATCTACCCGGAGGATGAGCTTGTCATTGCCTTCCACGGCAATGCCGAAGCTGCCGTGGGCACGGCGTTTCACGCCCACCAGTATGCGGCGGTGGAAGCGATCCGCGATTATCTGGCGATGGAGCCTTTGCAGTAATTGGCTGTAACCAGTTCCGCTGTGCAACGTTGTATGTGTTGAATGGCATCGTTGCGGGGCTTGCTCGGGCGATGCCGGGGGGAACGATACGCCGGCCATGCCGGCACAATTTTTGGAGAGACCCATGAATCAGGCTCTGGTGAGAAACTGTACCGCCGGCTTCGCCGCGCTGGCGCTGGCGGCAAGCGCGGGGGCCGTGTTCGGCCAGGACATGGAACGCAGCTTTTCCGTGGAGGCGGGCGACACGCTGCGGGTGGATGTGGAGCGGGCCCGGATCAGCGTCGAAACCTGGGATCGCCCCGAAATCGCCTTTTCGGCGGTGGAAGCCGATCAGCTCGAATTCGAGTTCGAACAGGAGGACGGCGTGGTGACGATTCGCGGGCGCGAACCCGATGGCCGCCCCTCCTGGGGCTGGTTCGGGCTGATGGACAACGCGAATGCTGAAATCATGCTGAGTGTGCCCTACACCCAGCATCTGAACCTGCGCACAAGCGGCGGCGATGTGGAGCTCGACCGGCTGCGGGGAGAATTCAGGGTCCGCACTTCCGGCGGTGACATCGAAGCGGGCGAAGTCGACGGGGCGGTGGACGTGGAAACTTCCGGGGGCACGATTCGGCTGGACCAGGCAAGCGGCCCGGTAGCCGCGAAGACCTCGGGAGGACGCATCCGGCTTGGCAGTATGGCCGGAGTTGTGGACGCCAGAACCTCGGGAGGCAGCATCCGCATTGCCGAAACCGGCGCCGGGGTCGAGGCCCGCACTTCGGGCGGCTCCATTGAAATCGAAAATGCCGGTGGCGCGGTGTATGCCCGGACTTCCGGCGGCTCGGTTACGGCAGGTTTTGCCAGCCAGCCGGAATCCGCCAGCGAACTGCGCACCTCCGGGGGCAGCGTCACGGTGCGTTTGCCCGGCGATTTCCGCGCCGATATCTCCGCGCAAACTTCCGGCGGGCGGATTCATTCCGATTTCCCCGAAGCCAGCGCGGAAGAGCGGGGCCGCGAACTCGAGCACGCGCTGAACGGCGGCGGCCCCGAACTCACCCTGAAAACCTCCGGCGGCTCAATCCGCATCCAGCGCCGGGAAAGCTGAGGGCATGGTTACGCGAACGGCGCAGTCAACTACTCGCGCAAAAATGGCGGATGACTCTTGAGCATGGTTACGCGGACAAGGACGTTCGCGGCCTTGCGCTCTCAGGCCCGGTGCTCGACGCTGAGATAGTCCCTCGACTGCATTTCCAGCAGGCGTGAGCGGGTGCGCTCGAATTCGGCGGCGAGACGGGTTCCCGCGTACAGGTCCGGTATAGCCGCCGCGGCGCTGACAATCAGCTTTACCCGGCTGTCGTAGAAGGCGTCAATGAGATTGATGAAGCGCCGGATGCCGTCAAGGCCGCGGTCGTCGAGGGCGGGCACGTCGCTGATGATCACTGCGTGGAATATTCTGGCGATCTCCACATAATCCGCCGCGCTACGGGGCCCTTCGCAGATTGCCCTGAAATCGAACCAGACCACATCCTGGGTCATCAGCCGCACGGCGATTTCACGCTCCTGAATCGCGATGCTTCCATGGCTGACGACACTGGCGGCGCCGGTGGCCAGTTCGTGGAAATTCCCCCGCAGCAGGGATTCGGTTTCGGCCGTGACCGGATGGTGATAGAGCGTGGCCTGCTCAAGGCTGCGCAGGCGATAGTCCACTTCCGAGGCCAACTCCACCACCGCGCAGCGTTGCTCAAGCAGGCCGATGGCAGGCAGGAACCGTTCGCGCTGCAGTCCGTTTTCATACAACCTGGCCGGGGGAATGTTGGAAGTCGCCACCAGAATCACCCTGCGCCGGAACAGCGCATCCAGCAATCCGCCAAGCAGCATGGCATCGCCAATGTCGGAGACATAAAACTCGTCAAAGCAGATGATTCCGGTTTCGAGGGCAAGTTCGTCCGCCACGGTATCGAGTGGGTCCCGCACTCCCTTCAGGGCCGCGAGCCGCCGGTGCACGCGCTGCATGAAAGCGTGGAAATGCGCCCGCAGCTTGTAATTGCCCGGCAGGCAATCGAAAAACAGGTCCATCAGGAAAGTCTTGCCGCGCCCTACCCCGCCCCACAAATACATTCCCCGGGGCGGGGCGCCCCGCGGGGACAGCCCGAGCCAGGACCATGGCGGCGAAGGCCGCCGGCACCAGCGCGGCGCAAGCTCCCCCGCCAGCCGCCCCAGTTCCAGCACCACGGCCTCCTGCGCCGGATCACGGGTAATTCCGCCCTCATCCACCGCTGATTGGTAACGGCTGCGAATGTCCATAAAGGAAGTCCTTCCAGGCCCGAAAAGCATTTCCGGAACACAACGGCGCAAAAGAATATCACCAGACGAGAAAGTGGGTGTCCCGCGCCCACCCGCGCCCACCTGTCGAAGCCTCTCAACCCCGCATGCGGTATACTCCCCCTTCCCTGATGTTGACTTCCCGGCTCGCGCAGCGAAGGTTTCTCACTTGACTATCTGGCTTCTCGGAACCGCGTGTCTGGCCCTTGGGCTGGTAATCGGCGCCGCCTTCGCCAGCCGGCTCGGCGGCGGCCCGGCACGGGTGCGCGAACTCGAAGAGCAGTTGCGCCGCCTGCGGGAAAGCGACCGTGATTACCGCGAAAGCGTGTCCGAGCACTTCAGCGCCACCGCCACCCTCGTCAAGCAGATGACCGAAAGCTACCGGGATGTGTACCAGCATCTCGCCAGCGGCGCCCAGTCGCTTTGCTCCGCCGAAGTCGCCAGCCGCCTGCTGCCCGCCAACGATGAATCGGTTTTCGAGAACACGCCGGAAGCCGAGGAACTCGGCGTACTGCCTCCCAAAGACTATGCCGCCAAGGCCGACCCGTCCCGCAAGGGCGCCCTGGCCGAGGATTTTGGCCTGGAAAAACCCGGCAGGAAACCGGATGACGAGTACATGAACCAGGGCGAGAATCGTTGAAGCAGAGAACTTCACCCCATCGATGACCGCCTGCAATCTTACGCATCTGAAGCAACTCGAGGCCGAGAGCATCCATATCATCCGGGAGGTTGCCGCCACCTTCGGCAATCCGGTGATGCTGTACTCCATCGGCAAGGATTCCTCGGTGATGCTCCATCTTGCCCGCAAGGCCTTTTATCCCGGGCGCCTGCCATTTCCGCTGCTGCATGTGGACACCACCTGGAAGTTTCGCGAAATGATCGCCTTTCGCGACGCCCAGGCGAAACAGTTCGGCCTTGAGTTGATCGTCCACATCAATGAGGAGGGAGTGAGGGCCGGCATCAATCCCTTTGATCACGGCAGCGAAAAACACACCGACGTGATGAAGACCCAGGCGCTGAAACAGGCGTTGAATCGGCACCGATTCGACGCCGCCTTCGGCGGGGCGCGGCGGGACGAGGAAAAATCCCGCGCCAAGGAGCGCGTGTTCTCCTTCCGCGACCGCAATCACGTGTGGGACCCGCGCAACCAGCGGCCTGAGTTGTGGAACCTGTACAACACCAGAATCAGCAAGGGCGAAAGCATCCGGGTGTTTCCCCTGTCGAACTGGACCGAACTCGACATCTGGCAGTACATCTACCTCAACGATATCGAAATCGTGCCGCTGTATTTCGCCAGGCGGCGCCCCGTGGTGAATATCGACGGCGTGGACATCCTCGTGGACGACAACCGCATGCCCCTGCCCCAGGTCGAGCCGGTACAACTCAAGATGGTGCGCTTCCGCACCCTGGGCTGCTACCCGCTCACCGGCGCAGTGGAATCGGACGCTGACACCTTGCCGGAAATCATCCGGGAAATGCTGCTGGCCACAAGCTCCGAGCGTCAGGGCCGCCTGATCGACTCGGATCAGGCGGCGTCCATGGAACAGAAGAAGCGCCAGGGCTATTTTTGATTGCGCCTGGGAGCCCGCGCAAATGAACTTATGAACCAGCCACAGCAACCCGACCTGGCCCCGGCCGACATCAAGGCTTACCTCGCCCAGCACGAGCGCAAGGAACTGCTGCGCTTTCTGACCTGCGGCAGCGTCGATGACGGCAAGAGCACCCTCATCGGCCGCCTGCTCCACGATTCCAAGCTGATATACGAAGACCAGCTCGCCGCCATCGAAGCCGACAGCCTGCGCTCGGGCAGCCTCGACGGCAAGCTCGACCTGTCCCTGCTCGTGGACGGCCTCCAGGCCGAGCGCGAACAGGGCATCACCATCGATGTGGCCTACCGCTATTTTTCCACCGCGAAACGCAAGTTCATCATCGCCGACACGCCGGGCCACGAGCAGTACACCCGCAACATGGCCACCGGCGCCTCCAACTGCGATCTGGCGATTATCCTCATCGACGCCCGACACGGCGTGCTGATCCAGACCCGGCGGCACAGCTTCATCGTCTCCCTGCTCGGCATCCGGCAGGTGATCGTGGCGGTGAACAAGATGGACCTGGTGGATTACGCCGAAGACGTTTTCACCCGTATTCGCGAGGAATACCTGGCCTTCAGCGCGGGGCTCGAAGGGATTGAACCGCATTTCATTCCGCTGTCCGCCAAACATGGCGACAACGTGGTCCATGCCAGCCCGGCAATGCCCTGGTACCAGGGCAAGGCGCTGATGGCCATGCTGGAAACCGTGGAGCTTTCCGCCAACCGCAACTTCACCGACTTCCGCTTTCCGGTGCAGTACGTCAACCGTCCCAATCTCAATTTCCGCGGCTATTGCGGCACCGTGGCCTCTGGGATGGTGCGCAAGGGCGACGAAGTCGTGGTGCTGCCTTCGGGCCGCAGGAGCCGCATCAAGTCCATTGTCACCTACGATGAGGAACTCGAACTCGCCTGGGCCGATATGGCGGTGACCCTGACCCTGGAGCACGAGATCGACCTCAGCCGCGGCGACCTGATCACCCATCCCGACAATCTTCCCGCCGTGGGTGACCGCCTCGACGCCAGCCTGGTGTGGATGGCGGAGGACCCGCTGCTTCCCGGTGTGCAGTACGAAATCAAGCTCGGCGCCCGCAGCGTGATCGGCACGGTGAAATCCGTGCGGCATGTGGTGGACATCTCCAATCTTGCCGAGCGCCCCGCCGCCAGACTCGAATTGAATGAAATCGGCAGGCTCGACATCGCCCTGGAGCAGGCGGTGCATTTCGACAGCTACCGGGACAACCGCGCCACCGGTGGATTCATTCTCATAGACCGGCTCTCGAATGTCACCGTGGGCGCCGGCATGATCCATTGTGAACACGCCCGGGGGGGCGCCCCGACAGGCAGCAGCGCAAGCGGCCATGTGAGCGGCAGCGAGCGCGCGGCCCGCTTTGGCCAGCGGCCCGTGACGGTCATGTTCATCGGCGTCTCCGGCTCGGGCAAATCGACCCTGGCCCACGCCCTGGAGCGACGATTGTTCGACCTTGGCCGCTTCGGCACCGTGCTGGACGGCAAGACCATGCGTCTCGGCATCAGCCGCGACCTGCCGCACGACGCCGAGGGCCGCGCCGAGAATCTGCGCCGCAGCGCCCATGTGGCGCGCTTCGTGAACGATTCCGGGCTGATCTGCTGCGCCGCTTTCGTGGCGCCCAACGAAGACTCCCGGGAGCACGCCATCAGCGTGATTGGCCGGCGCAACTGTTTTCTGGTGTATCTCAACCCGCCGCTGGAGGTTTGCATGCAACGCGACCCGAGCGGGCTGTACGCCGCCGCCAGAGAAAACGAATCCGCACATGTGCCGGGGCTTTCCTTTCCCTACCGGCCCCCTGCCGAGCCCTGGCTCGAACTCGACACCAGCGCGTTTCCGGTGGAAGCCTGCGTGGACCAGGTGCTGGCGCGACTTGAAGAGGAGCGGGTGGTCTGAAGTGACTGGAAGGGTCGCAGGATAAGCTTTTGCGGCGCCTTTCATTGCGCTCGCGGCCAATCTGGCGCAGACTGAAGACCTGCCGGGAGCCTGGCGCGCTGGCATGAACAGAACGATATGGCGACTGCAATGAGCCGTTTACTGCGACTGTTGGGCTTTGCCGGCTGGCCGATGATCTGCGGCGTGCTGGTCGCCGTGGCCGCCCTGCAGTTTTTTCAGTTGCGGGAAATCCGCGGCCTGCTCGACGGGCTTGCCGCCGAACAGGAAACCGCCGCGTCGGATCATTATGAGGCCATCGCCGGGGCGTCGGCGTCGGTAGTGAGCATCAGCGCCACCCGGGTCAATGTGGAAGCCATCGAGCGCACCGGCGCCGACCGGGTCGATCTCTATCTGGGCGAGCAGGAAAGCCTGGGCTCGGGGGTCATCATCGACCCGCGCGGATTCATCCTCACCAATCTGCACGTGGTGGACACCCTGTTCGACGCCTTTGACGCCACGGTAAGCCTGAGCGACGGCCGTCATACTCCCGCCACGGTCATCGCCTGGGACAAAGCCAACGATCTGGCGGTGCTGCACATCAACATGGGCGATCTGACACCGATTCCACTGGGCGATGAAAGCGCGCTGGCGGTGGGTGACGAGGTTTTTTCCATCGGCTATCCACACAATATCGGCCAGTCGGTGTCCCGGGGCATCGTCAGTTCCCTGAGCCACGGCCTCGATTTCCCGGTCAGCATGATCCAGACCGACGCCGCCATCAATCCCGGCAGTTCCGGCGGCGCGCTCATCGACAGCGCGGGGCGGCTGGTGGGAGTCAATTCCTCGATTCTGTCGGAATCGGGCAATTTTGAAGGCATCGGCTTCGCCACGCCGGCGCAGCTCGCGGTGAGTGCCGCCAGGGAACTCGTGGAGGAAGCCATCGCCGCCAATTCCGGCTACCTCGGCGTCCTCACCGGCGAGGCCCTCACCGCTCAGTCCAGCGAACTGTTCTTCGGCGTCGACAATATTCGCGGCATGCTCGTGGAAAGCGTCGACGAAGGCGGCGCCGCGGCCCGGGTCGGCATTCTGGCGGGGGACGTGATCACCGCCATCAATGACAGCACCGTGGTGGATGACGAAAGCATCGTCATGGAAGTGCGGGAAAAGAAACCGGGCGATGTGGTGCGGGTGCAGGTGTACCGGGAAGGCCGCACATTGGAGTTCGAAACCGCACTCGGCTTCGGCCAGGCCATTGTGTTCGACCCTTGAGCCGTTTCAATTCGGCAGGCGATACTCCGCGGAGCGGGCGTGGGCATCGAGATTTTCCCGGCGGCCAAGTTCTGCTGCAGTGGCGGCAAGGGCGGCGGCGCCCTCCGCCGAGCAGTGTATGATCGAACTGCGCTTCTGGAAATCCGGCACGCCCAGCGCCGAGGAGAAACGCGCCGTGCCCGAAGTGGGCAGCACATGGCTCGGTCCCGCGCAGTAGTCGCCCAGGGCCTCGGCGCTGTAGCGGCCGAGAAAAATGGCGCCGGCGTGCCTGATCTTTTCCAATAGCGCTTCCGGCTCGGCCACCGACAACTCCAAGTGTTCTGGCGCAATCCGGTTGCTGATGGCGGCGGCCTGCTCCAGGTCTTCGGCAAGAATGAATACGGCGCGCCGGTTGAGGCTTTCGGCGATGATCCCGCGCCGTTCCATATCGGGCAGCAGCCGGGCCATGGCCGCCTTGACCGCATCCAGATAATCGGTGTCGGCGGCAATCAGGATCGACTGCGCCTGTTCGTCGTGTTCGGCCTGGGAAAACAGGTCCATGGCGATCCAGTCGGGGTCGGTGGCGCCATCGCAGATTACCGTCAACTCGGTGGGGCCGGCGATCATGTCGATGCCCACTTCGCCATACACCAGCTTCTTGGCGATGGTGACGTAGATATTGCCGGGGCCGGCAATCTTGTCGACCCTGGCAATGCTTTCCGTGCCGTAAGCCAGGGCTGCGATGGCCTGGGCGCCACCGATGGTATGGAGGCGGTCCACTCCGGCCAGGGCCGCCGCGGCGAACACCATGTCGCTGCCGGCGCCGTGCGCCAGCGGCACGGTGGCAATGACTTCCTCCACGCCGGCGACGCTGGCGGGAATGGCCAGCATCAGCACCGAAGAGGGATAGCTCGCCTTTCCGCCTGGCACGTAGATGCCCACCCGGTCCAGGGCGCCCACCTTCTGTCCGTACACCGAACCGTCCGCCTCGACATACTGCCAGGAGCCCTGCTTCTGGGCCTCGTGGTAGCGGCGGATGCGCTCCGCGGCATGGCCCAGCGCGTGTGCGGCGGCCTCGGGCAACCGCGCCAGGGACTGCTCCATCTGTTCCCGGGACACGGTCAAACCGTCCATGCCACCGGCATCGAGTCCATCGAAGCGTCTGGTGTATTCAAGCACCGCGGCATCGCCCCGGGCGCGCACATCCGCCAGAATCTCCCGCACCTGTCCCGTCACTTCTTCACCCACGAGCATCTGCCGGTCAAGTGCGGCGGCGAGGCGGCCGTCGAAATCCGGTCCGGAGGCGATCAGGGTGCTGATATCGAGCGCTGAATCGTTCATGGTCCGGCGATTACAGGGGTTGTGCCGGCACGGCGGCGGCAAGGCGCTCGAGTATGGCCCGGACCGGCCGGCTCTTGATTTTCATCGAAGCCTTGTTGACGATGACCCGGGAACTGATCTCGGCAATGGTTTCAGCCGGCGCGAGACCATTGGCGCGCAGGGTATTGCCGGTATCGACGATATCGACGATGGCATCCGCCAGGCCCATGGCCGGGGCGATTTCCAGGGCGCCATCGAGCCTGATCAACTCCACCTGCCGGCCCTGCTCGGCAAACCAGCGCTTGGCGATACGGGTGAATTTGGTGGCGACCCGCAGCCTGCCCCCGGTCTCGCTTGCGCCCTCCGGCATTGCCGTCATCAGGCGGCAGCGGGCTATGCCGAGATCAAGTGGTTCGTAGAGGCCGTCGCCGCCGTATTCAAGCAGCATGTCCTTGCCGGCCACTCCCATGTCCGCTGCGCCGTTCTCCACATAGACCGGCACATCCGAGCCGCGCATGACCAGCAGGCTCACGCCGGCCATGCTCGTGGGGAACTTCAGCTTGCGGCTGCAGGCCATGTCCTCCAGCGGCTGCACACCCGCCTGTTCGAGCAGGGGCAGGGTTTCGGCGAGAATCCGGCCCCGGGTGAGTGCGATGACGATGGTTTCGGTAGCGGAATTCATGGCGCTTTCCATCCCGATTCTTTCAACGCAGGGGTATGCGGCTGATCCGGGCACCGAGGGATTGCAGTTTTTCCTCGATGCACTCGTAGCCGCGGTCGATATGGTAGATGCGGTCCACCGTGGTCTCGTTCTTCGATACCAGCCCGGCGATGATCAGGCTCGCCGATGCGCGCAGGTCGGTGGCCATTACCGGCGCCCCGTTGAGTCGGTCCACGCCTTCCACGAATACGGTATTGCCCTCCACGCGGATACTCGCTCCCATGCGGTTCATCTCATGGACATGCATGAAGCGGTTTTCGAATACGGTCTCGGTGATCGAACCGGTTCCCGCAGCCACCGCATTCAGGGCCGTGAACTGGGCCTGCATGTCCGTGGGGAACGCCGGATAGGGCGCCGTGCGCAAGGATACCGCCTTTGGCCGCCGGCCGCGCATATCGAGTTCGATCCAGTCCTCGCCCACGAGCAGGGAGGCTCCGGACTGTTCCAGCTTGCTCAGCACCGATTCCAGGGCATGGGGACGGGTGTCCTTGACCTTCACATGACCCCGGGTGGCGGCGGCGGCGATCAGATAGGTGCCGGTCTCGATGCGGTCCGGCATGACTGAATAGCTGCAGCCGTGCAATTCCCGGACGCCATTGATGACGATTGTGTCGGTTCCCTGGCCCTTGATATCGGCCCCCATCTGGTTCAGGCAATCGGCGAGGTCGACGACTTCCGGCTCCCGGGCGGCGTTTTCGATGATCGTCCGCCCTTCGGCCAGGGTCGCCGCCATCATGACGTTCTCGGTGCCGGTGACGGTGACCAGGTCCATAAATACATGGGCCCCCTTGAGCCGGCCCTTTGCCCGGGCGCGGATGTAGCCTTTTTCCACAGCAATGCTTGCGCCCATGGCCTCCAGCGCCGTGATGTGCTGATTCACCGGACGGCTGCCGATGGCGCATCCTCCCGGCAGCGCCACTTCCGCCTCGCCGTGGCGGGTCAACAGGGGGCCAAGCACCAGAATCGAGGCGCGCATGGTGCGCACGAGTTCATAGGGCGCGCTGAGGTTTTCAATGGTGCTGCTGTCGATCTGCACATTCATCTTTTCGTCCACCACGCGCTGCACGCCCATGCAACCGAGCAACTGCAGCATGGTGGTGATGTCGATCAGGTGGGGCATGTTGCAGACCTTGAGCGGCTCCCGGGTCAGCAGGCCCGCGGCGAGCACCGGCAGCGCCGAGTTCTTGGCGCCGGCAATTCGGATTTCTCCTTCGAGACAAACGCCGCCGTTGATATGCAACCTGTCCATTATTGTCCTCGATTCGTAAAAACAAAAGCGTGGTTTTGTCCTGCCCGCGCTCTCGTGTTTCGATGCTGCCGAATCAGGTTTCGTCCGGCGCCTTGAGGTTCATGGATACGGCGTGGATCGCGCCGCTGAGGATATGGCTGTTCAGAATCCCGTAGATCTTCTGCTGGCGCTTGACGGCATTCAGCCCGGCAAAGACGGAGCCCGTCGCGGACACGAGGAACTTGCCGCCGTCACCGCTGACGGCGATTTCACAATCGGGAAGTTCCGCCCGCAGCAGGCGGGCGATTTCGTCGCAGTTCAAGGTTCTTTCTCCGCCTGTTATTGCCAGTTGTCGAGCACGGCGTCGATGTCGCTGCCATGTTCGGTCATCAGCGCGCTGAACTGGGTAAAGTACTGGCGGCCCAGATTGATGCCCGCCAGACTCAGATTGCGCAGTTTCCATTCGTTGTCGGCGTTCAGGAACATCTGGAACTGGAACAGCACCGGCTGGCCGTTGCCGCCTGCGAACTCCATGGTGACGATGGTGCTTTCCGGTTTGTCGCGGTCCGGGTTGTCCGAAGGACGGAAGCTGACTTCCTGGTCCACATAGGTCAGCAGGGCCGCGCCGTAGAAGCGGGTGAGGTTGCCCCGCAGTATCTGCCCGAATCGCTGCTGCTGGCCGGGGCTGGCGGCATCGAGATAGCGATTCATCACCACCGCCGCCACCGCGTCGAAATCCACGAACCGGTCGAGCACGCCTTCCACGCCGGAGTAGAAGGCTTCGCTGTCGGTGGCGAACAACTGCCGAGTTTCCCCCACTTGCCGCAGCAGGGTGTCCACCGCAAGCCGGGCGGTGTCCACGGCGGTCAGTTGCTGGGCATGACCGGCGCCATGGGCGGCCAGGAAAAGCAGCAGCGCGCACAATGTTCTGAAGGGAAATCGCATGGGCGCCAGTGTAACCCATTCTCCGGAAATTTTGCCAACCGGATACCGTCCGCTATCATGTTCGCGATGTCTGATGGTTTTCCATAAGGTTCACCGGCGCTTTATCCCCCGCAACCGGACTCGGCCGGCCGGTAATGGGGGGATTCGGGGGGAAACACCCGGATCGGGGCATGGCGCAGCCCTCGTTCCAGATCATCGAGGCTGTTGTACACGCTGATGTCGGACAGGGTGACCCGGGTGGGACGGGGCAGCACGAATTTCTCTTCCCTGGCGTCAAGCAGGGCCCGGCGGGGCGTGATCCAGCGGTAATCCCTGATTTCGTTGTGGTCTATGGCCACTGTGACCGGGTCACGCAGCGGGCAAACAAAAAACCAGGTTGCGAATCTGCGCGGCAGGCCGGGTGGCGTAGTCCAGTGCCCCACGTGGATCAACTGGTCCTCCCGGATGGGAATGCCGGTTTCTTCCCGGGTCTCGCGGAT
This sequence comes from Pseudomonadales bacterium, assembly GCA_022827425.1. Lineage (GTDB taxonomy): Bacteria > Pseudomonadota > Gammaproteobacteria > Pseudomonadales > Pseudohongiellaceae > UBA9145. The sequence goes on along the minus strand of JAJDSZ010000038.1, from coordinate 68,237 downwards.
GGCCGCCACGCGGGCCGCCGGATACTCCAGGGCGCCGCCGGCCGCGGTGAAATCGGATGCATCGATCCTGCCGCCGGGAAAAACCCAGTGGCCGCCGTGAAACACCAGCCGCGCGCTTCTTTGCAGCAGCAGCACTTCAATGGCGCCGGTGTCGGCAGACTGCCGGGCGAGCACCACGGTTGCGGCGGACGCCGGGGTGAGCGCCCGGTCGTCCTCATTGTCTTGCTGCGACATGGCTGTTTCCCTGTAACGCCTGATTGCGTGGTCGCCGATGCGCCGAATTCAGGAGGCCCAGGAGCCTGCGCCGCAGGAATTCACGGCTGCAAATCCGCTCTCATCCACGCCCCTGGTCTTTCATGACGCGGCGGATGGAGTCCCGCTCGTTGAGCCTCTCCAGCAGTTCCCGGATGTTCGGAACCTCATTGTAGGCATCCCAATCCAGGGCTTTCCTGCACACCACCGTGGCAAGGCTGACGGTAAAACGGAAGAAGAAATCGGCGTAGGTGATCTGGTCGCCCGCCAGCCAGGGATCGTAACTCGCCAATGTGCCGAGGCTGGCGAAGCCCCGCTCAAGCAGCTTGCGCACGGCTTGCTTCTCTTCCTCGCTGGCGGGACGATTGAAAAACACTTCGCCGTACAGCCGCCGGGCGGGCAACTCGATGTACAACTCGATATGGCGCATGAGTTCCTGCACCTTGGCCCTGGCGAAGGCGTCCGCGGGATAGAAATCCGGCCCTTCGCCGAGTGCGTCGATATAGTCGATGATGACACCGGTTTCAGTGAGAAACCCCTGCTCGGTTTCGAGAAAGGGCACCTTGCCCATGGGACTGCGGACGAGCAGGTCCGGCTCCTGGCTGGGACTGGTGTCTTCTTCGGTGAAATCCATTTCCTTTTCGATCAGGATGGTTTTCAGGATGTTGTAGTAGTTGCTCAGGGTGATGCCGTGGAGTTTCAGGCTCCGGCTGCTTGCCTCGTTCGCATTTTGGTTCACTGGGCTGTCCTCGATGGGTGGATGGGTGTCCCAAGGTTTCTGGGCAACAGGCCTTGTGGACCCCTGTCATTCCGCGCGTAGTCGCGGAATGACAGGGGTGTGGATTATTGCACGGGCTGCAGGCGGGGAAAGATGATTTCCTGGCCGATTTGCAGGCGATTGAGTTCCAGGCCCGGATTGTACTGGCGCAATAGCCAGAACGGGGTCGCATAGCGGCTGCTTGCCAGCGAACTGATATTCTCGTCCCGCCGCACGGTATGGCTGATGACACCCTGGATATGGTAGTTGCCGAAGAATTCCCGCTGCAGGCCGGAGTGGAATTCACGCCGCGCACGCTCGAACTCGGCGATGTTCACCCGGGAAAAATCCAGCCGCAGGCGCTCGCCCACGATGACCGGATCGCGAAAGGCCATGTTGTTGAGACGGCGGATATCGCCGGCGCGCAAGTCGAGCCATTCGGCATAGTGGCCCAGGGTCTCGGAAGCCTGGATTTCGATGCTGCTACTGCCGTCTACGCTGTAATCCGATGGATCCGCCGCCAATTCTTCGGCAAGCAGGCGATTGCTTTCGGCCACATCCACCGCGGGATCGATGGCTTCGGCCTGTTCTTCCCCGCTGCTTGCGGGGGTATCGAGAACCTGGTCATCGGGCAATACCGCCGCCGGCGGCAGGATGGGATCGGCAATCTCGCCGGCGTCATTGCCGGCGAGCTGCGCGGGTTCGGGTTCGCTTTCAGGGGCCGGTGTTGGCGCAGCGCTGGCCACCGCCCCGGTGGCTTCTTCCGGCGCAAGCCCCGGGATGCGCAAACCCTGGCCGGGGTAGATGCGGTCCGGATTGCCGATGCCATTGGCGCTGAGCAGGTTTTGCTCGCTGACGCCGAAACGCTCTGCAATCCGCGAAACCGTGTCGCCGCGGCTGACTTTGTAGACGCCGTCCACTGGCGGCGCCCCGGCGGCTGTTCCCGGATAGCCCTGGGGCAGGAGCAAACGCTGGCCAATGGAAATCCGGTGCCGATTCGGCAACTGGTTCAGGGCCACAAGCCGGGAGACGCTGGTATCGAAGCGCTCGGCGATGCGGGACAGGCTGTCGCCCCGCTCCACCACATAGGCCACGTCCGGGGTCTGGATGGCGAACTGCAATTCACCGGGGACCAGGGCCAGCAGGTCACCCGGGGGCACGTCACCGGCCCGCACTTTCACCGGGAATCCGGCGGGAATGCGCTTGTTGCCTTCCCAGACCGCCGGGCGCAGGGCCTGATTGTCGGCGCGCAACTGCTCGAGGCTGAGCCCGAGGACGTCGGCAAGCACCTGGGCGTCGACGAATCCGTCAAAACGCACTTCGCGAAACCGCGGCGCCGGGTGCATGTCCACATCGCCGAAATACCGCTCCAGATTGTTCTCGATCTGCAGGACCGCCAGGAACTGGGCGTAAAAATTACGCGAGGCAAAGCCGAATAGGCGGCCCCGGTATTCGGCGATGATGGTTTCGATATCGGTGGCGCCGGTCTCGCGCACCGCCCGCCGCATGCCGCCTGCGCCGTGATTGTAGGCCGTCAAGGCCAGGGGCCAGGTGCCCAGGATGCTGTAGTTGTATTCGAGCAGGCTCATGGCGGCATAGGTTGCGATGTACGGGTCCATGCGCTCGTCGACGATATGGTCCACGCGCATGAAGCGCTGGGCGGTGGCCCGGCCGAACTGCCACATTCCCGAGGCCGAGGCGCTGGATACCGCGGAGGGATTGAAGGATGATTCCACGTGGGGCAGGATGCCGAGCGCTTGGGGCAGGCCCTTCTCATCGAGGACCCGGCGAATGTGGCCCCGATAGGCGCCGGAGCGCTCGAGTCCGCCGAGAAAGCGGTCGGACTGGCCCAGTTGGAAGCGGACATTGTCCGCGGCGGTGCGAAAGGTCTCATTGCCGGCGCCCGGCGGAAACAGCGCGAGAATTTCCTGTTGCCGCTCGCTCAGCCCGCCGCGCCGACCGCTGCCGAGCACCCGCAGGTCCTCCTGGATGCGGTTTCTGGCCCGGTCGATGGCGCGCTGGCCGCGGGAAACGGTCTGGTAGATGACGGCCAGATTCCTGGCGTCGTGGAGGTAGCCGTTGCTGGTATCGACTTCGGTATAGACCTTGAGCCAGAAGTTCACCGCCGGCTCGATCTCCGGCGGCCTGGGGAACAGGTCGCCCGGGCTGGGGAACAACGGGCCGCTCTGAGCGGAGGCGAGACCTGGAACGCCCGGCAGGGCAAAAAACAAAAACACGGCGGCCAGGATGCTGCGACTGGCACCGGCCGCTTTTCGTCGGTAACTGAATCCTTTCCCGGCTCGCGCCGGGCCCCTTTCAGTCACCACCGCGCTCCCCAAGCGCCGAACTGCAGATTGGTTTCATTCCCGATTCCCGTTTTCTGGCTGGTGTCTTGTGTTTTCAATGTTTGCCTCTCCCGCCGCATAACCTCCCATACCCCGGTCATTCTGCGCGAAGCGAAGCGGAGTCGCAGAATCTCGGGCAGTGGCCTCCCAATGAGATCCTGCGACTACGCGCAGGATGACCGGAAGGGAGACGCAGGATGACCGGAAGGGAGACGCAGGATGACCGGAAAGGAGGCGCCGAACGCCAAAATCGGAACCGCCGTTCCCGCCATCATGGCATGGCGCCGTCTGCCTCGGCGCCTTCCTTGACCGGTATCAGCAGGTCTTCGCGAGTCACCTTCATGAAAATAATAACGTTCGACGCCACATAAATTGAAGAGTAGGTTCCCACAATCACGCCAATGATCAGGGCGATGGCGAATCCCTGGGTCGATTCGCCCCCCATAAGCAGGATGGAAAACAGCACCAGCAAGGTGGTGAACGAGGTGATCATGGTGCGGCCCAGGGTCTGGTTCAGGGAGACATTCACGGTTGCCACCGGTTCGGTCTTGCGCAGGGTGCGGAAGTTCTCGCGGATCCGGTCCGAAACCACGATGGTGTCGTTGAGCGAGTAGCCGATGATGGCGAGCAGGGCCGCCAGGGTGTTGAGATTGAACTCCATGCCCGTGAGGGAAAAAATCCCCAGGGTGAACAGGAGATCGTGGGCCAGGGCCACCACGGCGCCCACGGAAAACTTGAACTGAAAGCGCACGGCGATGTAGAGCATGATGATGCCCAGCGCCACGAGCATGCCGAGGCCGCCCTGTTCGGCAAGCTCCTCGCCCACCTTGGCGCTGACATAGTCCGAACCGAGCAGAATCACCCCGGAATCCACCCGCTCCCGCAGCAGCGCCGCAATGGCCTCGCCGGTAAGGGCGGCCTGTTCCGCCTCGTTGGCGGCTTCGGCATCGGGGTCAAGCGGCAGCAGGACGCGGATGTCCCTGTCCGAGCCGAAATTGACCACCACGGCGTCTTCGTAGCCCGCCTGTTCCAACTCGGAATTGACGGCGTCCATGGGCGCGGTCTGGGAAAAATTCAGCCGCACCGAGGTGCCGCTGGTGAAATCGAGGCCGAACTCGAGCCCGCGCAGGGCGAGCGAGCCGATGGCAATCAATATCGCGATCATCGACAGCACGGCCGCGACCCGGCGACCGCGCATGAAGTCGATTCGGATTCGGGTATTGCTCATGGATGCTCCCGCGCCCTCCCGTCCGGCGCCGGTCAGTTCTTGCCGGCGGCCGGTTTGACCGGGGCGACGCCGATGGAAAGGCTGCGCAAATCCCGGCGCCGCCCGTAAATCAGGTTCACCAGGGCCCGGGTGCCGACGATGGCGGTGAACATGGAAGTGATGATGCCGATCATCAGGGTGACCGAGAATCCCTTCACCGGCCCGGTGCCGATGGTGAACAGCACCACCGCCACGAGGAAGGTGGTCAGGTTGGCGTCGAGAATCGTGGTGAAAGCGCGGTCGTAACCGGCGCTGATGGCCTGTTGCGGCGGCAGGCCATTGCGCAACTCTTCCTTGATGCGCGTGAATATGAGCACATTGGCGTCCACCGCCATGCCCACGGTCAGCACGATGCCGACGATGCCCGGCAGGGTCAGGGTGGCGGGCAGCACCGAGGACAGCACGGCGAAGATCAGCACGATGTTCATGATCAGGGCGGCATTGGCGGCAAGCCCGAACACCCGGTAATACAGCAGCATGAAGAGCACCACGAGAACCGCCGCGATCTGCACGCCGCGGATGCCTTGTTCCAGGTTTTCCCGGCCCATGGTGGGGCCGATCACCGACTGCTCGACAATGGTCATGGGCGCCGCGAGGGAGCCGGAGCTGATCAGCAGCGACAGGTCCATGGCCTCGCGCTGGGTCAGGCCGGTGATGACGAACTGCCGGCCAAGGGCGGAATTGATGCGGGCGTGGCTGATCAGGCGGCGGTCTTCGTAGAATTCGACTTCCTCGACCTCCTCGCCGTTCTCGTCGATGACCAGATTGGTGCGCGAGCGGGTTTCGATGAGCAGAATGTCCATCATGCGGCCCACATTGTCCCGGGTGACGCGGTTGATCTGGTTGCCGCCTTGGGCGTCGAGGCTGATCTGCACCTGGGGCAGGCCGTTCTGGTCCAGCGAGGGGCGCACATTGCTGATGCGGTCGCCCTGGAGGATCACGTCGTTGTCCACATTGACCGTAAACACGCCTTCCGGCGCCACATAGTCATAGGTTTCAAAACTTGAGCGCGGCGCGCCGGGCCCCGCTTCGAGATGGAATTCGAGGGTGGCGATGCGCTGCAGGATGCGAATCGCCTGGGCCGGATCCTGCACGCCGGGCAGCTCCACCACGATGCGGTTGGAACCCTGTTGCTGCACCGTGGGTTCGGCCACGCCGAGGGCGTCAACCCGGTTGAGCAGGGTGGTGCGATTGGCCTGGAGGGTGTCGCGCTGGATCTGCAGCATGGTGTCTTCGGTCATGCGCAGGTCGAGGAGGAACAGGCCGCTGGTTTCCCGGTTCTGGAATTGCAGTTCGGGGAAATTGTCGATCAGCTCCGAGCGCGCCCGGGAGCGGTCGTCGGCGCTGGCGAAGCGGACTTCGATATGGGAGGAGTCCACCATGGTGAGGCCCCGGGTTCGGATCCGCAATTCCCGCAGGATGCTGCGCACGTTGCTGAGGTTGTCTTCCATGCGGCCGAGCACCGCGGCATCCATATCGACTTCCATCAGGAAGTGCACCCCGCCCTGGAGGTCGAGGCCGAGATTCATCTTGCCGGCGCCGATGGCCTGCATCCAGCCCGGGGTGGTGGGGGCCAGATTGAGGGCGACAATGTAATCGTCGGTCAGGGCGTCTTCAACGGCGGTCTTGGCGCGCAGTTGCTCATCGACGCCTTCAAAGCGCAGCAGAATGCCGGAATCGTTGAGTTCCTGGCCGATGGTAGCAAGCTGGGCGGCTGCCAGGGCCGTGGTGATGTTGTCGAGATCGGCCTGGACGAGTTGCTGGCTTTCGTGGGTCACCTGCAGGGCTTCGTCGTCGGGGTACAGGTTGGGCACCGAATACAGCACCCCAAGCACCATGGCGAGCAGGATGAGGAGATTTTTCCAGACCGGATAGCGGTTCAGCATGTGGTGAACTCTCTGACAGCACGACGGACCGGGGCTGAATCCGCAGCGGCAAGATATCTGTTCACTCCAGCCCTGGGACGGACCGGGTCGGAGTGTGTGCCGGCAGGGATCATATCTGCTCCAGGGTGCCTTTGGGCAGGGTGGCGGCTATCGAGGTTTTCTGCAGCTTGATCTCGACGCCATTGGCCACCCGCAGCGCCATGTAGTCGCCACTCACCTTGGTCACCTTGCCGAGCAGGCCGCCGGAGGTCATGATCTCGTCGCCCTTGTCGATGCTCGCCACGAGTTCGCGATGCTCCTTTGCGCGCTTGGACTGGGGCCGGATCAGCAGCAGCCAGAACAGCAGGATCATGCCGCCGAAGAGAATCAGGTTGAAAGCCAGCGATGGCTCGCCGGCGGCGGTCTGGGCGTGGGCGGTGCTGAAAAGCGGGTTCATGTGGCAATCTCGTGGTGAAATGTTCTGGTAAGGGCGGAATGTTAATTTTCAATGGGTAAATTCTCAAGTGCGGAATTTTGGAATTGCGGTGTTTTGGATATGTGGCTTCGAACCGCCGCCGCTGTCGGGACACCCATCGGACCTCCCCTGTCATTCTGCGCGCAGTCGCAGAATCTCATTGGGAGGCCACTGCGAAAGATTCCAGTTTGCCCTGCCGGATTGCCTGGCGCAGTTGCGTCATCAGTTGCTGGTAATGATGGAGATTGTGGAGGGTGTTGAGTTGGCTGCCGAGAATTTCTCCGCATTTGTCGAGATGGTGGAGGTAGGCGCGGCTGAAGTTGCGGCAGGTGTAGCAGTCGCATGCGGGGTCGAGCGGCGCGGGGTCGTCGCGGTAGCGGGCGTTGCGGATGCGCAGGATACCGGTTGAGGTGAACAGGTGGCCGTTGCGGGCGTTGCGGGTCGGCATTACGCAGTCGAACATGTCGATGCCGTCGCGGACCGCTTCGACGATGTCCGCCGGTGTGCCGACTCCCATGAGGTAGCGGGGGCGATCCGCGGGCATTTGCGCCGCGCAGTGCCGCACCACCGCGGACATCTCCTCCTTTGTCTCGCCCACGGAAAGGCCGCCGATGGCGTAGCCGGGGAAGCCGAGTTCAAGCAAACCCTCCAGTGACCGGCTGCGCAACTCGGGAAACATGCCGCCCTGGATGATGCCGAACAGCGCTGCGCGATGGTCGCCGTGGGCGCGATGGCAGCGGACCGCCCAGCGCAGGGACAGTGCCATCGACTCCTGCGCCTCTTCCCGGGTTGCCGGATACGCGGTGCAATCGTCGAACACCATGATCACATCGGCGCCGAGCTTTTGCTGCAGGGCGATCGCCGACTCGGGGCCGAGGAAGATTTTGTCGCCATTGACCGGTGAACGAAAGGCCACGCCTTCTTCGCTGATCTTGCGCATGGTGCCGAGGCTGAAAACCTGAAATCCGCCGGAGTCGGTGAGAATCGGGCGCCGCCAGGCCATGAAACCGTGCAGGCCGCCGTGATCCTCCACGATCTTCTCGCCTGGCCGCAGCATCAGGTGGAAACTGTTGCCGAGAATCATTTCAGCGCCAGTTTCCTCAAGCTGGGCCGGATTGAGCGCCTTGACCGTGCCATAGGTGCCCACAGGCATGAAGGCGGGCGTTTGCACTTCGCCCCGCGCGAAGCGAAGCACGCCGGTCCGGGCCTTGCCATCCTCGTGTTCGATGCGAAATTGCATGGGAATCAATGCTCGCGGGTGGCGTGGAAGCTAATGTCGGGGGATTTTTCCATGGCCAGGTTGAGGTTGACCCGGCTCGGGGCAAGATAGGTCAGGTGGCCGCCCGCGTCGAGTGCGAGATTGTCATGGTACTTGCGGCGAAACTGCTCGAGGGTTTTGGCGTCTTCGCCATCGACCCAGCGCGCGAGTTTCGCTGAAACCGGCTCGTAGCCGCAATCGACGCCATATTCTTCCCGCAGACGATGGGTGACAAGCTCGAACTGCAGCCCGCCAATGGCGCCAATGAGCAGGTCATTGTTGCGCAGCGGCATGAAGACCTGCATGGAACCTTCCTCGGCAAGCTGGGCGATGCCTTTCTGCAGTTGCTTCCACTTCAGCGGGTCGCGCAATTGAATGCGGCGGAAAAGCTCCGGCGCAAAATGCGGGATGCCGCGGAACTTGAGGTTTTCGCCACTGCTGAAGGCGTCACCCACCTGGATGCTGCCGTGGTTGTGCAGGCCGATGATGTCGCCCGCGACGGCGTTCCCGGCAAGCGACCGGTCGCCGGCCATGAAGGTGAGCGCGTCGCTGACCCGGGTGGTCTTGCCGGTGCGGCAGTGGCGCAGCTTCATGCCCTGGCGGAATTCTCCGGCGCAAATGCGCAGAAAGGCAATACGGTCGCGGTGCTTCGGGTCCATGTTGGCCTGGATCTTGAACACGAAGCCGCAGAAGTTTTCCTCCTCGGCGGAGACTTCCCGGCTCATGGGAGTGGTGGCAGTTTCGGCCTTTCTTGCTGAAACATCCATGATTTCGGCTATGCGCCGCCGGGGGGGCGGGGCATGTTCGACGAAATCGTCGAGAAGTTCGCGCACGCCGAAATTCGCCAGGGCGGTGCCGAAATACACCGGCGTCTGCTTGCCGGCAAGATAGGCTTCCCGGTCGAAGCGCTCGCTGGCGCCGCGCACGAGTTCAATCTCCTCGCAAAGCTGCTCGTACCAGTTGCCCAGCAAATCCCGCGCCCTGCCGCTGTGCAGGCCGGCAATTTGCTCCGCGGCTGCCGCTTTTTGCCATTGCATGCCGGGAAAAAGCAGCAGCGAATCCCGGGCAAGATCGTACAGGCCGCAGAACTCCCGGCCCATGCCAAGCGGCCAGTTCACCGGCGCGCAGGCAATGCCGAGCACGCTTTCAATCTCGTCGATCAACTCCACCGGGTTGCGGATGTCCCGGTCGAGCTTGTTGACGAAGGTGAACAACGGCGTATCCCGCAGGCGGCAGACATTCATCAGCTTGACCGTGCGCTCTTCCACCCCCTTGGCGCCGTCCACCACCATCAGCGCCGAATCCACCGCGGTGAGCACGCGGTAGGTGTCTTCGGAAAAATCCTCGTGACCCGGCGTGTCGAGCAGATTGACCACGCGCTCGCGCCAGGGAAACTGCATCACTGAGGAACTTACCGAAATGCCCCGCTGCTGTTCCATGCTCATCCAGTCGGAAGCGGCCATGCGACCGGTCTTGCGACCCTTGACGGTGCCCGCGGTCTGGATATGGTCGCCGAGCAGGAGCAGTTTTTCGGTGATGGTGGTCTTGCCCGCGTCCGGGTGCGAAATGATGGCGAGCACCCGTCGGCGGGCGATTCTGTGCTGGAGGGAATTCATGGAGAAAGGGCAAAAGCCGGCGATTATACAGCAGACCCACCCCCTCGCAGGACACCCACCCGGAGCACTCGCAGGACACTCGCAGGACACCCACCCGGTAAAGGAAGACACCCACAGCCGGTAGCAGCCTGGGAGCCTGCGCCGCGGGAATTCGCCAAAGCGATTTTCTCGACCCCAAAGAGGTTAGAATCACCGGTTTTCCGAAGATTCGAAAAGGAGGGAGGAGGATGGACTTTTCCTTGACTGACGAACAGCGGGCTTTGCAACAGTCGGTGCAACGGTTTGCGCGGCGGGAATTGCCGGAGATTGCGGCGGATATTGAGCGCGGCGACAAACCGCCCGGGCAGGAATTGCGGCGGCGGTTTGCCGAATTGGGTTATCTGGGGGTAAACCTGCCTGAGAAGTATGGCGGCGGCGGGCTCAGTCATCTGGATGCCGTGCTGGTGCTGGAAGAAATCGCCAGTATCTCCATTGCAGTGGCATTTCCGGTATTCGAGTCGTGTTTTGGTCCGACTCTCGCCATTGCCCATTTCGGCAGCGAGGAACTGCGGCGGCGGTTGCTGCCCGCGGTTTGTTCCGGAGAGATTGTCGTTGCCGTTTCCATGTCCGAGCCTGACGCCGGCTCGGCGCTTACCGACCTCAGCACGAGCCTGCGGGAAAAGAACGGCAGGTTAGTGCTTGATGGTGCGAAACGCTGGTGTTCCGGAGCCGGCCATGCCGATTTCTATCTGGTGTACTGCCGGATGTCCGACGAGCCCGGCGCCCGGGGCATCGGCGCGGCAATTGTGCGCAAGGGGGCGCCGGGCTTCAGTTTCGGCAAGCCTGACCACCATCTCGGCTTTCGCGGCGTGGGCAGCGCCGACATGCATTTTGACGAAGTGGAAATTGACCCTGCAGACGTGCTTGTCGGTGCCGGCGGCTTCAGGAAACTCATGGAAGCCTTCGACCTTGAGCGCTGCGGCAATACCACCATGTCACTCGCCGTGGCCCAGTCGGCGTTTGATTTTGTGCTTGACTATTGCCAGCAGCGCGAGCAGTTCGGCAAGCCGTTGGTGGATTTCCAGGCGGTGCAGATTCATCTGGCCGAAATGAAAATGAAGCTCGACGCCGCGCGTCTATTGCTGTACCGGGCCGTTACCGGCGCCGAAAGCGGCCTGCCATCACTGGTGGACAGTTCCATCGCCAAGTGCTTTGCCAACGAAGCCGTGCGTGAAGTGACCGGCAAGGCGATGCAGTTGATGGGCGGCTATGGCTATTCACGGGAGTTTCCCATTGAACAGAAACTGCGCGATGGTTTGGGTTGGGGAATTGCCGGCGGCGCCATCGACATCCAGAAGATCAACATTGCTTCCGCGCTTGTGGGACGCCGGTTCAATCAGCGCCGCGAGGCCATGCGCGGGGCTTGACATGAATGCCGGCTACAGATTCTGCAGCCGTGAAATCCGCTGCCGCAGGGAAGCTCTGATCAAGTCAGAGCTTCCCTGCGGCACAAGGATGTGTCGCCGAATTCGATGGGTGAAGGCAAGCGTTCTCGAAGCGCGGCTTCGGGCGCGGCCGCAACGGCGCGGAGCTATGCTCCGCAACTGGAGCTAGCCATTGAATTCGTAAGCAAAACAAAACCACGCTTTTGTTTTGCGATAATGAAAAACTCCAGGGAGGGAGTTTTTCAGAGAATACCTAGTGCAGCGCTGCGGACTCCGGGGGCACGCTGGACTGGGCGAAGGCCGGATGCAATACATCGGTGTGCTCCACCACCACCAGGTCGTTTCGATACAGGCTTTCGTCGCTGCCCCGGCCTTCAGCCGATTCCAGGTCATCTAGCAATACGCAAGCGACTTCCTCTTCGGCCACATCGACAACCACGCAGGGTTTGAAGCCGCGAATCGTGTTCAATGAGGCCAGCCCGCCCACTTCTGCCTTGTGGCCCGGGAATTCGCCAGCGGACTGCTTGAGCATGGCGCCGGGAAGATAGGGAAAGCCGAACCCGGCTGCGGCGACAATGTGGATGATATCGATGACTTCCGGGTCTGTCAGGTCCAGCCGCAAGGTGTCCGGCTTGCCAGTCCCGCGACCGAGCTTGCGCCGACTGACCAACCGCAGAAACAGGTCGAGATCGTCCTGGCTCCATTCCAGAATCTCTTCGTTTTCGGAAAGTTCAGGATCGCCGGTCAGCCTGAGAATGCCGGTTTCTATGGTGAGGTCGAATGCCCGGGAATCTTCCGGGCCCGGCACAACCATTGCCACCGAGTAGGATCCGTCTTCACTACGCGCAGAAAGTCGCCACAGGAAGGGCACGTCCCCTGCCAGTTCGAACATTTATTGGACACCCGCAGAACCGATGGGTGGATAGTAGCACAATCCGGCCCGCAACCGGGTCTGCCCGGCTGGCGCAGCCTGCGAGGAGGGGCTATATTTCGCGGGGAACCATTCACAGAAACTGTGGATAACTTGGTGAACAGTTTTCGGGCTGCGACCGCAATCGCAGCAATGATGGGAGTTTGGACCAAATTGTTCAAATTTTGACCAATGTGCTAACTTGTTATAAATCAATAATTTAGACACCATGAACTACAATAGGCAAAAAATTACCCTGCAATTGTTAGAGTTTTGTTACGGGAAGGTCATTTTTGTGCATAAATATCAGACTATAAGCCAACTTGCTGAGTGCGTGAAGTTGTTGCTTACTGTTTTTACTGGATTTTTCTGGCGACAAAAAACTGATCGTTCCAGATCGTTTTGCGGGAAATAACGACAGCGCGTGGCTTCCGGGGAAAAGCACATGTCATTCGAAAGGCCCCATATCGCCCGGATGCAGGGCTACACGCCCGGCGAGCAGCCTGACTCGCCGGAGATGATCAAGCTGAACACCAATGAGAATCCCTATCCTCCCGCGGCAGCGGTGGATGCCGCCCTTGGCTCCCTGGACAGCGCCGAATTGCGCCGCTACCCCCCTCCCCTCGCCGATGAATTTCGCACCGTGGCGGGCCTGTTGCACGGCGTCGCTCCGGAAAACATCCTGCCCGTCAACGGCGGTGACGAACTTCTGCGACTGCTGTTGACGACCTTTGTCGATCCTCGCGACACCCTAGCGATCATGCAGCCAAGCTATTCGCTGTATCCCGTGCTGGCAAGCATCGCAGACTGCCGCCTGTGCGAGATTCCGCTCAACGAAGACTGGAGCATGCCGGGAAACATGTCGGAAAAGCTGCATGCAGTGTCGGCCAAGACGCTGATTCTGGTCAATCCCCACGCGCCAACCGGCGGACTATTGACCGTGCCATACCTGAGGGAACTGGCTGAGAATTTTGACGGAATCCTGATGCTCGACGAAGCATATGTGGATTTTGTTGATCCGGAATGCGGCCATGATTCGCTGCCGCTGGCGAGGGAGTTTGAAAATGTGATTCTGCTGCGAACCCTCAGCAAGGGATACTCCCTGGCCGGGCTGCGTTTTGGCTACGGGATCGGCTCCCCCGCCCTGATTCAGCCCATGGCGGTCAAGACCCGGGACAGCTACAACACCGGACTGATTCCCCAAAGGCTGGCCCGGGCGGCGCTGGAAGCCCGGGAGGAGGCCGCCCTGGGTTGGCAGCGGGTGCGCCAGTCCCGCAACTGGCTGCGCACCGAACTTGCCGGGCTCGGCATCGAAACCCTGCCCAGCCAGACCAATTTTCTGCTGGCAACGATTCCCGCAGGCATTGGCGCGGCCAACTTGCGGCGGGCGCTGCGCGATTGCGGCATACTGGTGCGTCATTTCGCTGAGCCCCGTCTCGAAAACCGCCTGCGGATCAGCGTCGGCAGCGAAACCGACAACGCTATCCTGATCGACAGGCTGCGTGACATCCTCGCATGATCTTTTCCCTGCTCAAGCTCAACAAGAAGACCTCGGCGGCTCTGGCGGGCATTGCCATAGGCGCTGGCAGCCTTTGGGGGCTTTCCCTGTGGCAGGACATCGAGGCCAGGGAACTGCTGCGAATGCTGGCGGCGATACTCGCCATGCTCGGCGGGCTTGCCCTGGCCGCATTTTGCGCGGTAGCGCTGGTGAAGCTGCTAATCGCAGCCCTGCGGCGCCTGATCTAGTGTGCTCTGAAAAACAAACGCGTGGTTTTGTTTTGCTGGCGAATTCAATGGCTTGCGCCATCGAATTCATCGGCAATTCCATGTGCCGCAGGGAAGCTCTGACTTAATCAGGGCTTCCCTGGCAGCCTGCGCCGCAAAGGCTGCAGGTCTTTCCAGCAGTACTTCTTGAGGTCGGGAAAGGCCAGCATCTCCCGTAAACCGCGGGTCAGCGTTACCCGAATGTCAACACCGCCGATATGCCGGACAAACTCCGCCCCGGCGGGGGAGACCCCGGGGAACAACTCCGCGCCGTTATGGGCGAACACCAGCAGATTGGAACACCCATCACGGCGGCAAAGTTGATCCAGGGAGGCCGCCGAAGCTTGCGCGCAATCTGCGGGGAGGGCGCAAATTGCGGTTTCCGCAGCAGCTTCAGAGTCAAATTCCTTGCCCAGGGCCTTGCAGATGTTCTGCAGCAATGCAGCACAGCCGGCGCCTCCCTCCCCTTGCCAGTGATCCTGGGTCAAGACTGCCAGTGAGGAGTCGATACATCGATAGTGAAGCTTGGTGCCGCCCACCGCCAGCTCGGGATTCGGCTCGGTCAAGGCGGCCGGCGCGGCAACTGGGTCCTGCCTGGGAGAAACCTCAACCGCGGCCCCGGAGCTCGCCGATGCTGATCTGAGCTCCTCTTCCGCCCGCGCAATTACCGGCGAAGGCCCCGCATTTTCCAGCACTTTCCGAGCGTAATACGGCTTCAGCCCCATCCGGGCAAGATACCGCCGGCGCCGATTTTCGACGAAACTTTCAATCACTGCCGCCTGCTCCCTGCGCGATGTGCGCGATGGAAACCCATCCAGTCTCACAAAGGCTCGCAAAGTCGCAAAGGACATCCATCCTACCAGATTCGGAAACCCCAATGCCTTTGGCTCAAGGATTCCATTTTGGAGCTTGGCCGCCCCCGGTATGGGTGTCCTGTTTTGAAGATTGCAGTGCTGTGACATTCATGCTTGAATCCGCACGAATTTTTGCCGGAATGCCTCCATGCTTGCTGTTCGCTGCCACTCCCATGGGCCGCCGGAAAACCTCAGCCTCGACGAAATCGAAACCCCCACCCCGGGACAGAATGAAGCCCTGATCGAGATTCACGCCGCTTCGCTGAATTTCCCCGATGGCCTGCAGATTCGCGGCAAGTACCAGTTCCAGCCCGATATGCCTTTCATACCCGGTTCCGAAGCCGCCGGCATTGTTCGCGCCACCGGACCCGGCGTTGAAGACATCAAGGAAGGCGACCGGGTCATGGCGGCTCCGGGGCTCGGGGCATTTGCCGAATTCGTCATGGCGCCGGCCGCCAGTATTCGCAGGATTCCCAACAACATGGACTTCCCCACCGCCGCCGCCTTCCCCATGGTCTACACCACGTCCTACTACGCCCTCAAGCAGCGCGGCCAACTGCAGGCCGGCGAAACCCTGCTCGTGCTTGGCGCCGGCGGTGGCGTGGGCATGGCAGCGGTGGAGCTCGGCAAGATCATGGGCGCCCGGGTGATCGCCGCAGCCGGTTCGGCGGAAAAACTCGCCTTCGCCAAAAAACTCGGCGCCGATGAACTCGTGGATTACAGCGACGGTGAACTCAAGGAAAAAGTAAAAGAACTCACCGGCGGCGCCGGCGCCGACGTGATTTACGATCCGGTGGGAGGCGACTTGTTCGACCAGTGCTGCCGCTGCATCAACTGGAATGGCCGCCTGCTCGTGATCGGCTTCACCAGCGGCCGGATTCCCGCCTGCAAGGCCAACCTCGCCCTGCTCAAGGGATCCTCCATGGTGGGCGTTTTCCTGGGCCGTTTCCGCAAGCAGGAACCTGCCGCCTACGAACAGAATTTTCTGGAATTGCTCGACCTGTACCAGTCGGAAAAGATCAAACCGCTCATCACCCGGACATTTCCGCTCAGGGAATATGCCGCGGCGTTCAATGTATTCACCGAGCGCCGCGCTCTGGGCAAGGTCGTGCTGGAAATGAAAACCGGGTGATTCACCATGCTGACGGATCGGGAGATCGGGGCCGACCTGGAAAAACTGAAAGCCGCGGCAGGGGAGTTACTCGCCGCCGACTCCCGGTTCGCCATCACCACAACGATGATCGGCGACCGGGAATACCGGGTTTTCAGCAAGGCTCCGGTCAATCTCGGCGAGTGGTACGACCTCGGCACGGCGGCTGCCGAAGACACTTTTCTCGTCTATCTCGATGAGCGCTTCAGCTTCGCCGAAACCATCGCCATGGCGCGCCGGCTCGCCCGGGCGCTGCGGGAAAAATACCAGGTGCGCAAAGGCGACCGGGTGGCCATTTGCGCGCGCAATTCTCCGGAGTGGTGTTTGGCCTACATGGCCGCCACCATGATTGGCGCGATTGCCGCGCCGCTCAATTCCTGGTCCACGGCAAGGGAACTCGAATACATGGTGGCCGACAGCGGCAGCAGGCTGATCTTCGTCGATTCGCCCCGGCTCCGGCTGCTCGGCGACAAGGCCGGCGAACTTGCAGTGGTGGCCATCAAACCGGAAACCGCCGGTGACCTGCCCGAGGTTTACAGCCTGCTTGCCGCCTGCGAACCCCTGAGCGATGCCGAATTGCGCGATTGCGGCGTGGCAGCCGAAGACGACGCAACGCTGATGTACACCTCGGGCTCCACCGGCAATCCCAAGGGCGTGCTTTCCAGCCACCGCGCCGTCATCAACGCCCTGTTCACCTGGGCCTTCGTGCGCAAGGTCAATGAACGGGTCTATCCCGAACTCGTGGAAGAAGACCCACCCCGGCAGCCCGCCATTCTCGCCAATGTGCCCCTGTTCCACGTGACCGGCAGCCATGCCCAGTTCCTGATCAGCTTCCTCGCCCCGCAGCGCAAGTTCGTGATGATGCGCAAGTGGGACCCGGAAGCCGCCCTGGAATTGATCGAGCGGGAGCGCATCTCGTTTTTTCACGGTGTCCCCACCATGACTTGGGAAATCATGCAGTCGCCCCATTTTGCCGCCGCCGACCTCGGCAGCCTGCGCGCCGTGCAAAGCGGCGGCGCGCCGCGGCCGCCCGAGCATCTGGCGCTAATGCTGGAAAAATTCCCGCCTGCGGCGATTCCCGGCCTGGGCTACGGGCTTACGGAAACCAATGCCATCGGCGCGGTCATCAGCCACAAGTTCTATGCTTCAAGGCCCCACAGCACCGGGCGCCCGACCCCGCCGGTCACCGATCTCCGCATTGTGGACGAAGACGGCCGGGAACTCGGCGCGGGAGAGATCGGCGAAATCTGCATCAGGGGCCCCACGGTGATGAAAGGCTACTGGCGGCAGCCTGAAGCCACCGCGGAAGTGCTGCAGGATGGCTGGTTCCGCACCGGCGATATCGGCAAGCTCGACCCATTGGGATTTCTGGTCATACTCGACCGCGCCAAGGATATCGTCATCCGCGGCGGCGAAAACATCGCCTGCATGGAAGTCGAATACGCCATCAGCGAACATCCCGCGGTGAATGAAGTTTCGGTATACGGCATTCCCGATGATCGCCTCGGCGAAGTGCCAGCCGCCAGCATCATGCTCAAGCCGGGCAGGCAGCTCGATTCGGAAGAGCTTGCCTCTTTTTTGTCCGAGCGGCTCGCGGCGTTCAAGATCCCCCGCAGGATATCCTGCCAGTACGAACAGCTACCCCGCACCGGCACCGGCAAAATAGCCAAACGCCAACTTCGCCGGCGCGCCAGTCAGGGGAACTGATGGTTGCGGGAAGGAAGACTATTGAACTTTTTCGCGGAAGACACGATATAGGGGGATGAAGGAGTGATTCTGACGAATGTGGGGGACTGGTCATGCAAACTCCGGAATGGGAAGAAAACGACAGCCTGGATCTCGCCGATGCCGCCGCCAGGGCGCCGGCGGCGAACACCGGCAAGGCGGCCCGGGAAAAGGTGCATATCCTGGAACTGCGCCGCCGTTACGAGGAAAGGCTCGACAGCAAGCGCATCGAAATGGAGTACGGCTGCGACTACCTGGACGACGACGAGCCAATCCAGTAAGCCGGAAACACGCTCCCTCACCGATGAGTGAGGACAAGCGTTTACGAAGCGCAGTTTCGTGCGCGGGCCGAACGCCGCCGGCTGTGCCGGGGGCCAGACTGGGGACAAGCGTTTACGAAGCGCAGCTTCGTGCGCAGACTGAACGCCGCCGAACCTGACCGGCGGCAGAAAAGTGGTCGGAGTCCGTTCGGAAACCGGCAACGGGGATTTTTCCGCCAGATGCCTGACAGCGCCTCGCCGCCTGATCGCGCCACGCCAGCCCAGTTGAGCCTGGGGCTCGACAGCAGCGAAGAATTCACCGCCGCCGCGCATACTCCCATGATGCGGCAGTATCTGCGCATCAAGGCCCGGCACCCCGGCAGCCTGCTGTTCTACCGCATGGGGGATTTCTACGAGCTGTTTTACGGCGACGCCGGCGAGGCGGCCCAACTGCTCGACATTACCCTCACCACCCGGGGCGAATCCGCCGGAGCGCCGATTCCCATGTGCGGCATTCCCTACCACTCGGTGGACCGCCATCTCGCCCGGCTTGTGGAGGCGGGCAAATCCGTGGCGATCTGCGAACAGCTCGGCGACCCGGCGGCAAGCAAGGGCCCGGTGCGGCGCGAGGTGGTGCGAATCATCACTCCGGGAACCATCAGCGATGAGGCCCTGCTCGATGCGCGGCGGGACAATACCCTGCTCGCCCTGAGCGGCGGCGGCGATACCTATGGCCTCGCCGGCATTGATGTCAGCAGCGGCCGCTTCGTGCTGTCGGAAGCCCGGGGCCGGGAAGCCCTGGCCAATGAACTGGAACGCCTGCGCCCGGCCGAAATCCTGCTGCCGGAAACCCTGGCGGGGCTGAATGAATCCCTGGGACACCCGGCCACGCGCCCCCGGCCGGACTGGGAATTCGAATACGAAGGCGCGGTGCGCGAACTCAGCCGCCAGTTCGGTGTCCGCGACCTGTCGGCCTTTGATTGCCAAGACATGGAAGCCGCCTTATGCGCAGCGGGCTGCCTGCTGCGGTATCTGCGGGACACCCAGCGCGGGGATTTGCCCCATATCCGGGGTCTGCGGGTAGAGCGGCAGGGGGACAGCGTCATGCTGGACGCCGTCAGCCGCCGCAATCTGGAAATCGACGTCAATCTTGCCGGCGGCAGAACCCACACCCTGTTGTCGGTTATCGACCGCTGCGCCACACCCATGGGCTCCCGGCTGCTCGCCCGCTGGGTCAGCCGCCCGTTGCGCAACCGGGATGAACTGCGCAAGCGGCAGGACACGGTAAGCACGCTGCGGGAGAACTACCAATTCGAAGCCCTGGGCAAACTGCTGGCGGAAGTCGGGGACATAGAGCGGATTCTCGCGCGAATCGGCCTGCGCTCGGCCCGGCCCCGGGATCTGACGCGGCTGCAAACCGCCCTGGAAAGCCTGCCCGCGCTCCAGGCGCAACTTGCGTCTCTCAATGCCGCCCATGTGCAAAAACTGGCGCGGAGCATCGGCGAGTTTCCCGCCCAGGCGGAATTGCTGAGCCGCGCCGTGCGGGAAGAGCCGGCCCAGGTCATCCGGGAAGGCGGCGTGATCGCCCCGGGTTACGACTCCGAACTCGACCGCCTGCGCAAGCTGAGCAGCAACGCCGGCGAGTTTCTGGTGGAACTGGAACAGCGCGAAAGGCGGCGAACCGGCCTCAATACCCTGAAAGTAGGCTATAACCGGGTCCATGGCCACTACATCGAAATCAGCAAGGTCCAGTCCGCCGCGGAACTGCCGGCGGAATACATGCGTCGGCAGACCCTGAAAAACGCCGAACGCTTCATCACGCCGGAGTTGAAGGAATTCGAGGATCAGGTTCTCAGCGCCCGCAGCAAGGCCCTCGCCCGGGAGAGGGAACTCTACGACGCACTGCTCGACAAACTCGCGGAAGACCTGCCTGCCCTGCTCGCCTGCGCTGGCGCCCTGGCGGAACTCGATGTGCTCAACAATTTCGCCGAGCGCGCCACGAGCCTGGAATACAGCCGTCCCCTCTTGCGCGACGCGCCCGGCATTGAGATTTGCGGCGGCCGCCATCCCGTGGTGGAACAGGCGGCGGAGACGGAATTCGTCGCCAACGACCTGTTCATGGATGCGGACAGCAGGATGCTCATCATTACCGGGCCCAATATGGGCGGCAAGTCCACCTACATGCGGCAAACCGCCCTGATCGCGCTGCTTGCGCTCTGCGGCAGTTGCGTGCCCGCCAGGGAAGCCATAATCGGCCCCGTTGACCGCATCTTCACCCGCATCGGTTCCGCAGACGATCTCGCCGGAGGGCGCTCCACCTTCATGGTGGAAATGATTGAAACCGCGAACATCCTGCATAACGCCACCGGGGAAAGCCTGGTGCTGATGGATGAGATAGGCCGCGGCACCAGCACTTTCGATGGCCTTTCCCTGGCCTGGGCGGCGGCGGTGTACATCACCGAGCACATTGGCGCATTCACCCTGTTCGCCACCCATTACTTTGAACTGACCGTGCTGGAGGGGCAGTACCCCGGCATTATCAATGTGCATCTCGACGCCGCCGAGCACGAGACGGGAATCGTGCTGCTGCATTCGGTAAAGCCGGGGGCCGCCAGCCGCAGCTACGGCCTGCAAGTGGCCCAGCTTGCCGGCATTCCCGCCCCGGTCATCGATCGGGCCCGGGGCAAACTGCGCGAACTCGAGTCCCGGGGCGGCGAGGCTCTTCCAGTTGACGGGCATTCTGCATTAGAATCCCCCGTCAAGGGGGGTCCACCGGCTGCGGACGCCGCCAATCCGGTGTTCAAACTGCTGGCGGAACTGGACCCGGATACGGTCAGCGCCCGGGACGCTCTCGGCGTCCTCTACGAGTTGAAGGCGAAACTGACAAAAACACAGCAAGGAAACTGAACCCATGACATTTGTTGTAGGCGACAATTGCATCCGCTGCAAACACACCGATTGCGTCGAAGTCTGTCCCGTGGACTGCTTCTACGAAGGCCCCAATTTCCTGGTGATTCACCCGGACGAGTGTATCGACTGCGCCCTGTGCGAGCCGGAATGTCCGGTGGATGCGATTTACGCCGAAGATGAATTACCCGAAGACCAGCTCCAGTTCCTTGAGTTGAACGCGGAACTCGCGGAACAGTGGCCCAATATCACCGAAAAGAAAGATCCCCTGCCCGACGCGGAAGAATGGACTGACATAAAGGACAAGCTGCAGCATCTGGAACGCTGAAGCAGCAATTTTCATATTGCGTGGACCCAAACCAGCTCCGGCCGCTTTCTGTCGGTAACTGAATCCTTTCCCGGCTTGCGCCGGGCCCCTTTCAGCCACCGCCACGCTCCCTGGATGCCACGTTGGCCCCATGACGCCGCATCTTGTCCCGGGGTTTTGGGGGATCACGGCAGCAGCGAGGTGGGGTCGACGAAAGCTCCGTCGCGTTGCACATTGAAGTACAGCATGGGCGGGCCGGGCTCGGCGGCGGCAAGCTCCACGATGGGCTGCCCCGCGGCAACCCGCTCACCGGTATCCACGAGCACCCGCCCACTCTGGGTATAGGCGCTGAGATAGCGGTCATCATGGCGGATGATGAGCAGGGTGCCCTGGTCATCGCCGAAAGGCCTGGCGTAGACAACCTCACCATCCCTCGCGGCAAGCACTTCATCCCCCGCCCTGCCTTCGATATCGAGACGGTTGTTGATGTCCCGGCGATGTTCGGCGCCGCCCCGCTCGGCGAGCGGCCACTGCCAGCCGCCGTCGCCCGCGGAGTCAGCCGGGATATCCGCCCGTGCGATGGGCTGGCGCTCGACGCCGCGGCCGGGTGAGACGGAAATCGGTGCGGCGACGGACTGCGCGCCTCCGTTCCCGGCTGGGTTGCCCTCGCCCAATACGAGTTCCTGATCGACATAAATCATGTACGGCGGCGTCAGTCCATTGGCCGCTGCAAGCTCCCGGTAATCGATGCTGTACATGAAGGCGATGGCGTACAGGGTGTCGCCTTCCCGCACCCGGTAGGTCCCCGGCGGCGAGGGGGATTCCGGGCCGACCACGGGCTGGAATTCGATGGGCCCGCTGTTGCCGACGATTTCCGGGTCCGAATTCGGAAATTCCCGACCCTGATCGCGAATCGGCGCCCGGGAAGACGAGCTGCAGGCCACAAGCTGGGCAAGGCCGAGACTTGTCAAAACCAGGCTTCGCCAAGCGCCAGGGGGAAAGACTGTTCGCATTGCAGCGGCCATCCGCAATATTCATGGAATCAATGACAATTATCGTCAACCCCGCCCTCCACTTGAAGGGCAATCACCGGCAGCACTTGGAATCGGACTGCCGTAAGCCGCTGTTCCCTGAAGGTTTGCCCACTGGGCTTGCTTGGGCGTACACTGCGCTTTTTGCCGGACGGGGGCACCATCATGACTGTATCACTCCCGACTAACGGGGAATGGGCCGCGCGCTGCGCCGCCGACGGGGAATTCCGCATGGCCGCGCGCTACTGGCGCGGGGGACTCGTGCTTGAAATCGGCGATGAATCGCTGGCCCTGCGCATGAACGATGGCGCGGTGGAGGCGGGAACTCCCGCGGAGACGGCGGGCCTGATTCGCTATTCCGCCCCGGAAACGCTCTGGAACAATCTGCTGGCGGCGACGCCGCCGCCGTTTTTCAACGACATCGCCCCGGCCATCGCCCTGGGGCTGCGAGTCGATGCGGACCCGGTGCTGCACGCGCAATACTACGGCGCCGCCAAACGCGCCATCGAACTGCTGCGCCCGGATAGCGCCACAGCGGACTCCATGCGCGAAGAGGCCGCGGCGCCGGGCGCATTCGATGCGCCACAGGGCCGCTACGTCCACCTCGACCTCGACGGCCACGACTACCGCATCTACTTCGAGGAAGCCGGCCAGGGCATTCCCCTGCTGCTGCAGCACACCGCCGGCGCCCACGGCAGCCAGTGGCGGCATCTGTTCGAGTATCCCGAGATTACCAGCCGCTTTCGCCTGATCGCCTACGACCTGCCATTCCACGGCAAGTCCATGCCGCCGCCCCTGCGCAACTGGTGGAGCGAGAATTACCGCCTGACGGGAGAATTCCTGCGGCAGGTTCCCCTGGCGCTCAGCGAGGCCCTGGAGCTGGAAAATCCGGTATTCATGGGCTGCTCGGTGGGCGGCCTGCTCGCCCTCGATCTGGCCCTGCATCATCCCGACCGCTTCCTGGCGGTGATCTCCCTGGAAGGCGCCCTGCGCATCGACGATACCGGCGACATTCCCGGCCTGTGGCATCCGGCGGTCGGCAACGAATACAAGGGCCTGCTGATGGAAAGCCTGACAGCGCCCCACGCCCCCGCGGCCTACCGCAAGGAAACCGCCTATGTGTACGCATCGGGCTGGCCGCCGGCGTTTATCGGCGACCTGCACTACTACGCCGCCGAATTCGACCTCAGGGCCCGGGCCGGGGAAATCGATACCGACAGGATACCGGTGCACATCCTCTCGGGCGAATACGACTACAGCGGCAGCCCGGAACTCGGCAAGGCGGCCCATGAAGCCATTGCCGGCTCCACCTGGCAGTTGATGGAAGGCATGGGACATTTCCCCATGACGGAAAATCCCGAACGCTTCCTGGACTATCTGCTACCCCTGCTCGACCGGGTCGCGGCGGGCGAGAAGAGTCAGGCCTAGACCCGCTGCCAAAGCCAAAAAGCAGAAAAGCAGCATGGGGTCGCGTCCGGCGAGTTCGGCGTAGATGCCGGGCCAGACGGCTTCATTGGCGATAAGGCTCCCGGGTTCCTCCGGCTGGCCGACTGTCTGCCAGGGCCAGAGGGCGGGAACCGAGCCTGCCAGCAATCCGCAGATGAAGGCGTAGGTCTGGCTGTGCCTTGCGCGCAATAGCCGGGCGACTATCCGCGACATCAGCAGCACACCCAGTGCGCAACCGGCAAGGAAGATCAGCAGTGGCGGCAAATCCAGGCTGGCCAGCGCGCCGAGCATGTACTCATAGGCGCCGAGCAGCAGCAGGATGAAGGCGCCGGAAAGCCCCGGCAGCAGCATGGCGCTGATAGCGATCATGCCGCACAGGAAAAGATATGCGATGGAAGGCTCGCCTCCGGCGGGAGCGCCTGCGGAAATCGCCAGAACCAGCGCCGCGCCAGCCAAACCGAGAATCCAGCTGCGCCAGCGCGGGAATTCGGCTTCCCTTCGCAGCAGCCAGACCGCCGCGGCAATCAGGCCGATAAAGAAAGCCCGCAGGGGCTCCGGCCAGTTTTCGATCAGGATCAGGATGAGATTGGCGCTGAGCAATAGGCCGCTGGCCATGCCGAGGCCGAGCGGCAGCAGGAAGGCGCCGTCCACCTGGCGCCAGCAAGCCGACAGCCGGCCATGCAAGAGCAGGTCCAGAGCCTCGCCGTCCATGGCGCGAATGGCGTAGATGAGGCGATCATAGATATTGGCGATTACCGCGATGGTACCGCCGGAAACGCCTGGCACCGAATCGCTGACCCCCATGGCGATTCCCTTCAGATAGACGAGCACATGGCCAGCAAGGTTTGCGGAAGGCTTATCCATGGCGGTGGATTCAGAAGCGCGGCTGCCCCTTGAGCAGCGGCACAAACCTGACGTGATCGAGCATCCGGTTGAGGTACTGGTCTCCGCGGCGGGTGATCAGCCGCAGTTCCTGCCCCGCCGGGCCGCCCACGGGAATCACCATGCGCCCGCCTTCGGCGAGTTGCCCGAGCAACTCCCGGGGCACGCCAAGCGGCGCCGCGGTGACTATGATCGCGTCATAAGGGCTTTGTTCAACGTGGCCGAGACTGCCGTCGCCGTGGATCAGCTTGACGTTGCCGATCCCTAGCAGCCGCAGATTGGCCACCGCCATATCATGCAGGGGCTTGATGCGCTCGATGCTGAAAACCTCCCCGGCCAGGGGGGCGATGATCGCGGTCTGATAGCCGCAGCCGCTGCCGATTTCCAGCACCCGTTCCGGGCGGCCCGCCGCAAGCAGGGCTTCGGTCATTCGCGCCACCACATAGGGCTGGGAAATCGTCTGCTTGTAGCCGATGTTGACCGGCCGATCCTCATAGGCGAGGTGGGAAAAAGCCTCTTCGATAAAGATATGCCGGGGCGTGGCGCGCATGACGTCGAGCACCGCGGAATTGCGGATGCCTTTTTTCTCCAGGCCGGCGACCAGTCGTTCGCGGGTGCGGCGTGAAGTCATGCCGATGCCGTCAAGATTCGGTTTCGGTTTTGTGTTCGCTTCCATCGGTGATGCAAAGCTCCCTGATCAAACTCGTGGCGTAGGCGCCCCGCGCAAGGGCGAAGCATAACCACAATCCCTCGCGGGTCCAGCTCCAGCGCAGATTCCGCGGCGCCAGTCGCAGGGGGCGGCGACCGGCCTCGACTTTTTCCCGGCGCAGCCAATCGAGTATCGCCGGATGTTTTTCAAGCGCCGCATTTTCCATATCGGCAGCCTCGCCGCGAGTTGCATATCTGTGTTGCGGAAAATTCGCTCCGGGCAATGGCCCGGTGATGTGGATGTCCAGTGTGGCGAGCCTTGATGCGGTCGTACCGCGCGTAGTCGCGGTATCTCCTTGTGGAGGCTGCCCGGGGAGATTCTGCGCGCAGTCGCAGAATCTCCCCGGTGGAGGCGCATCGCGAGACGATGCCCCTTCCTCCGGCAGGAACAGGCGGCCTGAGCCATCGAGGGCCAGCACATCGCCGGGCAGCATGGCGCTCCAGTTGCCCTGGGCGAGCCGCAGGGAGAGCACTTCGTTGAACAGCATGGCCCTGGCGGCGGAATACAGCCTGCCGCGCCCGCTTCGCCCCGGCCGGGGCGCGCCGGGCCGCGCGGCAAGCTCCACCCGCTCCAGATTGCCCGCCAGCCGCCCGAAACGCTGGGGGCCGAAGTAATTGGGCGCCCCCTGCCCCGCCAGGGTTTCCAGCCGGCTTTCCAGGTCTTCCCGGCTGCCGCGAAAATCCCGCAGCAGAATCTCGAAATGATTGCAGTGGTGGCTGCCGATGCGAATCTTGCGGTGATTGCGCCCTGATCGCAGAATCCGCAGGCTGTCGTCCTCGGCGCTCTGCAACCGGGAAACTTTCGATTCCGGGAGCCGCAGGCTGAACCACTGGGTGGTGAGGGCGCGACGGTCCTTCATGCCGGCGTAGCCGATGTCGGCTCGGTCGAGATTGCAGGCGGCCAGCAGCCGGCGGGCGGCTTCGCTGGTCGTCAGCCCGGTTTTTTCCACTTCCACACATAAATGCTCGCCGCTTCCGCCGGGGGCGAAGCCGAGTTCTTCCCGCACCCGGAAGTCAGCGGGGCGGGACTTGAGCCTTGCGTGATTTTCCGGCTGCGGAAGCAGGCGGGCGAGCTGTTCCCAGTGGCGGCCGTGGTTCATTCAGCCGGCCCGAGAGCCTGCGCCGGAGGCGCCGAGCAGCACCACCGCATGGCAGGCCATGCCCTCCTCCCGGCCGAGCCAGCCCATGCCTTCGGTGGTGGTGGCCTTGAGATTGATGCAATCCCGGGGCAGGCCCGTCAGCCCGGCGAGGCTCTCCCGCATCTCCTCGGCAAAAGGCGAAAGTTTCGGAACCTGGGCCACCACGGTGAGGTCGAGATTGATCAGGCGCAAGCCTTTCGCCGCCGCGGCTTCGAGCGCCGCGTCCAGAATCACGCTGCTGGAAATTCCGGCGATGCTGGCGTCGCTGTCGGGAAAAAGCCCGCCGATGTCGCCCGCCGCGGCGGCGCCGAGCACGGCGTCGGCAAGGGCGTGCAGCACCAGATCGCCATCGGAGTGCGCCAGCAGGCTGCGCTTCGCGGGCAGGGTCACGCCGGCAATCACCAGCGGACTGGCGGGATCGAAATCCGGCGCAAAGCGATGCGCGTCGAAACCGTGTCCGATGCGGAGTTGGCGGGGGTCTGGATGGCTCATGCTGAATTTTCCCGGCGGGCGGCAAGAATCGCAGCGGCCAGTTGCAGGTCCGGCTCGCGGGTGATCTTGATATTGTCCCTGGCGCAGGGAACCATGACCACACTGCCTCCGGCGGCCATGACCGCCGCCGATTCGTCCGGGTGCGACCGCTGTTCGGCTTCCGCCCGGCGCAAGGCGTCGCGCAAAACGCCAAAGCGGAACATCTGTGGCGTCGCCGCATTCCAGCAATCCCGCCGCGACACATTGTCCCGCACGACGCCATCGGCGGCCACGCGCTTGAGGGCATTGTCCGCGGGCCAGCCAAGCAGGCCGCCGTCGGCGCCCGCCGCGCCGGTTTCCCGAATCAGCCGCAGGATATCATCGCTGCGCACGCAGGGCCGCACCGCATCGTGAACCAGCATCCAGTCGTCACTCCGGGCGCGATCCTCCAGCGTCCGCAATGCGCCGAGCACGGACTGCTGCCGCCGGGCGCCGCCCGGGCAGGCGATGATCCGGGAATCCTGATCCCAGCCCAGGGCGGGCCAATGGCTGTCATCCGGGCCGAGGGCAACCGCCAGCGCCTTGACGGGAGCGGCAAGCAGAGCCTCCAGGGACCAGGACAGGACCGCCCGGCCATGGAGCGGCAGGTATTGTTTGGGAACCGCGGAGCCGAAACGCGCGCCGCTTCCCGCAGCGGGGAGAATGCCCCAGCAGTTCATCGGGGAGTCGTCTTCATCTTGTTACTCACAACCTCTTCCTGTCATTCTGCGACTCCGCTTCGCTTCGCGCGGAATGACAGGAAGGTTGGAGCGCCAAAATGAGAATTGCCGACTCACAAGGAACGCCCGGTCAATCCCGGTCCACGATGATATGGAAAGTCTCGCCTTCCCTGATCATGCCGAGTTCCGAGCGAGCTCTTTCCTCGATGGCCTCATGGCCATTCTTCAGATCCAGCGCTTCCACTTCCAGTTGCCGATTGCTTTCCCGCAGTGTTGCGATATGGTCACGCTGCTCATTGGCTTCCACCTGCCGGGCCCGCAGGGCGAGATAGCCGTCTTCACCCAGCCAAAGCTGGTACTGAAGCCAGCACGCGATCGCCAGCAGAGCGACAAGCAATAATTTCATGACGGTTCCCGCTTTCCCGTACCGGGGAAGTTTCTGGTGTATCCACAGCGAAGCTTCCCGATCATCCGCTCCGCAAAAAGCCAAACTCTTCCATGCCGCGGTAGCTTGCCCCTGCGCCGAGTTCCTCGTGGATGCGCAGCAATCGGTTGTACTTCGCCACCCGGTCGGTGCGGCAGAGCGAACCGGTCTTGATCTGTCCGGCGGCAACGCCCACCGCCAAATCGGCGATGGTGCTGTCTTCCGTTTCCCCGGAGCGGTGGGAGATGACGATGCCGTATCCCGCCCGCCGGGCCATGGCGATGGTCGCCAGGGTTTCGCTCAAACTGCCGATCTGGTTGAACTTGACCAGAATGGCGTTGGCAATCCCCCCATCGATTCCCCGCTTGAGAATCGCCGTGTTGGTGACAAACAAATCATCGCCAACTAATTGAATCTTATCGCCTAATCGCGCCGACAGTTTAGCCCAGCCAGCCCAGTCGCCCTCGTCCATGGCGTCTTCGATGGAGAGGATCGGATAGTTGTCGCAGAGCTGCGCGAGATATTCGGTGAATTCTTCCGCGTCGCAGGATCTGCCTTCGCCGGAAAGCTCATAGCGCCCCTCGCGATAGAACTCCGAGGCCGCGCAGTCCAGCGCCAGGCGCACATCGCCGCCGGGGCGCAGGCCCGCAAGCTCGATGGCGCCGAGTATGGCGTCCAGGGCCGCGGCATTGGAAGGCAGGTCCGGGGCAAAGCCGCCTTCATCGCCCACGGCGGTATTGTAACCGCCCTTTTTCAGCACCGATTTGAGCGCGTGGAAAATCTCCGCGCCCCAGCGCAGGGCCTCGGGAAAGTTCGGGGCGCCCGCGGGCTGAACCATGAATTCCTGGATGTCCACATTGTTGTCGGCGTGCTCGCCGCCATTGATGATGTTCATCATGGGCAGGGGCAGGCTGAATTCGCCCTTGCCGCCGGCCAGCGCGCCAATATGGGCGTACAGCGGCATTCGCCGGCTTTCGGCGGCGGCCCGGGCCGCCGCCAGCGACACCGCGAGAATCGCATTGGCTCCCAGCCGGGACTTGTTTTCGGTGCCGTCAAGATCAAGCATGATCCGGTCAAGCGCTTGCTGCTCCCTGGCGTCAATTCCCTTGAGCGCGGCGAAGATTTCCCCATTGACATTCGCCACCGCCTTGCCAACGCCCTTGCCGCCGTAGCGCCCGGGGTCCCCGTCGCGCAATTCCAGGGCTTCCCGGGCGCCGGTGGAGGCGCCGGAAGGCACACAGGCATGGCCTCTCGCGCCATCCGCCAAAGTCACTTCCGCCTCGATGGTGGGATTGCCCCGGGAGTCCAGTATCTCCCTGGCATGAACATGATTTATCTCTGACATTTCAATACCTTGTATTGCCTGATTGTGATGAAAGATTAATTTGTATCCAGCGCCGGCAGGGACTTGGCAAGGGCGTCCACCCGCCGCATCCGCTCCAGGAATTCCGGCAGCCGCGCCAGCCGCAGGGCGCAGGGGCCATCGCAGAGGGCCTGGTCCGGGTCGGGATGCGCTTCGATGAACAGGCCGGCAATGCCCTGCATCAGCCCCGCCCCGGCGAGACCGGCCAACTGTCCCCGCCGCCCGCCGGCGCCGCGGGACTCGCCGCCGGGAAGCTGCAGGGCATGGCTGGCGTCGAACAGGACCGGGCAGGCGAAGGACTTCAGGGTCTGGATTCCGAGCATGTCCACCACCAGATTATGGTAGCCGAAACTCGTGCCGCGCTCGCAAAGCATGAGCCGGGAATTGCCCGCCTGCTCGAATTTTTCCAGGATATGGCGCATTTCCAGCGGCGCCAGAAACTGGGCCTTCTTGATATTGATGGCGGCGCCGGTGCGGGCCATGGCGGTCACCAGATCGGTCTGCCGGCTGAGGAATGCGGGCAATTGCAGCACATCGACCACTTCCGCCGCCGCTTCGGCCTGGCCGGGCTCATGGACATCGGTGAGCACCGGAGCGCCGAATCGCCTTTTGACTTCGGCGAGCATGGCCAGACCATCGGCAAACCCTGGCCCCCGGGGGGAATGGATGGAGGATCGATTCGCCTTGTCAAAGCTCGCCTTGAAAATCCAGGCTATGGAAAGCTCCCGGGTAGCCCGGGCGAAGCTTTCCGCCACGCGCATGACGGTCTCGGAGGATTCCAGCACATTCATGCCGCCGACGAGCACAAAGGGCAGATGATTGGCGATATGGATATCGCCCAGAATGACTTCCCGGTCGCTCATGGCCGGCCCTGGTTCGCGGGACCGGGTCCGGGATCGCGGCTCATGCGCCCGCCGCCGCCAGCGCCACGGTCTCGTCAACTGGGTCGCCGGCGTCCGCTTGCGCGTCGAGCCCGGCGCGATAATCCGCCGCGGCGCGAATAAAGCCGGAAAACAGGGGATGTCCGTCCCTGGGCGTGGAAGTGAACTCGGGATGGAACTGGCAGCCGACAAACCAGGGATGGTCCGGCGCTTCGATGACTTCCACGAGTTTCGCGTCCAGCGACTTGCCGGTGAGTTGCAGCCCCGCCTCCCGCATGCGTTGCAGATAGTCGTTATTGAACTCGTAGCGGTGGCGGTGCCTTTCCTTGATTCGCTCCTTGCGGTAACAGTGGAAGATCGTCGAATCCCGGGCAATCAGGCATTCCTGGCCGCCCAGACGCATGGTGCCGCCGAGATCGGAATCGTCGTCGCGGTTTTCGACCCCGCCATCGGCGGTGGTCCATTCGGTGATCAGGGCGATTACCGGATGCGGCGTGTCCGGCTCGAATTCGGAACTGTTGGCGCCGGCGAGCCCGGCCACATTGCGGGCGAATTCCACCACCGCCGCCTGCAAGCCGAGACAGATGCCGAGATAAGGCACCCGGTTTTCCCGGGCGTACCGGCAGGCGAGAATCTTGCCTTCGAAACCGCGCTCGCCGAATCCGCCGGGCACGAGAATGCAGTCGTGGCCTTCGAGGATTCCGGCGCCCCGCTCGGAAACCAGGGACGAGTCGATGAAGGAAACTTCCACCCGGGTGCGGGTATGGATGCCGGCGTGGGTAATCGCCTCATTGAGTGACTTGTAGGCGTCGGGCAGTTCCATGTATTTCCCCACCATGGCGAGTTTCACTTCGCGCAGGGGCTGGTGTTCCGCCTCCACCACCTTGTTCCATTCGCTGAAATCCGCCATGGGGCAGGGCAGGCGCAGCTTGTTGACGACGATTTCATCGAGCCCGGCGTCGCCGAGAATCGCCGGAATGCGGTAGATGCTGTCGGTATCGGGCAGGGAAACCACCGCGGGCAATTCCACATTGGTGAACAGGGCGATCTTGCGCCTCGCCGATTCATCGATTTCCTGCTCCGAGCGGCAGATGAGCACATCGGGCTGGATGCCGATGGAGCGTAATTCCTTCACCGAATGCTGGGTTGGCTTGGTCTTGATTTCGCCCGCCGTGGCGATATGGGGCACCAGGGTCAGATGGATGAACAGCGCCCGCTCGGAGCCGAGTTCCACCCGCAACTGCCGCACCGCCTCGAGAAAGGGCTGGGATTCGATATCCCCCACGGTGCCGCCGATTTCCACGAGCGCCACCCGGGCCGAACCGGCGCCTTCCACAATGCGGCGCTTGATTTCATCGGTGATATGGGGAATCACCTGAATCGTGGCGCCGAGATAATCGCCGCGCCGCTCCCGTCGCAACACCTCCTCGTAGACCCGGCCGGTGGTGAAATTGTTCTTCTGCTGCATGGTGATACGGCTGAAGCGCTCGTAATGGCCAAGGTCGAGATCGGTTTCGGCGCCATCGTCGGTGACGAAGACCTCGCCGTGCTGGAAAGGATTCATGGTGCCCGGATCCACATTGATATAGGGATCGAGCTTGAGCATGGAAATATCGAGTTGCCGGGCTTCGAGAATCGCCGCCAGCGACGCCGAGGTTATGCCTTTCCCCAGCGAGGAGACCACGCCGCCGGTAATGAAAATGTAACGAGTCATGGAGCCCCACCCGATGCCGGAACCCGCTCCAGCGCAGGCCCCTTCAGATGGAATTACAGCCTACCAGAAGCTTCCGCCGCCCTCAATACGGATTACGCCATTCGATTTGGTAGGCGGATTCGCCGGCGAGCGCGGATTCGGCGGTTCCGATGCCGGGAATGGCGGCGATGTTTTCGCCGTCATACAGCAATGGCAGGCGGTTTCGCAGCCAGGGCGCCAGCCTGGCCTCGTTGAGGATTTTCTTCAGGGTCTTGGTGGGGCGACGCGCCAGACGGCAGCTTTCGCCGCCCTGCCGATAGCGGACCTGGTAGATTTTCCCGGCCAGTCCTTCCGCGAAAACCGGCTTCGCATGCAGGCTGCCATTGCCGGGCAACGCCAGCACCGGCCGCCGGGACGGATCCCACTCCACAGAGTAGTCCTGTTGGACCGGCGCCATTCGCGGCAGCAAGTAGAGGCCATCGCGGTACTTGCGCACGAAGTGTTCGCCGAATTCTATTTCAGCCCTGATTTCCTGCTCCGGCAAGATCAGCCAATCCGGCAATCGTTGCAGCTTCCCCGGGTCCGCGGGCTTGCCGGTCCCGCCCTCGATCCAGCAGCGCAGGGCATTATGCAGGCGGGAGCGGCGCAATTGCCGCAGCCTGTCGACTCGCAGGCAGTCGACTTTATCGGCAGCGCAGTGCGCCAGATCGATCCCGGCAAGCTCATCAAGCAGACCATCCGCCCGCCCGATCAGTTGACGCGACCTTTCCCAATCCCGCCGGTAGCCGGGCCAGCGCCGCCCTATCAGCGGCAGAATCTCATGGCGGCAGAAATTCCGGTTGAAACCCGTATCGCGATTGGACGCATCCTCCACCCAGCCCAAACCCCGCTCCCGGGCGTACTCGGCCAATTCCCGTCGTTCACAGTGCAACAAGGGCCTGAAGATCGTCCCCCGCCCCAGAGCCCGCCGCTCGGGAATTCCCGTCAGCCCCCGCAGCCCCGCGCCCCGCAGCAGCCGCAGCAGCAGCGTTTCCACCTGGTCATCCAGATGATGCGCCAGCAAAAGAAACTCACCCGCCTCCAGTGCGACACCGAATGCCCCATAACGAGCCTCCCGCGCCCTCCCCTCCAGACTCGCGCCGGACTTCGCCACCTTTACCCGCAGCACTTCCAGGGGAATCCCCCGCTCCGCGCAAAACTCCCGGCAAAACACCTCCCATTTCCCCGCATCATCATGCAACCCATGATTGACATGAAGCGCCCGCAACCGTCCCTGCGCCAAAAAAACCCCGCAAGCCAGATCCAGCAAAACCGCCGAATCCATGCCCCCGCTAAACCCAATCGCCACGGGAGCATCCGGGGGAATTTCTGCGAACACTTTCACGGACAAAGGCATGCTGACAAAGATTCCGCGACTTCGCGCGGAATGACAGTTTGCGGGAGGCTTCGCCACATACAGAAAGACAGTTTATTCCCCAATCAGCTACTGATCCCGTAGCTCATCAGCCGCCGGTATCGCCGCTCAATCAAATCATCCACCTCCATCGCCGTCAATTGCTCGATCTGGTCAAGCAGGGACGATTTGATTCTCCCGGCGACCTGCTCCACGTCGCGATGGGCGCCGCCCAGGGGCTCGGCGATGATGTGATCGACAATGCCGATCTGCTTGAGCCGCTCGGCGGTGACCCCCATGGCCTCGGCGGCCGCGGAGGCGAACTCGGCCGACTTCCACAGAATCGTCGCGCAACCCTCGGGGGTGATGACCGTGTAGGTCGAATACTGGAGCATATTGAGCTGGTCGCTCACTCCGATGGCGATGGCGCCGCCGGAATTCGCCTCGCCGGTGACCGTGGCGATCAATGGCGTTCGCACCCGGGACATCATCGCCATGTTCTCCGCGATGGCCTCGTTGATGCCGCGCTCTTCCGAATCCATGCCCGGGTAGGCGCCGGGGGTATCGATCAGGCAGATCACCGGCAGCCGGTAGCGCTCGGCGAGTTCCACCAGCCGGCGCGCCTTGCGATAGCCCTCCGGCCGGGGCATGCCGAAATTGTGCCTGACCTTGGCCCGGGTGCCGCGTCCCTTCTGGTGGCCGATCACCATGACCGGGCGGCCGTCGATCTTCGCCAGGCCGCCGATGATGGCCTGGTCGTCGGCATAGAGACGGTCGCCGTGCAATTCATCGAAATCGGTGAAGATATGCTCGATGTAGTCCAGGGTGTAGGGCCGCAATGGATGTCGCGCCACCTGACAGATCTGCCAGGGGGAGAGGTTGGCGTAGATTTTTTCGGTCAGGCGCAGGCTTTTCTGCCGCAGGGTCTGGATTTCCTCGTTGATATTGATCTCGTTGTCGCTGCCCACCAGGCGCAACTCGCTGATCTTGCCTTCCAGCTCGGCGATCGGCTGTTCAAATTCCAGATAATCGGGATTCACCGCGGATCAGGCTCCT
The DNA here is from genome assembly GCA_022827425.1 of Pseudomonadales bacterium. Taxonomy (GTDB): domain Bacteria; phylum Pseudomonadota; class Gammaproteobacteria; order Pseudomonadales; family Pseudohongiellaceae; genus UBA9145. The sequence continues at coordinate 33,895 of JAJDSZ010000038.1, read as the reverse complement.
AGTGTGCTGTCCCATAAGTTCGCCGCATTTCAGCGCGGCCCCCGTGGTGTGTGGCTAGGCGCGGTCCGCGGGTAATGGCCCGCCCCATTGCCAAGGAGCGCAACGCGGCCACGCGCCGCGGGGGCCGCGCCCTTCGGGAGCGGTCCTGAAGCGCCACTGCGGCGTTGCCGCCCTTGGCAATACTCCTGGTATTGCCCGCGACCGGCGCCTTGCATTGACGCTTCAGGACCGCTCTGAAATGTGGCGAACTTATGGGACAACACACTAGGTATTCTCTGAAAAATTCCATTCATGGAATTTTTCATTGTCGCAAAACAAAAGCGTGGTTTTGTTTTGCTCATGATCGGGCCTGATACTGGAGTTTGACCCGTTCGAGGCCGAATTCCGCGCGCAGGCTGCGGACGAGCTCTTCCTCCGGCGCCACCGCCCAGTCGGGACCGAGCATTATACACCCCCGCAAGTCGCCGCGACGGTAATCGACGAGCACCTTGCAGCGGGCCTCGCCATGGCCGTTCTCGCCATTGCTCCGGTAAGGCCCCAGCAAGTCCGCGAGCTGGCGGCTGAAATCCCCCGGCAGCGCGCCGTCCACCAGGATCAGGAAGAGGCTGCGGGCATGTCTCGCTCTGGCCTCGGCGAGGGTCATCGCCTTTCTCGCCTGCAGGCGCACACCACCGCTGAAATCGTCTTTGGAAACCTTGCCCTCGAAAATGTATACGCCGTGTTTTTTCAGGCGGTCCCGGACCTGGCCGAATTCCGGGTCGTACATGACCGCCTCGAGCCTGCTGGCGCCGTCGTCGAGCACCATGATCGCCATATCGCCCCGGTCGCGTTTGCGCACGCGGATATCGGCGAGCATGCCGGCGAACTGCTGGTTCGCGCGCGAGGCTTTGGCGTCTCCCAGGCGCTTGGGCGCGAATTGCTCCAGTTCGGGCCAGTATTCGTCCATGGGATGCGCGGTGAGATAGTAGCCGAGGCATTCGCGTTCGGCTTCCAGCGCGGCGCGCGTGTCCACCCGGACTTCCGCGGCGCTGGGCGGCAATGCGTCTCCGGCTTCCGGTTCGGCCTCCGCATCGGCGAACAGATTGGCGATGCCGAAAGCCTGGTCCTCGAGATGCTGCTCCGCCGCCTTGATCACTTCCGGCAGGCAATGCCGCAGTTTCGCCCTGGCCGCCAGGGCCTCGCCTTCGGCGAGCGCGTCGCAGGCGCCCGAGTCGATCAGGATTTCGATGACGTTCTTGTTGTCGAGCTGTCCGCCCACCCGGCGGCACAGGTCCGGCAAGCTGCGGAAGCCGCCCTCCTCCCGGGCCCCGGCGATGCGCTCGATCTGCCCCTGGCCGAGATTGCGGATGGCGCCGAGGCCATACACGATGCGCCCCCGGTCATCCACGCCGAAACGATACCCGCCGCGATTGATGTCCGGGGAAAGCACCGTCAGCCCCATATCCCGACATTCGGCGACGAGTTCCATGATCTTGTCGGTCTGGTTCATTTCCGCGGAAAGCACCGCGGCCATGAAGTACGCCGGGTAGTGGGTCTTGAGCCAGGCGGTCTGGTAGGCCAGCAGGGCGTAGGCCACCGAATGCGACTTGTTGAAGCCGTAGCCGGCGAATTTTTCCATCAGGTCGAACAGGTCGGAAGCCTTGCGCTCGGGGACACCCTGCTCCAGCGCCCCGCTCATGAAGGCGTCGCGCTGGCGCGCCATTTCCTCCGGATCCTTCTTGCCCATGGCCTTGCGCAGGATATCGGCCCGGCCCAGGGTGTACTTGCCGAGCAACTGGGCGATTTTCATCACCTGTTCCTGATAGAGAATCACGCCGTAGGTGCCTTTCAGCACCGGCTCAAGTTCCGGGAGGGGGTAGTTGACCTCCTTGCGGCCGTGCTTGCGGTCGATGAAATCATCCACCATGCCCGATTGCAGGGGGCCGGGGCGATACAGGGCCACCAGGGCCACGAGATCGTCGAAACGGCTCGGCTTGAGCTTGCGGATCAGTTGCTTCAGGCCCCGGGATTCCAACTGGAACACCGCCGTCGTGCTGCCCTTGCCGAGCATCCGGTAGACCTTGCCGTCATCCAGGGGCAGGCCGGCGATGTCGATCCGGACGCCTTCCTGATCGGCGACGGATTTCACCGCCCAGTCGATGATGGTCAGGGTGCGCAGGCCGAGAAAGTCGAATTTCACCAGGCCCGCGGTTTCCACGTCGTCCTTGTCGTATTGGGTCAGCAGGCTGGAGCCGGTGCGCTCCTGGTCGCGGAACAGCGGCGTGAAATCCGTGAGCCGGCCCGGCGCGATGACCACGCCGCCGGCGTGCTTGCCGATATTGCGGGCGATGCCTTCGAGCTTGAGCGCCATCTCGAAGATTTCCCCGGCGTCGTCATCGCTTTCGATGAATTCCTTGAGCTCGGGCCTTTCCGTCAGCGCCTGGCGCAGGGTCATGCCCACCGTGCCGGGAATCATCCGCGACAGTTTATCGCCAAGCGAGAAGGGCTTGCCCTGCACCCTGGCCACGTCGCGCACCACCGCCTTGGCCGCCATGGTGCCGAAAGTGATGATCTGGGAAACCGCGTCCTGGCCGTAGATTTCCGCCACATGGGAAATCACCCGGTCGCGGCCTTCCATGCAGAAATCGATATCGAAATCGGGCATGGATACGCGCTCGGGATTGAGAAAACGCTCGAAAAGCAGATCGTACTCCAGCGGGTCCACATCGGTGATGCCCAGGGCCCAGGCGACAATGGAGCCGGCCCCGGAACCCCGCCCCGGGCCCACCGGAATGCCATTGGCCTTGGCCCATTGCACGAACTCCATCACGATGAGGAAGTAGCCGGCGAATTCCATCTGGTTGATGATGCCGAGTTCTTCCTCGAGCCTGGCCTGATAGTCTCCGGCTGTGGATTCGCCGGCGGCGGAAGATTGGGGTCTCCCGGCAAGCCGCCCGGCAAGCCCGCCGGCGGCGACCCGGGACAGGTACTCGTTCAAGCCGGCGGTTTCACCCGGGGGCAATGGGAACTCCGGCAACCGCTGGACGAGCTCAAGGTCGAGATTGCAACGCCGGGCGATATCGACGGTGGCGCCGACCGCCTCGGGAACATCGCGGAACAGCTCGATCATTTCGCCGGCGGCGCGCAGATGCTGGCGGGGGGTGTAGTCCCGGGGGCGGCCGGGGTCATCGAGCACCCGGCGCTGGGTAATACAGACCCTGGCCTCGTGGGCTTCGAAATCGTCCTCGCCCAGGAAGCGCACGTCATTGGTGGCCACCACGGGGCAGCCGCTATCCCGGGCAAGCCCGAGGGCGGCTTCGATGTACTCCTCTTCGCCGGATTTGCCGAGGCGTTGCAACTCGATGTAGAAACTTCCCGGAAAGAGTTCGCGCCAGGAATCGAGCAGGCTCCGGGCCAGTTCGGCATTGCCGGCAAGCAGCGCGGCGGCGATATCGGACCGCAGGGCGCCGGACAGGGCGATCAAGCCGTCGCTGTAGCCACCGAGCCTGGCCTTGTCGAGGGAAAATTCGGCGCCCGGCTCGTTCTCCACGTAGATGTCCGAAACCAGCCGCAGCAGATTGTGGTAACCGGCCTCATTGCGGGCGAGCAGGACCAACTGGCTGACATGGCCGCTGGCGGCGTCGATCACCCGCAGCTCGCAGCCGCACACCGGCTTGATTCCCGCCTGCCGGGCGCCCTGGTAGAACTTGATCAGGGCGAACAGATTGGCCAGATCGGTCACCGCCACCGCCGGCATGCCCCGCTCCCGGAGACATTCCACCAGGGGCCCGATGGCGATCAATCCGTCGCTGATGGAAAACTCGGTATGCAGGCGCAGATGAATGAATGTCTGGGCGGATGCTGGTTCGGACATGGGTGACTCGGCCTGGCTGCCAGACGAAGTTTACACCATGGCGGAACGGCGTTGGCCGTTGCGGGTAAGATTCCGGCTTGGCAGAAGGACAGCCTTGGGATGAAGTGGGGGTTTACATCCCTGACAAATGACACCCCGTGTCCATCTGCTGGTGAAGAATTCGGATGACCGCAATTCCTTGAAGCGATGCTTTTCTGGCACCCGAGTACAAAAGCGTCTGTTTCCGCAAGGCATTGTTCCGCAATCTGCTCATTTGACCGCAGCCTTTCTGACCGGTGCGAAGCTGCGGCGGTGGATTGGGGTGGGGCCTTGTTGGGCGAGAATCTGGAGGTGTTGGGGGGTGGGGTAGCCCTTGTGTCTCGGGAAGTCGTAGGCGGGGTACCGGTCCCGCAGGGCGGTCATTTCCCGGTCCCGGGTTACCTTGGCGATGATGGAGGCGGCGGCGATGCCGGGGACGCTGCCGTCGCCGCCGGGGATGGCTTCCGTGGGGTAGGGCCATTCGGGGAGGATGTTGCCGTCCACGAGGACGGATGCGGGCTGGACGACAAGTCGGGCGACGGCGCGCCGCATGGCGAGCAGGCTGGCGCGGAGCACGTCGAGTTCGTCGATTTCCGCCGGGCTTGCGCGGCCGATGGCGAAGCTGACGCAAGAGTCCAGGATTTCCCGGTAGCAGGCTTCCCGGCGGGGGGCGGTGATCTTCTTGGAATCGTTCAGGCCGTGGATTTCGGTTTCGGGGACGAGTATGACCGCCGCGGCGACCACATCGCCGGCGAGCGCGCCGCGGCCGACTTCATCCACGCCCGCCTGGGGCGCGGGCATATGGGGGAACTCCCGCCACTCGGGCTTGCGCATGGGCCGACCGATCATCAGGGACTGCTGGCACCGGCGCGGTCTGCAAGCATTTCACCGATTGCGGAAGCGGCCTCCCGGGATGCGTTCCCGCGCAGCAGGCGGTGCTGTCGGGCGAAGGTTTCCAGCATCTCCGGCGCCGGGGCGGGATGGACCACGAAGCGGCGGATTTCCTTGAGCAGATTGTCCGGGTTTACTTCGTGCTGCACGTATTCCGGGACGAGTCTTTTGCCCGCAAGCAGGTTGGGAATCGCCATGTGCTCCACATGGACCATGCGCGAGGCGATGGCGTAGGTCAGCGGCGCCAGCCGGTAACAGACCGCCATGGGGCGGCGCAGCAGCATGGCTTCCAAGGTTGCCGTGCCGGAAGAGAGGATGACGAAATCCGCTGCCGCCATGGCCAGTCGCGAATCATCCAGCAGGCGGCAGTTTGCGCCGGAGAAACCGCCTTCTTCCACGATGCGCCCGACCAAGCGGCGATTCGCCACGTCGCTGCAGGGTAACAGGAACTGCAATCCGGGAAACTCGCGCTGTGCCGCAACCGCCGCCGCCAGAAAAGCCGGCGCCATTCGCTGTATTTCTCCCCTGCGACTGCCGGGCAGCAAGGCGATGACCCGGGACCCGGGATTGATCCCGAGTTGCAGTCTTGCCTGCATGCCGCGCCGGTCGGAAACGAGTGTGGACGCGGATGGGTGTCCTGTGTCGGCGGCAGTGGATGGGTGTCCCATATCGGGATCGATGGCGTCGGCGAGTGGGTGTCCCACACAGCGCACGGCGACGCCGTGTTGTTGGTAGATGCCGGTTTCGAAGGGGAAAAGCGTCAGCATCAGATCGATGGAGCGGGCGATGCCGTGGATTCTGCCGGCGCGCCAGGCCCAGACACTGGGGCTGACATAATGCACCGTGGGTATGCCGCCGCGGTGCAGGGTTTTGGCCAGGCGGAGGTTGAAGTCCGGCGAATCGACGCCGATGAAGGCCGCCGGCGGGCTGGCGCGGAAATGCGCTACGAGCCGGCGCTTGATTCGCAGCAGTTCCGGCAATCTGGCGAGCGGCTCCACGAGGCCCATGACCGCGAGCCGTTCCATGGGCGCCAGGGATTCGCAGCCGAGCTTCTTCATGGCGGGGCCGCCGACGCCGCTGAAGCTCGCTCCGGGAAAACGCTCGCCCAGCGCCCGCATCAACTCCGCGCCAAGCAGGTCGCCGGAAGCTTCGCCGGCGACAATGCCGAAGTGAGGAGTTTCAGTCATGCCAGGGGCGAGGGCAAGCGTTTACGAAGCGCAGCTTCGTGCGCAGACCCGAGCGCCATCGTGCTGTGCCCGGTGGCTGGGCCGGCAAGGCCGGGGTTGGTCGAAACCAAAGGAATCGCGCCAGGGAAGGCGTGGACAAGCTCACGGAATCCCCAACGACACTCAGCGGTGCACGCCCTTGCAAGACGACTCCACCGAGTCCACCAGGGTCTTGAGCACTTCGCTGTCCTCGCTGAGCGCCTTGATCTGGGGAATGGCTTCCTGCATGGTCAGATTGCGCAGATGGAGAATCTTGAATGCCTTCTTCATCAACTCGATTTCTTCCCGGGCGAATCCGCGCCGTTTCATGCCGATGGAATTGATGCTTCTGGCAAGCGCGGGCTGGCCGCTGACGATGACGAAGGCGGGCACGTCGTTCACCACGTGGGTCATGCCTCCCACCATGGCATGGGCGCCGATGCGGAGGAACTGGTTGACTCCGGCGTAGCCGCCGAGAATCGCGTAATCGTTGATGCTGACGTGGCCGCAAAGTCCCACATTATTGGCGCAGACGATATCGTCGCCGAGCATGCAGTCGTGGGCCACATGGGCGTAGGCCATCAGCAGGTTGCGGTTGCCGATGCGGGTCAGTCCCCCGCCGCCGCCGGTTCCCCGATGGACGGTCACCCCTTCCCGGAAAACATTGTCGTCGCCGATTTCCAGCCAGGTTTCCTCGCCCTGGTATTTCCTGTCCTGGGGGTCTTCCCCCACGGAGCAGAACTGGAAGAACAGATTGCCGCCGCCGATGCGGGTATTGGATTGAATCACCACATGGGAGCGCAGAATGCTGCCCGCCCCGATGGAAACATTGGAGCCGATGATGCTCCAGGGGCCGATGACCACATCGGGCCCGATTTTCGCATCCTCTTCTATCCGCGCCGTGGGATCGATGCTGGCGCTGCTGTCAATCGACATCCACTTTCCTCTCGGCGCAAATGATTTTCATGGAGCCCACGAGTTGTTCTTCCACGGAAGCCTCGGCATGGAACTTGTAAATGCCGCGGCGGTTGCTGATGACATCGACCTTGAGCAGCAACTGGTCTCCCGGCACCACGGGGCGCCGCAGACGCACCCCGTCGGCACCGACGAAATAGTACAGGTAGCCGTCGGCGGGCTTTTTCTCCTGGCTCTTGAAGCCGAGCACACCCGCCGCCTGGGCCAGGGCCTCGATGATGAGCACGCCGGGCATGATGGGCTGGTGCGGGAAATGGCCGACGAAAAAAGGCTCGTTCACGGTGACGTTCTTCAGGGCGAGGATCGACTTGCCGAGTTCCATCTCAAGCACCCGGTCCACGAGCAGGAACGGATAGCGCTGGGGCAGGTATTGCTTGATTTCCTCAATGTCCAGAAGCATTTCCCGATCTCCGAAGCGTTCCGGCAGGAATCCTAGTCTTTCCTGGCCAGTTTTTCCAAGCCCTGGAGGCGGTTGGCCATTTCGTCGAGTTCCTGGAAGCGGGTGATGACGCGCTTCCAGCGGCTGGTTTTCATGTGTCCGGTGCCCGAGGAATATCTGCCCGGCTCGGTGATGCTGCGGCTGACCAGGGACATGGCGCTGACTTCGACCCGGTCGGCGATGGTGATATGCCCCACCGCCCCGGAGGCGCCGCCCATGATGCAGTTCCGACCGATCACGACGCTACCGGCAATGGCGGTACAGCCGCAGATTACCGTATGTTCGCCGATGACACAGTTGTGCCCGATCTGCACCTGGTTATCGATTTTCACGCCCCGGCCGATCCGCGTGTCGCCCATGACCCCGGCATCGATAGTGGTGCCGGCGCCGATATCCACGTCGTCTTCGATACGCACCGATCCGCCGTGGTGGATCTTTACCGATTTCTCGCCGTCGAAAGCGTAGCCGAAACCGTCGGCCCCGATGACGCTGTTGGCATCGATTCGCACATTGCCGCCGAGTTGCACGCCCGGATAGAGCACCACCGCCCGCTGCAGGCGGCAAGCCGGGCCGAGCCGGCAATTCGCGCCGATGATGCAGCCGGGGCCGATCACCGAACCCGCGCCGATGCTGGCGCCGACCTCGATCACACTGTTGGGGCCGATGCTCGCTTCGTTCCCGATCACGGCGTCGTCATGCACCACCGCCGAGGGATGGACGCCGGCCTCGGGCGCCCCGCCGGCGTGGAAAATCGCCGTGGCCCGGGCAAAACCCACATACGGCCGGGGGCTGATCAGCCGGTTTGCCGGGCAGGCGTCGCGGAATCGCTCTTCGATGAGGATGGCCGATGCCCGGGTATCGGCGAGCTGGCCAGCGTAGGCGGGATTGGAGAGAAAGCTCAGTTCGCCCGGGACGGCATCGGCGAGGGTTCCCAGGCCGCTGATTTCGCAGTCGCCGTCACCGTCGAGTTCGACTTCCAGCAGTTCGGCGAGCCGGGACAGCTTCATGCGAACTGGCGAAGACACCGGTGATGGCCGGATGCGGCTTGTTCCCGCCCCGCGGTTCGCTTACTCCCCCGGGTCCATTTCATTGAGTTTGGCGGTGACCCGGGCGGTGATGTCGAGCACCTGATCGAAATACGGCGCGCTGTCGGCATTGAGGATCAGGTCGAAGCCGCCTTCGGCAACGACTTCGGAGACGGCGTCGGCAAGCTGCTGCTGCATGCTTTCGAGAAACAACTGGTTTCTTTCGTTGAGCGCGGTTTGCACCCGCTCCTGGATCAACTGCAACTGCACCTGCAGATCCTGGGCGTTGGAGTTCATGCGCCGCACTTCATCCTCGGTCATGATGGCTTCGTTCTGCTGGAATTCCTCGGCGAGGGCGTTCAGTTCCTCGGACAATTCCGTGGCTCTTTCCTGGTCCGGCGCGAGTTCCGCTTCGAGTTCCTGCTGGATCACCTGGGCCGCGTCCGAGGCAAACAGGGCGCGCAAGGGATTGAGGATGCCGATCTTGGTGTCCTGGGCGACGGCCCCCTGGGAAATTACCGCCAGGGCAAGGCCGGCAATGAGGCATTTGATGGTTTTCACGGCTTCTCTCCGATTACAGTTCCGCCAGGATCGGCACATTACGTCTGAATCCGGTTCCTGACTCTGGAATCCGCAATCTGAGGTCAGAATCTGGCACACGACATCAGAATCCGGTTCCCACAGTGAAGTCAAAACTCTTGGTGTCATCCCCTTCCTTTCCGAATGGCTGGGCCAGATAGAAAGTCAGCGGGCCAAAAGGCGACAAATACGTGACCGCGAGACCCGCCGCATAGCGAAACTCCTTCAGGTCGAAATTCGCGCAGTTCTGCAATGCCCGCTGCCGCTCGGTGCAATGGGAAGAAAACACATTGCCCACGTCGATGAACAATGAAGTCCGCAACTGGTTCGACACTTCATCGACAAATGGCACCGGGAACAGCAGTTCCAGTGTCGCCGTGGTGAGTATGTTACCACCAAAGCTGTCGTAATCCTCATGCAGGAAGAAATTCTCCACCGCCAGGGCCGGCACGGGATTGCCCATGCCGTCGAGCACCGGATTGCCCATGGCGTCGAGCAGGGGCTCGGCCTGGTAGGCGAAATCGGTGTCGAAACCCTGGGCGGAGCCGTCCTCGTTGAGCAGGACATTGCCGGCTTCATCCTTGAGCAGGGAAACCCGGCTCTGGGTCAGATAGCGCGCGCCGGCGGTGCTGCGGGGGCCGAGGCTGTTCTCCTCAAAACCGCGCACCACGCCCGCGGCGTTGATGCCGCCGGCGAAATAGTGGTTGAAGAAAGGCATCTGTTCGGTGTCGCCATAGCCGATGCCATAGCCGAGATTGGTGCGCAGGCCCACCACCCAGGTGCGGTCCTGGTTCAGGGGCCAGTACATCTGGTTGGAATAGGAAAAACGCGCGAACTGCAGGTCGCTGCCCGGCAGGGTGACTTCCAGGCCCAGATTGTGCAGCGAGCCGTCGTTGGCGAGCTGGCCGCGGTTGAGGGTGTTGCGGAACCAGTTGCCGCTGAGGCTGAAGTTGTCGAAATTGTCGCCGTAGAGGTCCACAAAGCCCGGGTCCGGGTTGGCGCGAAGCTGGGCCATGCCGAGCAGGTTGACGTCGCCGAGCACGGCGTCCATTACCGGGCCCGCCGCCGGGTCGGGATTGGCGGGGGAAATCAGGTACTTGTCTATATTGGGGTAGAGGGTGGGCGAGGCGACGATTTCCTGCACCGAACCGAGCCCGGAACTGAGTTCGGTATGGGTGTAGCCCAGATCGAAACCGAGGGCGGAAATTTCGCTCAGGGGATAGCTGAAACTCAGGGATGCGCCATAGGATGAGGTATTGAAGTTCGCCACGTTGAAGGGCGAGTCGATTTCCTGCACGTAGAGGCTCATGCCCCGGCTCACCCCGTCCGGGGTGAAATACGGGTCCACATACTGGAAATTGAGCGACTTGATGAAGCGGCTGCGGTTGACTCCCACCGCCACGGTGCGGCCGGTGCCGAGAAAGTTCTGGGCCTGGAGATTGGAGCTGATGAAGAAATCGCCGCTGCCGCCGGTGCCCACCTGAAAGCTGATGGCGCCGAAGTTCTGCTCCACCACGTCGAAATTGACGTCGACCTGGTCGGTGGTGCCGGGCACTTCCTCGGTCTCGACTTCCACGGTTTCAAAATAGCCTAGCCGCTCCAGCCGCACTTTGGACTGCTCGATCTGCATGCTGGAAGCCGGCGCGGCTTCGAGCTGGCGCATTTCCCGCCGCAGCACGTCGTCGGCGGTGGAGGTATTGCCGTTGAAATTGATGCGGTTCACATAGGTGCGGTTGCCGGGTTCGATGACGAAGGTCACGTCCACCGAGCCGTCGTCATTGACATTGGGCACACCGGTGGCCTCGGCGAAGGCGTAGCCGAGATTGCCGAGGAACTGCACCATGATTTCCTCGGTGCCGGTCACCAGGGCCTGGGAGTAGATCTGCCCCGGGCGCACGAAGATCGCGGCGCGCAGAATCGCCTCGGCGTCCACCAGATCGCCGGCGAGATCGACTTCATTGATGACGAACTGGTTGCCTTCGAGCACATTGATGATGATGTAGACCTCGCGCCGGTCCGGGGTGATCGAGATCGGCGTCGATTCGATATTGAACTCCACGTAGCCGTTGTCGAGATAGAAGGACTCAAGCCTTTCCAGGTCGCCGGAAAACTGCTCCCGGGAGTAGCGGTCCCGGCGGCTGAGGAACAGGTACCAGGGTTTCGGGCCTAGTTCGAACAGGTCGAGCAGGGTTTCGTCATCGAAGGAATTGTTGCCCACCACGTTGATCTGGCGAATCCGGGATTCTTCGCCCTCGTTGATGTCGAGGCTGATGGAAACCCGGTTGCGGGGCAGTTCCTCAACTTCGATCTCCACCGCCGCGCCGTAGCGCCCCCGGGACGAATACACTTCCTGGATTCCCTGGCGGATGGCTTCGAGGGCGGCCCGGGTGAAGATTTCGCCTTCGGCGATTTCCGCCGTGGCCATGTTTTCGATGATGTCCTCGGTCTCCAGCACGCTGTTGCCTTCGATATTGATCTCCGCCACCGAGGGCCGCTCCTGCACGGTGATGACCAGGATATTGCCCTCCCGGGAAACTTCAACGGCATCGAAATACTCCGAAGCCGCCAGCTCGCGAATGATCAGGGCCGGGGTTTGCGAACTGACTTCGTCACCGATGCCCACGGGCAGCAGGTTGTAGATGATGCCGGGAGTGATGCGCTGGTAACCGTCGACGATGATATCGGCGATGGTGAAGTTCTGGGCGAATACGGGGCGGCTGCACAATACGGCCAGGAATAGCAGAGATATGGCTTTGCGGAATAGAAATACGGCTTTTTTCATGATTGGCGCGGGTTCAGTTCGATTCGCGGCGGGCGGTTGCGGGGTTACAGCAATCTGTTGAAGTCATTGTAGAACGCCAGCACCATGATGCCGAGCACCATGGCCATGCCGAGGCGCAGGCTCCAGGCCTGCACCGCTTCCGGCAGGGGTCGCCGGATGACCGCTTCCACCAGGAAGAAAAACAGGTGGCCGCCGTCGAGCATGGGGATGGGCAGCAGATTGAGTATCGCAATGGAAATGCTGAGCAGCGCCAGGAATCCCAGATAGGTGTCGAGGCCGATGGTGGCGGTTTCCCCGGCAACCTGGGCGATGGTGATGGGGCCGCTGATATGCTCGACGGAAATCAGCCCAACGATCATCTTCTGGATTGAGCCCAATACGAATAGCGACATCTCCCAGGTTTCCCGCAACGCCGGCGCCAAGGCTTCCAGCGGACCATAACGAAATTCCAGCAGCGACCCGGCGGGCAGCAGGTCCAGCGGCCGCGCCGAGGCGACTCCGGCGCCGATTCTGCCGTATACCGCGCCATCCTCGCCCGGGATGGATTCGGGGCGCAGCAGCAGTTCGGCGTTCGCGCCTGCTCTTTCGACCACGACGCGCAGGTCAAGTTCCGGGCTTGCCCGAATCCTGTCCACCCATTCGGACCAGTCCCGCACCGGCTCGCCATCGACCGCCAGCACCAGGTCGCCTTCCCGCAGCCCGCCAATATCCGCCGGGGCGCCGGTTTCCACCAGGCCGATTCGTGGCGGAATCAGCCATTCCACGATGCCCAGGTCGGCGATGGGCCGCGGCTCGGCGCTGTCGCCAAGCCAGGAATCGATGGGAATGCCCACGTCCTTCTCGGCGGCGCCGGAGGCCGGCGCCACCCGCAGGTTCAGGTCGCCGGTTTCCCCGATGCGGCCCAGCAACCGCATGTTGACTTCCCGCCAGGTGGCGGTCTCGCGGCCGTCCACCGCCAGGATGCGGTCGCCGGCGGCCAGCCCGGCGAACCGCGCCGGGGAGTCCCCGCGCACCTCCTGCACCACGGGCGCCACGCCGGTGGTTCCGAAACCCACATTGACCAGCCAGAAAATCACAAAGGCGAGCAGCAGATTCGCCCCGGGGCCGGCGGCGACAATGGCCGAACGCTGCCACAGGGGTTTGCAGGCGAAGGAGGTGTTGCGCTGCTCTTCCGGCACCGAAGCCGGGTCCACCAGGGAGGTATCCTCCATGCCCAGCATTTTCACGTAGCCGCCCAGGGGGATCGGAGCGATGACGTATTCGGTGCCGTCCCTGCCCAGCCAGCGCTTGAGTGGATTGCCGAATCCCACGGAAAAGCGCAGCACTTTCACGCCGCAGCGCCGCGCCACCCAGAAATGGCCGTATTCGTGGAAGGTCACCAGGATGCCCAGGGTGACCAGCAAGGCCACTGCCGCTATCAGAAAATCAATCATGTATAAGCTCTAAAAACCCTTGTAAATCAATTCTTTGGCGTAGGTTCTGGCGAGACCGTCGATTTCCAGGATGATATCCAGGGAGTCGGCCTCTCCACAAGGAATTTTAGCCGAAACCGCCTCGATGAGTTTGGCGATACGGGCGAAGGGCAGATTCTCCGCCAGGAAGGCGGCGACTGCAACTTCATTGGCGGCATTCACCACCGCCGGCGCCGAGCCCCGCCGCCTGGCGGCTTCCATGCCCAGGCCGAGGCAGGGAAAGCGCTCGCGGTCCGGGGGCAGAAACTCCAGGGGTTCCTCCGCCGCCAGATTCAGGGTATCGGCGCCCGAGATCATGCGCTCCGGCCAGGCCAGGGCGCCGGCGATGGGTATCCGCATGTCCGGGGCGCCGAGCTGGGCGAGCACCGAGCCGTCTGCGTAATGCACCAGGGAATGGACGATGGATTGGGGATGAATCAGCACTTCCACCCGGTCCGGCCCCATGCCGAACAGAAAACAGGCCTCGATCACTTCCAGGCCCTTGTTCATCAGGGTGGCGGAATCCACCGAAATCTTGGCGCCCATGTTCCATTTCGGGTGGCGGCAGGCCTGGGCGGGGGTGATGGCGGCGAACTCCGCCGCCGGCGTATGCAGGAAGGGACCGCCGGAGCAGGTGAGCACGAGTTTTTCCACATGGCGGGTCTGGGCCGGGTCCAGCGCCGCGCCGGACCAGGGCAGGCACTGGAAAATGGCGTTGTGTTCGCTGTCCACGGGAATCAGCACGGCGCCGGATTCCCGCGCCGCGCGCAGGCACAGGTCGCCGGCCATGACCAGGGATTCCTTGTTGGCCAGCAGCACTTTCTTGCCCGCGCCGATGGCGGCCAGGGTCGATTCGAGCCCGGCGGCGCCGACGATGGCCGCCATCACGGTATCGATTTCGGGCAGGCTGGCGATGCGCGGCAGCGCTTCGGGTCCCGCCAGGGCCTCGGTGGGCGTTCCCGCGGATTTCAGGCGCCGGCGCAGTTCCCCGAGATGTTCCGGGTTCGCCATCACGGCGTAGCGCGGCCGGAATTCCCGGCATTGCTCGGCCAGCAGTTCGGCATTGCTCGCCGCGCTGAGAGCCACGGCGCGCAAGCGGGGATGCTTGCGCAGCACCGCCAGGGTATTGCGCCCGATGGAGCCGGTGGAGCCAAGAATGGCCACCGCCCGGCTTGGTTGCACCGCGCTGGCGTGTTCTGACGGGAATTTCAACGGAACAGCCATGTCATGCCCAGGGCGAAGGCCGGGGTGGCGGCGAGCAAGCCGTCGATGCGGTCCAGCAGTCCGCCGTGGCCCGGCAGCAGGCTGCCGCTGTCCTTGGCGTGGCGGTTGCGCTTGAGCATGCTTTCCAGCAAGTCGCCAATGACGCAAAGCGCCGCCACCAGCGGCGCCAGCACGGCGAGCAGGAGGATCTCGCCGGTTTCCAGGGGCCGCAGCCAGCGGTGCAGCGCCCAGCCCATGGTGGCCGCCGCCAGCAGGCAAAGCGCAAAACCGCCCCAGACGCCTTCCCAGGTCTTGTTGGGGCTGATCGCCGGCGCCAGTTGCCGTTTGCCCAGGCTGCGACCGGTGAAATAGGCGCCGATGTCCACCGCGGCCACGAGCACGATCAGGGCCAGCACCAGATAACCTTGCGGAAGCAGCAGCTTGAGCCAGACCATGCCCGCCAGGCTCGGCAACAGGGCCAATGCCCCCATGGCGCCGATGCGGGAAGCGCTGTCCCAGCGGGCCCGGTTGGCGGGATAGCCCGGCAGCGCCAGCAGGATGAGCAGCCAGAAAACCATTGCCAGGCCCAGCACGCCCATGGTTTCGGGCTGACTCGGGATGGCTGTGGAGGAACGCGCTCCCAGCCCGGCGAACAACAGCCCCCCCGCGGTAAGCAGCAATCCGACATAGCCGAGCCGGGCGCGGCGGGAGGCGAGCCCCATCAGCCGGCTCCATTCCCAGCCGGCCCAGAGGATCACCGCCCCCAGCGCCAGGGAAAAGGGAATCGGCGGCGTCAGCATGGTGAGCAGGCCGACCCCGAGAATCAGCGCCACCGCCGTGATAATGCGCAGTTTCAGCATGGCGGCGAAAACATGGCCGGGGCCTGGAAGGCGGATGTTGCCATCATGCTTCATGCCCGCCGAAACGCCGCTGGCGGCTGGCGAAATCGTCGATCGCCCGTTGCAATTCCTTTTCGCTGAAATCGGGCCACAGACATTCGGTGAAATAGAACTCGGTATAGGCGAATTGCCACAGCAGGAAATTGCTGATCCGCCGTTCGCCGCCGGTGCGGATGCAGAGGTCGGGCTCGGGCAATTCGCTCAACTGGGTGTGGGAGTGGACCAGGTCGATGTCGATCGCTTCGGCGTCGAGGCCGCTGTCCCTGACCTGCTCGGCGATCAGGCGCATGGCGTTGGCGATATCCCAGCGGCCGCCGTAGTCCGCGGCCACGGTAACCCGGGTGCCGCTGTTGTTCCGGGTCAATTCCTCCACTTCGGCCATGCTGTCCTGGATTCGCGCGGAAAAGGATTCGCGGTTGCCGATGAAGCTGAGCCGCGCATCGGCCTTATGCAGCTGGCTGACTTCCTCGCGTTGCAACACCGAAAGGAACAGCGCCATCAGGCCCTGGACCTCGTGGGCCGGACGCATCCAGTTCTCGCTGCTGAAGGCAAACAGCGTGAGGCAGGGAATTTTGCGCCGCACACAGGAAAATGCGATTTCCCGGGCCGTTTCGGCGCCGTGGCGGTGGCCGGCTTTCACCGGCAGGCCCCTGCCCTTCGCCCAGCGGTTATTGCCGTCCATGATGATGGCGATGTGCTCGGGCAGGTATCTGGTTTGGCCGGTTGTCATGGCGAGCTGCCGGGGAAGCGCTGTCAATTCATGGACAACAGGTCGGCTTCTTTGGCCTTGTATGCGGCTTCGACGATATCTATGTACTTGTCGGTGAGCTTCTGCATGCGGTCCTCGGCGCGCCGGGCCTCGTCTTCGCCGATCTCCTTTTCCCTGGCGAGTTCCTTGAAATCGGAGTTTGCGTCCCGGCGGATATTGCGGATCGCCACCCGGGCGGACTCCGCCTCGCCCCGGGCCTGCTTGCCATATTCCCGGCGGGTTTCCTCGGTGAGCGGCGGCATGGGCACGCGAATCGCATCGCCGTTGTTGGAAGGGTTGAGGCCGAGATCGGACTTGTGGATCGCCTTTTCGATATCGCCGATGATCGACTTTTCCCAGGGCGTGATCAGCAGGGAGCGGCCCTCTTCCACATGGATGGAAGCCAACTGGTTGAGCGGGGTGTCGGTTCCGTAGTACGGGACCATGACGGCGTCGAGAACCGCCGGATGCGCCCGGCCGGTGCGAATCCGCTTGAATGCGTTTTCCAGGGCGCCGACGCTCTTGGCCATGCGCTCGTCGGCGTCCCGCAGGATTTCCTCGATCATCTACCCTCTCCGTCGATGAGGGTCCCGTTGGGCTCGCCGGCGATGTTGTCGCGCAGGGCGCCGGGGCGGGTCATGTCGAATACCCGGATCGGCATGCCGTGATCCCTTGCGAGACAGATCGCGGTCAGGTCCATGACGCCCAACTGGTCCCGGATGACCGCATCATAACCCAATGCGTCGAATTTGACCGCAGCGGGATCGCGTTCCGGGTCCGCGGAATAGACGCCATCGACCCGGGTGGCCTTGAAAATGATTTCGGCGCCGATTTCGATACCGCGCAGGCAGGCGGCGGAATCAGTGGTGAACAGGGGATTGCCGGTGCCGCCGGCGAAGATCACCGCCCTGCCCTCTTCGAGCAGGCGGATGGCGTTGAGGCGCTCGAAGGGGTCCACCACGCCGGGTATGGCCCTGGCGGAGAGAATCCGCGCGGGGGTGCCCGCGCTTTCCAGGGTGTCGCGCAGGGCGAGTGAATTCATGATGGTGGCGAGCATGCCCATCTGGTCGCCGGTGATGCGGCCCACGCCGCTGGCGCCGCCGCTGATGCCGCGGAACAGGTTGCCGCCGCCGATCACGATGCCGGTCTGAACGCCAAGCCCGATGATTTCGCCCACTTCGGCGGCCATGGCGCCGAGCACTTCCGGGTCAATGCCGAATCCCGTCCCGCCGCTGAGGGATTCGCCGCTCAGTTTCAGCAGGATGCGGCGATATCTCGCGCCGGCGCCGGATTCACCCTTGCGTGCGGGCATGGAATGTTCCTCCCGGTCCAGGCCCGGGCCCCTGGCCCGGACATGCCTGAGTGCGGGCATGGAATGGCCTCTGTTGCGGTAACGTCCTCAACCCGCCCCGACCTGGGCGGCCACTTCGGCGGCGAAGTCTTCCTCTTTCTTCTCGATTCCCTCGCCGGCCTCGAATCGCAGCATCCGGGAAACTTCGGCGCCGCCGGCCCGGACGAGTTCTCCCACGGTGGAATCCGGGTTCTTGACGAAAGCCTGCTGCAGCAGGCTGACTTCGGCGACAAACTTGCGCAGCCGCCCGGAAATCATCTTTTCGATAATGGCCTCGGGCTTGCCCGATTCCCTGGCCTGGGCGGAATAGATTTCGGATTCCCTGGCAAGCACGTCTTGCGGCACATCGTCGCCGCGCACCACCAGTGGGTTCATGGCGGCCACGTGCATGGCCACGTCCCGGGCGAGTTCTTCGCCGCCGCCGGCGAGGGAGACGAGCACGGCGATCTTGCGATTGCCGTGAACGTAGTCGCCGACCCGGCCGCCGGTTTCGGCCTCCAGGTGTTCCACCCGGCGCAGATTGACATTCTCACCGATCTTCTGCACCAGTTTTTCGCGCGGGTCTTCCAGGCCCCCGGCGAGCAGGCCGGCGACATCGGCGGAAGGTTCGGCGAAGGCCGCGGCGAGGCATTGTTCGGCGAAGGCGAGGAAATTCTCGTCCTTGGCGACGAAATCGGTTTCGCAGTTGACTTCGACGAGTACGCCGCGGCTGCCGTCTTCCGCCAGCCGGGATAGCACCACGCCCTGGGCGGCGACCCGCTCGGCCTTTTTCGCCGCCTTGAGGCCGCTGACCTTGCGCAGATGCGCAATCGCCTGCTCGATTTCACCGCCGGTCTCCACCAGCGCCTTCTTGCAATCCATCATGCCCAGGCCCGTGCGCTCCCGCAACTCCCGGACCATGCCCGCTGTAATCTGTGCCATAACTTTTTCTCAAAAACCAAATCGGGAAATGCCCCGATTTACGATTCAGCCAACAGCTTCCTCAAATCGTCTCCATTATCGACAACTTCCGGGTTGCTGAACAATTCCGGATGCTTCTGCTCATCGGTATAGCCAGTTGGTTCCTTTTTTTCACGACTTACGACCCAGGACACCTCAGGGCGTCGCTCACCAAGCAGGCCGGCTACCGATTGGGCTTCAATCCCCAACACATCCCCCACAGCGCTGTAGGTACAACGCACCTTGTTCTTGTTGAGGCAGGAGATAATCGAGTCAATATTCACCGCATCAGCCCCGGCTTGCCCGGCCGGGGTTTCAGCGGATTCCCCCGCTTTCGTCTCCGGTGCCTGCTCTGATTCTGGCTCGGCTGTTTCTTCCGGCTCGGTTTCGTTGGCAACTTCAGCCTCGGGTTCCGCCTCGGTTACGTTTGGTTCCGGCGTCGGTTCGGCCTTCTCCGCGGCTGACTCCGTTGGCGGCTCTGCCTCTTCCACCGAATCGACCTCTTCCGAAACCGCTTCCGCCGCCTGTTCCGGCTTTTCTTCGGATTTGACATCTATCGGATCAACCTCGGCTGATGGTTCCGGTTCGGCGGCGGGTTCGGGCTCGGCCGCCGCTTCGGGTTCGGACTCCGGTTCGGGTGGTTTTGCGGCGCTGCGCTTGCGCTTGACCCTGGCCGGCGGCTTTTCGGGCTCGGCTTCGGTTTTCGCTTCCGCCTCGTCGTCGATTTCGACGAAATCTCCTTCGGCGCCGGGGGACGCCGAGCGCTTGCGGCCTTCGAGGCAGGCATCGGCCACGGCGGTGGCGTAGAGTTCGATGGCGCGGATGGCGTCGTCATTGCCGGGAATCACATATTGCACGCCGTCCGGGTCGGAATTGGTGTCCACCACGCCGATGACCGGAATCTTGACGCTATTGGCCTCGGTGACCGCGATCCGTTCGTGCTCCACATCGATCACGAACAGCGCGTCCGGCAGGCCACCCATGTCCTTGATGCCGCCGATGCCGCGCTCGAGTTTCTTGCGCGCCCGGATCAGCATCAGGGCTTCCTTCTTGGTGCGGCTTTCAAAGCCGCCGCTCTCCTCCTGCTCCTCCAGCTCCTTGAGCCGGCGAATCGAGCCGCGGATCGTCTTGTAGTTGGTGAGCATGCCGCCGAGCCAGCGATGATTGACATAGGGCATCTCGCAGCGCTCGGCCTCCCGGCGGATGATCTTCGCCGCGGCGCGCTTGGTGCCGACGAAAAGAATCTTCTTGCCCTTCGAGGTGAACTCGGACACCTGCCGCAACGCCGCTTCCAGCGCCGGGATGGTGGCCTCGAGGTTGATGATGTGGATCTTGTTGCGGGAGCCGAAGATGTACGGCTCCATCTTGGGATTCCAGTAGCGGCACTGGTGCCCGAAATGCACGCCTGCGCGCAGCATTTCCTTCATGTTTGCGGACATATCGGTTTCCTTCGGGTTAGGCCTCCACGCACCCCATGACTCAACCCCCGCCCTCCGGGTATTTGCCGAAGGGCCAGGGCACCCGGAGCCGATGTGCCGGTGCGTGTGCGACGTTAATTGACTGCTGTATGCCCGAAAAGGAAGCGCCTGCCCGGGCGGCCCGCTTTATACCACAACATCCCCCGCTCTGGAAGCGGCAGGCGCAATTCAACGGCATTTTCCATTCCGGCGCTGGCGATTTTGACAGGACGGATGTGGTTTGACAGGATTCGAGAGAAAATGCTAAGTATTCTCTGAAAAACTCCATCCGTGGAGTTTTTCATTATCGCAAAACAAAAGCGTGGTTTTGTTTTGCTCGCGAATTCAATGGCTTACGCCATCGAATTCGGCGGCACTTCCATGTGCCGCAGGGAAGCTCTGACTTGATCAGAGCTTCCTTAGTGTGAAGGCCCTAATGTAAAATGGGTGTCTTCGTCCACATTCACTTAGGAGTGAAAATAGGAGTGAAAAAATGAACCCCCAATCCACAATTACCCCCCCCCCCCCCGGCAGTTCCGGCCTGATACGGGCCATTTTGTGCCTGCCGCTATTGTTCGCATTCGCTATCCCCGGAATACAGGCGCAGACCCTTTCCATAAGCGCACCCGCCGACGCGAACGAAGGGGATTCGGGCACAAGAGATTTATTTTTCCCGGTAACAATGTCATCTTCAGTTTCGGCGCCTGTTTCAATCCAAGTCTGCTTTTCAGGCGAGGCAACAATTAGCTTATCTAGAAGGGATGGCTTTAGCTTACATGGAGATTACAAAGTTCTTTTGGGTACACAATTGCAAACCGCATCAACCTGTATTGATAGTAACATTCTCGCGGGTGAAACCTCTCAAGAAAATATCGGGATCAGAGTAAGGGGCGACCTCAAAGTAGAAAATGATGAAAAAGTCACTGCGGAGCTATTCATCGTTTCAGCACCAAATGGCGTTACCCTCAGTAGCACTTCTTCCATCGTAAGCCATACTATCCTAGATGACGATACCCCGCCCCCTGTGCCGTTGGGGCCACTCAGCATAAGAGATTTCATCGCGCCCACTAAATGGAGCCATTACCACTTTTCTATTGGTCGCCAAATTGTCACGGACCAAGGCATTATGCCATCTAGCAATGATTGGGGTTATCAACTCTGTTTCACCGGCGATGCCACCTACGGCGAAGATTATACAATTGGTAGAAACGTACTCCAAGCTATTCAAATCGATAACGATGGTTGCACAAGAATCAATGACAGGGAACAAGGAACCGGCCACCGCGCAGGTTTTGACAGGGCGCATTTCTATGTTAACTATCTCCCTGACAGTGAAACCGAAGAAATTGAGGGAGATGAATCAATCATTGTCACACTTAGAAACCCAGTGGGAAGCAATTTATACGGCGATAATGGCGTATCCTACAGAAATAGCCTGACCTTCATCATCAAGGGGGAATTTCAATCCGCTAATAAACAAATCATACCCAACGACTGGCCATTAAAGCCTTCCGGTATCGGAATCGGGGAAAAATTCCGACTGATGTTCATAACCTCAACCAGACAAAACGCGCAGTCTAGTAACATTAACGATTATAATACTATTGCACAAAATGATGCCGCTGTAGGGCATTCTTCCATCCGGCAATTTAGCAGTGAGTTCAGGGTATTGGCTTCGACTTCCGCATTATCTGCCCGAGAGAACACAGAAACAATAGAAAGGGGTTTTCCCATATACTGGTTAAATGGTGACAAGGTGGCGGATGATTACAACGATTTTTATGATGGAAGTTGGAGCAATACTGATTCTGCTAGGTGGGAATCGGGCATCAGAACTCAAAATAGGGTCGGCTACCGAGTGTGGACGGGTAGCAATAATGATGGTAGCCGAGCCGATTATCCGTTAGGTGGTAAAGTAGCAAGGAGCACTACTGCGGGGATTACTACTAGTACTCTGAACTATGTTCTTGATTTATCTACAGAAAAATATTTTTTCTATGCTCTTTCCCCGGTTTTTGAAGTGGCTGCAAGTCAAGGTCAGAGCTTCCAATCTGAAGATGTTCAAGACAGCTTTTCATCTCAGGACAGCAATCCAGGACAGGATAGCGATGTTCAGCAACTGGCGGACTACAGCGAATTGAAAGCCCAGGTTAGAACGTGGGCCGGGGAGCAGGACGCGAACAGCGGCCATGCCCAGCGCTGGAACCGCGTGTTGGCGGCTTTCGGTGAACAGGATGCAATCCAGCAAGGCTACACCGCCATGACCGCCGCCGAGGCCCAGACCTATGCGGACAGAGGCTGGACGCGTTGGGACGATGTGGTGACGGCCCTGACCGATCTGGAATCCAGGTTAACGGCACAAGCCAATACTGAAACCGAGCCTGAGCCTGTAGCCTGTGTTTCCGAGGAACTCGAAGACGACGTGGAGGGCTACAGCGAAGAGGAACACCACGGCGAGGCCCATGTGGAGCGCTGGCTGCGGGTGCTGCAGACCTTCAGGGGCGCGGCCAACGATGCGACGGTCATGACCGCCGCCGAGGCCCAGACCTATGCGGACAGAGGCTGGACGCGTTGGGACGATGTGGTGACGGCCATCCAGTGTCTGGAGGAACAGGCTTTGCAACAAGAAATGAATAACTAATACGCTTGCCCTCGTTCCAGACGCCGGGCATAGCCCGGCGCCGCTCGGGACTGCGCACGAAGCCGCGCTTCGTATACGCTTGCCCTCGCCCATGCATTACAATTGGGGGCTTGTTGTTGCCTGAGCGTGGCCGGGGTCATGTCCATACAACTGAAAACCTCCGCGGAAATCGGGAAGATGCGGGTCGCCGGGCGGCTGGCGGCGGAAGTGCTCGAGATGATCGGCGAGCACGTGCGGGCGGGAGTTTCCACCGGCGAGCTTGATCGCATCTGCCACCGGCACATCGTGGAAAAGCAGGAGGCGGTTCCCGCGCCGCTGAACTACCGGGGCTTTCCCAGGGCAACCTGCATTTCGGTGAATCATGTGGTCTGCCACGGCATCCCCAGCGAGCGCAAGATTCTCAAGAACGGCGATATCCTCAATATCGACATCACCGTCATCAAGGACGGCTTCCACGGCGACACCAGCAAGATGTTTTTCGTGGGCAATGTGCCCGAGCACGCCAGGCGGCTCGTGCGGATCGCCCGGGAATGCCTGTTCAAGGGCATCGAGGCCGCGCGCCCCGGCGCCCGCCTCGGCGATATCGGCCACATCATCCAGCGGCATGGCGAAGCGCATCACTACGGTATCGTGCGCGAATACTGCGGCCACGGCATCGGCCGGGCCTTTCACGAAGACCCCCAGGTGCTGCACTATGGCACGCCGGGAACCGGCGCGGAGCTGCGGGCCGGCATGACCTTCACCATCGAACCCATGCTCAATGCGGGCACCCGGCACACCCGCCTTTCCAGCCAGGACGGCTGGACCGTCACCACCCGGGACCGCCGCCTCTCGGCCCAGTGGGAGCACACCATCGCCATCCACGAAGATGGCTGCGAAGTGCTTACCCTGCGCGAAGAAGAGCGATGACCGCGACGGAAGCGGAGGCGCCGCCAGGGCGGGAGCGGACGATTTCCCGGCGGGATCTGTTCGACCGGGATGCCGTGCTTGCCGCGCTCGGGGCCGGCGGCGATGAAACCGCCCTGATTCGCCGGCAACTCGCCGCCGCCGGGGAAAAACTCGACGCCTGTTATCGCGCCAATTTCCCCATCGAGGAAATCGTCGCGGCCAGGGCCTGGCTTGTGGACCAGGCGCTGACCCTGCTCTGGAACCGCCAGGACTGGCCCCACCCCGACGATATCAGCCTGCTGGCGGTGGGGGGATACGGCCGCGGCGAGTTGCTGCCGCATTCCGATATCGACCTGCTGATCCTCACCCGCCATTCTCGCCAGGGCGCGTTTCGCGAAAGCCTCAACCGCTTTACCGCGAAACTCTGGGACCTCGGCCTCGATATCGGCCAGAGCGTGCGCTCGCCGCGCCAGTGCAAGGCGGAAGCCCGGGGCGACATCACCATTGCCACCACCCTCATGGAAGCCCGC
This sequence comes from Pseudomonadales bacterium, assembly GCA_022827425.1. GTDB lineage: Bacteria > Pseudomonadota > Gammaproteobacteria > Pseudomonadales > Pseudohongiellaceae > UBA9145. The sequence continues at coordinate 10,021 of JAJDSZ010000038.1, read as the reverse complement.
AGTCTGGCGGGGCCGCCCGAATTGCTCCGCAAGATGCTTGAGGCCACGGGGCCCGGCGCCATCTGGCCGTCGCGCAAGTTTCTCCGCGCCAAGCGGGATGAGCAGATCGCCCGCCACGAGAAGTATCACGATATCGACTATGCGCTGGAACCCAATATCAAGACCTCCCCCGGCGGCCTGCGCGACATCCAGACCATCGCCTGGGTCGCCAGGAGACACTACGGCGCCGCTTCCTTCCACGACCTGATGCGGCGCGGCTTCCTCACCCGGGCCGAGCACATCATGCTGAGCCGGGGCCGGCGTTTCCTGTGGCGGCTGCGCTATGGCATGCACATGCTGGAGGGCCGCCGGGAAGACCGCCTGCGTTTCGACCTGCAACGTTCCCTCGCCGCCCTGTTCGACTACCGGGACGACAAGGAAAGCCTCGGCGTGGAAAAGCTGATGAAGCAGTATTACCGCGCCGTGGGTAATCTGCGCGGCCTCAATGACGTCCTGCTGCAGCATCTCGATGAAGCCATTCTGCGCGGGGGCCGGCGCGACGCCGTGATCGACCTCAACCGCCGCTTCCGCATCCGCAACGGCTATCTGGAAGCGCGCTCCGGGGAGATTTTCCGCAAGACGCCTTCCGCCCTGCTCGAAGCCTTCGTGCTGTTGGCCAACGATTCCCGGATACAGGGCATCCGCGCCTCCACCATCCGCCTGCTGCGTGAGCACCGCAAGCTGATCGACCGCGAATTCCGCCACAGCAGCCGCAACACCGGATTGTTTCTGGAACTGCTGAACTCCCCCCATCAGATGGTGAGCCAGTTGCGGCGCATGGCGCGCTACGGAATCCTGGGGCGCTACCTGCCCGAGTTCGGCATGATCATGGGCCAGATGCAGCACGACCTGTTCCATATCTACACCGTGGACGCCCACAGCCTGCAGGTGGTGCAGAACATGCGCCGTCTGGCGCGGCCCGAGGCCATGGCGGAATTCCCGGTGGTGGCCACGGTCTACCGCAGCCTGCCCAAGCTGGCGCTGCTGTATATCGCCGGCCTCTATCACGATATCGCCAAGGGCCGCGGCGGCGACCATTCCGAGCTGGGCAAGGTCGATGCGGAGAACTTCTGCCGCCGGCACCGGCTGAGCGCCTGGGACAGCAAGCTGGTGTGCTGGCTGGTGGAGAACCACCTGCTGATGTCCATGACCGCCCAGCGCAAGGACATCGACGACCCGGAGGTGATCCACGAGTTCGCCCTGACCGTGGGGGACAAGCTGCATCTGGACTACCTGTATTCCCTGACGGTCTGCGATATCCGCGCCACCAACCCCGAGTTGTGGAATTCCTGGCGCGCCACCCTGCTGCTCAACCTCTATTTGAATGCGCGCCAGGCGCTGCGCCGGGGCCTGGAAAATCCCCGGGACCGCCGGGAGCGCATCGCCGACAAGCGCGGCAGCGCCCGCAAGCGGCTGCGGGCGGGCGGGCTCGACGGCAAGGCGGTCAGCGCCATCTGGAAACAGATGAACGATGAGTATTTTCTGCGGGAGTCGGTGGACAATATCTGCTGGCACACCGAAACCATCGCCGGAAGCGAACAGGATGGCCCGGTCGTCTCCCTGCGGGAATTGTCCGAAGACGCCCCGGAAGGCGCCACCCTGGTGTTCAGCCACACCCGGGACGCCGACTATCTGTTCGCCAACAGCGCCGTGGCCTTTGCGCGCCTGGGGCTCAATGTGCAAAGCGCGCGCATCTTCACTTCCGCCAGCGGCCGCTGCGCCAATACCTGGGCGGTGCTGGAAGCCGATGGCAAGCCCGTGGGAAGCGACCGGCAGCGCAGGGAGGAAATCCGCTCGGTCCTGCGCCGGCATCTGGAAAATCCCGGCAGCAGAATCCCGGCGCCGCAATTCCGCCGCAGCCGCCGCAAGACCGGCTTCGGCCAGGAAGTGCTTGCCACCCTGTTCCAGTCCCCCGGCCGGGATTACTCCACCCTGGAAATCAACTGCCCCGACCAGCCGGGCATTCTCGCCTGCGTGGGCCAGGTGTTCGCCGAATTCGGCGTCCAGTTGAAGGACGCCAGAATCACCACCCTCGGCGAGCGGGTGGAAGACCTGTTCTTCATTGCCGACTGCAACGGCGGCCCCTTGCAAGACGTCGGCGAAGCCGAAGCCTTGCAGGAACGAATCCGCACCCGAATCGGGGAAAAACTGGCAGCGGCCTGCGCGTAGTCGCGGAATCGCATGGGTTTTGCCGTCATTCTGCGCGAAGTCGCGGAATCTCATTGGGAGGCCCCCGCCCGGGATTCTGCGACTACGCTTCGCTCCGCGCGGAATGACCGGGGAAGGGACTTCGCTCCGCGCAGAATGACCGGGGAGGAGGCCAACGCCGTTCACAATTCGGCTACAATCCTCCGCACGAATCGACCTCCACAAGGGAGAGCCCCGTGATCGGCTTTGGCCTTGGCATCGCCAGCCGGAATTCCGCCGGCGAAATCATCGAGACCTTTTTCCCGCGGCCGGGGGTTCTTCCCGCCGGAGAGCTGTCGCGGGAGCTTGCGGCGCGGGCCGGAATCGAAACGGACGCCGGAGGCTTCCGGATTCTCGGCGACAAGGCCCTGGAGAAGTGCCGAAAACTGTTCAGCCGGTTTGAAGAACCGGAACAGGAAAAACTGGCGGCGCGACTGCCGGGCGGCAAGCGGCCGGTGCTGCTTTGCCTTGCGCCATTTGCCGAGGCGCCCGCCACCGTGCCGGAATCCTTCCTCAAGCTGCACCTGCTTTCCCACCGCCTGGCGCGGCCCCATGCGCAGAATCTCGACGGCGTCTTTGCCACGCTGCACAATCTCGCCTGGACCAGCCGCGGCCCGGTAAGCCTGGGCGACCTGCCCGAGGCGCGGCTCGAAGCCCGCGGCAGCGGAGAAACCCTCACGGTTCGCGCGGTGGACAAGTTCCCGCCCATGACCGACTACGTGGTTCCCGTCGGCGTGCGTATCGCGGACACCGCCCGGGTCCGTCTCGGCGCCCATGTGGGCGAGGGAACCACGGTGATGCACGAAGGATTCATCAACTTCAATGCCGGCACCCTGGGCCAGGCCATGATCGAGGGCCGGATATCCGCCGGTGTCGTGGTGGGCGAGCAAAGCGACCTCGGCGGCAGTTCCAGCACCATGGGCACCCTGTCCGGCGGCGGCACGGAAATCGTATCGGTGGGCCGCGGCTGCCTGATCGGGGCCAATGCCGGCATCGGCATGTCGCTGGCCGACGGCTGCATCGTCGAAGCCGGCCTCTACCTCACCGCGGGCGCCATGGTGCGCCAACTCGACGCCGGAGGCGATCTCATCCGAACCTGCAAGGCCAGGGAACTTTCGGGACTCAAACACCGGCTCTTCCGCCGCAATTCCCTCAGCGGCGCCGTGGAATGCCTCCCCCGCAAAGGCCGGGTGGAACTGAACGAGGAACTCCATGCCCATAATTGAGCGATTCTTCTTCCGTCACTCTGCGCGAGGCCACAGAAGCGCATTGGTTCTGCTGTCATTCTGCGCGAAGTCGCAGAATCCCGTTGGTTGGCCTCTGCGCGGGATTCCGCGACTTCGCTACGCTTCGCGCGGAATGACTGAGTGGTTGAACCATGAGCCCCACATTTGATCTTGCCGCGGAACTGATCCGCCGCCCTTCGATTTCGCCTGACGACGCCGGCTGCCAGCAGGTGCTGCGCCAGCGGCTCGAAGGCGCGGGCTTTCATTGCGAGGACATGCCTTTCGGCGAAGTGAGCAATCTCTGGGCCACCATCGGCAACTCGGGCCCGCTGCTGGTGCTCGCCGGACACACCGACGTGGTGCCGCCGGGGCCCCTCTCCGCCTGGCAAAGCGATCCTTTCGAGCCCAGCATTCGCGACGGCAGGCTGTACGGCCGCGGCGCGGCGGACATGAAAGGCGCCGTGGCCGCCATGGTCACCGCGACCGAGTCCTTTGTCGCGGGCGCGAGTCTCAACTGCCGCATCGGTTTTCTGATCACCAGCGACGAGGAAGCCGCCGCCGTGGACGGCACCGCGAAAGTGATCGACGAGTTGCAGCGTCGCCGCGAACAAATCGATTATTGCCTCATCGGCGAACCATCCTGTGTGGAGAGGCTCGGCGACACCATCAAGATCGGCCGCCGGGGCTCCATCAACGGACTGCTCACCATCCGGGGACTGCAGGGCCATGTGGCCTATCCCCACAAATCCATCAATCCCATTCACCGGGCCCTGCCTGCCCTGCAGGCGCTTGTGAACGAGGAATGGGACCAGGGCGGCGGCGGTTTTCCGCCCACTTGCCTGCAAATCTCCAATATCAAGGCCGGAACCGGCGCCGACAATGTCATCCCCGGGGAAATGGAGCTGCGTTTCAACCTGCGCTACTCCGCCGCCATCAGCGCCGGCCGGATCCGGGAGCGGGTCGCCGCCCTGCTTGAAGAGGCGGAACTCGAGCATGACTTGCGCTGGCACGAATCAGGACAGCCCTTTCTCACCGAAAGCCAGGCGTTCCGCGGGCTGGTGGACCGGTGCATCGAGGACGAGCTTGGCCTGCGGCCTGAACACAGCACCAGCGGCGGCACCTCGGACGGACGTTTCATCGCCCCCACCGGCGCCGAAGTGGTGGAGTTCGGCCCCTGCAACGAAAGTATTCACCGGGTCGATGAGAATATCGCCCTGGACGAACTCGACGATCTCGCTCGGGTGTATCAGCGCATACTCGCGCAGTTCAATCTTCAGTTCGCACCAGATACACATCAAAACGGCTCAGGCGGCCGCGATAGCTGAAGTCCGGCTTGCAGTCATTCATCCAGCCCTCCCGGGAAGGGCGTTTCACCACCACCCTGCCCCGGGCAAAGCCCAGCGCCCTGGGCAGCAATTCGGACGCTGCGGAATCCCGCGAACCCCGGCTGGATTCCGCCTGGTTCACCAGCCGTTGCAGGAACGCCATCTCCTTCTTGCCCCGGGCCCGTTTTTCGGGCTTGGGAAACATGGGGTCCAGATACACCGCATCGAAGCGTCCATTCGCCTTCCAGCCGAGGAAATCCGCCTGCTCCAGCGTCATGCCGGCAATCGTGGGCGCCAAATCCGGATCTTCCCCGGCGCGCCGCAAGCCATCGGCGAGCAAGGCATGCACCACAGGATGACATTCCAGCATCCTGACCCGCTTGCCCGCGCTGGCCATGAGAAAAGCGTCGCGGCCCAGCCCGGCGGTGGCGTCAAGCACTGCCTCGCAATTCCCAATCGCCCGCAGCAGATTCTGCCCCCGCAGGGAATCCCGGGACCGTCGCTGAATCGCCCCGGCGGAAAAATCCACCCGCACCGGAGCCGTTTTCGGCTCTCCAGGATCAACCAGCCCGAGCCCGGCGGCATCAAACCGCAACAAGAGCCCATTTCCGCATCGCCTGCCATGTAGGAACTGCCCCATGCCTGCCCCGCTCCCGCCATCAGGCTCGCTCGAAGCCACGTACTATTGCAAGTCTGGAAGAAATTTCGAGACTACGCCTTACTTCGCGCGAGATGACAGATACATCGCGCTGCTCTTTGGGTATTCCCTGAAAATTCCGTCCCTGGGATTTTCCATTATTGCACTCCGCGCCACAGGGATATCTGACTTGATCAGAGCGCAACAACCACCTTGCCGAAGTTTTCGCCTCGCATCAGGCGGCAGAACGCTTCCGGGGCGCTTTCGAGGCCCCGGCTGCTGTCCTCGCGCTGGTGGATTCTTCCCTCGCGCAGCAGGGGCAGGCACTCGCGGACATATTCGCTCCGTCGCGACTCGTAGTCGTAGACCACCAATCCGCTGACCTGCGCCCGCCTGGCAATCAGCAGGCCCGGCGACGGGCCCGGTTCGCGCCCGGAACGGTTGTATTCGGCCATGAGGCCGCAGAGCACGATGCGGCCGTGATTGGCGAGATGGGCGCAGGCGGTGTGCAGCAGGCTGCCGCCGATCAAGTCGAAATAGACGTTAATGCCGGTTGGGCAAAGTTCCCCGAGCCTTGCGTCGATATCCTCGGTACGCCGGTTGATGCAGGCTTCAACCCCAAGCGACTCCGTCGCGAAGCGGCATTTTTCCGGCGAGCCGGCAATGCCGATCACTCTTGCGCCGTGCAAGGCGCAGAACTGCGCGGCGGCGGAGCCAACGGCGCCGGTCACCGCCGGAATCAGTACGCAGTCACCCTCCCCAACCCCGGCCTGCCAGACCATGCCGGCCCAGGCCGTCAAGCCGGTCATGCCGAGAATCGACAAGGCGTGGGACGGCGGCGTGATCTCTTCGTCCAGCAACCGCGCCTCCCCGGCCGCGTGAGCCGAGTATTCCCGCCAGCCGCCCATGCAGCGCACCAGCCTCCCGGCCGGCAGTTCCGGCGCATCCGAACGCAGCACTTCGCTGACGGTTTCCCCAAGCATCGCCTCACCCGGCGCCACCGTCCCGGAAGGATGCCGCCCGGCAATCTGGCTGCGCATATAGGGATCGAGAGAAAGAAAGCGAGTGCGGCAAAGCACGCCGCCCGGCGGCATTTCCGGCAATGGAGCCTCGCGCAGGGCAAAGTCCTCCGGCGCGGGTATCCCATCGGGTTTGTTGACGAGAATGATCTGACGGTTAACTGGCAATTTAATTCACGTATTCAGGGGCTCGCACTACGTGAGTCGCTGTCGGGCCTGGCGGCGACGGTTCGAAGCCACAGGCCTTTGGCAACTATAAGTCATCAGCAGTCATGCCGACCTGCAGCCAACCCAGGTTGATGCCGACCCTGCTCGCGCCGGGATTGGCCCAGGAATAGGCCACGGTCTCACCTGTTGCCGAATCGAGAATGCCGAGTTTGAGCACCGCCACCCGGGTATTCTGGTAAGTCAGCCGGGCCAGTTCGACGCTGTAGCCCGTCGCATCCCCCTCCGCGGTGACCAGCGGAACGATCTGCCCTTCATTGTGCAGGCGCAGGTCGGGCACGAGCAGCATTTCATCTGGATCTTCCGAATCCGGGGCAAAGACGCCGCGGCGGATCGCGCCCCAGCCGTCGAATTGCCGCACCTTGCGGTTGCGATGGGGCTCCTCCCTGCCGAAAAGCAGACTGCCGTCCTCGTCGTAGGCCTTGTCGCCGATCCAGATTTCGTCCGCGGTCAGGCGCAGGGTATCGGTGATGTAGACATTCTGCTCCATGGCCTCGGAGTAGTAGAAGCAGGCGCCCTCGTCCATTTCGCCGATATAATGATCGTCCGCGAAACGCCAATAGACATTGCAGCCGGGCACATTGCGCAAGTCGGCGGGGGCGAGGCCTGCGAGCAGTGAGGGGTCGCGGTCGGCATAGCGGTACTTTTCCTCGTCGAGGAAACTGTGAATGGCGAGTTCGATGGCGCCGCGGTCCTCGTTCACGCTGAACTCGTACAGGCGCTGGCGGTAGACGTTCTCGTAGTCGCGGCCGAGATATTGCTTGATGAAATAAGTGTGCTCGCCGACGGCCGGGGCGGGCGCCGGCACGAAGACGTGATGGATGTGCTCGTGCCGGTCTTCCGGGTCAATGCCGTCCTCGCCCTGCTGCCAGACCTGTTCGTTGTTGTCGTACTCGCCGCCGAACCAGCCGAGGAAATGCGCAAGGTCCTGGCCGATGACGCTTGCCGGCAGGAAAAGCAAAACGGCGGAGACAGCCAGACTTGTGTTTTTGCGGATAGTCTTCATTGCTTTGTACCCCTTGCCAATGGAGGCACGACTTCAAATGTGCCGAATTGCTTTGTATTATTGCTTTGTCCTATTGATAGGTCAATATATCTAAATGAATCATGCGGGGCCAAAGCCGCGGCCGCGGCGGTTCGAAGCCACTAAAATGCCTGCCACATTGCTCGAAAAGCTCTGGAATCTTCACCAAATCGCCGACCTCGGCGGTCGTGACTGCCTGATCCATATCGACCGGATCTTTCTCCACGAACGCACCGGCAGCATCGCCCTGCGCAGCCTGGAACAGGAAGGACGCAAGCCGCGCGCTCCCCACCGCGTATTCTGCACCATGGACCATATCGTGGACACCAGGCCCGGCCGGAGCGACATTTCCCTGGCGCCGCATGGTCGCGAGTTCATCGAGGCGACCCGGCAAAGCGCCAGGCGGGCGGGAATCCACTTGTTCGATATCGACGATCCCCGTCAGGGCATTTCCCATGTGGTCGCCGCCGAGAACGGCATCGTCCTGCCGGGCATGAGCGCGGTCTGCCCGGACAGCCATACCTGCACCCTGGGCGCCCTCGGCGCCCTGGCCTGGGGAATCGGCTCCACCGAGGCCGAACACGCCCTGGCCACGAGCTGCCTGCGGGCAAGCCGCCCCCGGGCCATGCGGATCAACTTCGTTGGCGAAACCGCGCCGGGAGTGACCGCCAAGGACATGATTCTGCACCTGATCGCCAGCTTCGGCAGCCGGGCGGGCAGAGGCCATGCGGTGGAATTCGCCGGACCCGCCGTGTCCGCACTGAGCATGGACGGACGCTTCACCCTGTGCAATATGGCCGTGGAAATGGGCGCATTTACTGGCATGATCGCGCCGGATGAGCGTACGATCGACTATGTTCGAAACACCGCCCTGGCCCCGCGGGGGCCGCTGGCGGAGCGGGCCGAAGCCCATTGGCGTCAATTGCGCAGCGATGCCGGCGCGATATTCGACCTGGAACTGGAGATCGACTGCGCCCGCATTGCGCCCGCGGTTACCTGGGGCACCAATCCGGAACAACTGGCGAGTATCAGCGACACGGTGCCCGCGCCCGACACATTCGAAGATCCGCAGAAATCCCTGGCCGCCAGTCAGGCGCTGGATTACATGGGCCTGAAACCCGGCACGCCCGTGAACTCAATCAAGATCGACGCCGCATTTCTCGGCTCCTGCACCAACAACCGCATCGGCGACCTGCGCGCCGCCGCGAACTATCTGCGCAACAGGAAAATCGCGCCCTGGGTGCGGGCCCTGTGCGTTCCCGGCTCAGGGGCGGTCAAGCGGCAAGCCGAAGCCGAAGGGCTCCACGAGATTTTCCGGAACGCGGGATTCGAATGGCGCGAAGCCGGCTGCTCGCTCTGCTTTCACGCCGGCGGTGAATCCTTCGGCGGCAAAAGGGTGATTTCCTCCACCAACCGCAATTTCCAGGGACGCCAGGGCCCCGGCGCCCGCACCCATCTCGCCAGCCCGCTCACCGTGGCGGCCTCGGCCTGCCGGGGCTATATCAGCGCGGCGGAGGCGTCATGAGGCATTCGCAGACCCAGGTGTTCCATCGCGGCATTGCCGCGCCCCTGCTCAGGCCCAATATCGATACCGACGCCATCATCCCTTCCCGGGAGATTGCCCGGGTATCGAAGGAAGGCCTGGGCGAGGCGATGTTCGCCGGCTGGCGCTATCTTTCGGCGCAGGATTCGGCGCGGGGCCGGGAGCCCGACCCGGAATTCATCCTGAACCGGGAAGCCTACCAGGGAACCAGCATTCTGCTCGCCGGCGACAACTTCGGCTGCGGCTCTTCCCGGGAGCACGCGGTCTGGGCCCTGAAGGATTTCGGCATCCGGGCGATTCTGGCGCCTTCCTTCGGCGGCATCTTTTTCAACAACTGCGCCCTGAACGGTATTGTCGCCATCGAGCTGGAAGAGGCGATGATTCAGCGTCTCGCGGAATGGGTGCAACTCGACCCTCGCGCGAATCTGCTGGAAATCGACCTGGCCGCACAGCAAATCCGCTGGCGGAAAGGCGAGAAAACCGGTTTCGCCATCGAGCCGGCCCGGCGCGGACTGCTGCTCGAAGGTCTCGACAGCATCGCCGCCACCCTGCGCCAGGAAGACGCGATTGCGGCTTTCGAAGCCGCCGACCGTCAACGCAGACCCTGGGTATGGATGTAGTCTTTTATCAGGCAGGCGTCGCCCCCGCCGGCAAGGCCCGCAGGTAGTCCCCCAGGGACGGAATCGGAATCCGGTAGTGATCGGGCAACTCCGGGGCCGGGGCCAGCAGGCCGGCGTGCAGGGCGTCGGTGAGGAAATCCTCCATGGACTCCCCCGTTCCGTCGCGAACCTTCCCG
>JAJDSZ010000115.1 GCA_022827425.1 Pseudomonadales bacterium | reverse complement strand
CCTCGCCCGCCGGGAGTGCGCACGCTCCCGGAATCACATGTAGGGGCGAGGCATGCCTCGCCCGGCCGGGGGTGTGCATGGCTTCGGGTCTCAAGTATCATCGCTCAAGTCTGCCGGGACGCGCGACGTTACGGCGTATGGCCCGCTCGACCAATCACGGAAGTAAAGGAGATAAGAATGCGCAAATTGAAACTTCACTGGCAAATTCTGATCGCAATCGCGCTGGCGGTTATCCTGGGATCGATCACCGGCACCGAAACGGGTTTTCTCGGGATCACCTTTTACGGGATATACGACTTCCTCGGCACATTGTTCCTCAACGGCCTGCTCATGATTGTCGTGCCGCTGATCATGTCTTCGATCATCGTCAGCATCGCCAGACTCGGCAGCGGTTCGGACCTCGGCCGGCTCGGCGGGAAAACCGTTCTCTACTACGCCACCACGAGCACATTGTCGATCCTTGTGGGTCTTTTCTTCGTCAACCTGCTGGCGCCGGGAATAATCAACGGCCAGCCCGCCGGCGACGCGCTCAACCTGACCGTCGACGGCGGTGAACTCGCTTCCACCATGGCCGCCGTCGAAGGCCGCGGCGGCGGCGACATCGTCAACATCTTCCTGCGCATGGTGCCGACCAATATCGTCAACGCCGCGGCGCAAGGCGAAATGCTCGGGCTGATTTTCTTCAGCCTGGTCTTCGGCTTCTTCATGTCGCGCATTCCGGAAGGCCCAAAGGAAACCATGCTCAGCTTCTGGACCGGCGTTTACGAAACCATGATGAAGATCACCATGTGGATCATGAGCTTCGCGCCCATCGGCGTATTCGGCCTGGTAGCGGAAACCGTGGCCTCGACCGGTTTCGGCGCCTTCGAGCCCTTGCTCAGATTTTTCATTACCGTGGTGCTCGCGCTGTCGTTCCACGTTTTCGTGACCTTGCCGCTGATGCTCAAATACCTGGCCAAGGTCAATCCATTCCTGCATTTTCAGGCGATGGCGCCGGCGATTCTGACCGCCTTTTCCACGGCTTCGTCTTCCGGCACCTTGCCGCTGACCGTACGCTGCACGAGGGAAAATGCGGGCGTGTCGGACCGGGTGACGAGCTTCTGCCTGCCCCTCGGCGCCACGATCAACATGGACGGCACGGCGCTCTATGAATGCGTTGCCGCGATCTTCATCGCCCAGGCCTACGGCCTCGACATGACCTTCGGCACCCAGTTCACCGTGGTGCTGATCGCGCTGCTGACTTCGATCGGCGTCGCCGGCATTCCCGCCGCCAGCCTGGTGGCGATCGCGGTGATTCTGACCGCCATCGGCTTGCCGATCGAAGCTATCGGATTATTGCTGGTGACGGACCGCGTGCTGGACATGTTCAGGACCTCGATCAATATCTTCTCGGACTCCTGCGGCGCCGTGGTGATCGGAAAGTCGGAAAACGAAACAGGAATACTGCAAGCACCGGCCCGAGCCTGATCCGACATCTAGGAATGGACATGGACAATCTTGCGATCACGCTCGGTGTCGAAGAAGAGTTTTTCCTCGTCGATGCCGCCAGTCGCGACCTGCTGGCGGACCCGGCGCCGGAAATCTTCGAGCTTTGCGAACGCAACGCGGGACCGCACAAGGTAGTCCACGAGTTTCTGCGCTCGCAAATCGAAACCAACACCAGGGTGTGCCATTCGCTCGCCGAAGTGCGCCAGACGCTGCGCGAGACACGCAAGCTGGTGATCGACGCGGCCGCCGAACATGGCGCGAAAGTGATCGCGGTATCCACCCATCCCTTCGGGCGCTGGCAGGAACAAATGCCGACGGATGGGGACCGCTACCGGCATTTCGCGGTGATCTTCCAGGAAAGCATGCGCCGCTCGGTGAATGGTGGCTTGCACGTTCACGCCGGATTCGGCGACGCCGACGACCGCATCCGCGTGATGACCGCGCTGCGCCGCTACCTGCCGCTGTTGCACGCCTTGTCAACCTCGTCGCCTTTCACCGAAGGGCGCATGACTGGCTTCAAGTCCTATCGACTGAACCTGCTGGGCGCGCTGCCGCGCACCAGCGTGCCAGGCGCGCTCTATTCCAGGGCCGAATACGACAAGCTGCTGGAAGACTATCGGGAAATGGATTTCGTGCGCGACAGCGGAGAACTCTGGTGGGATATCCGCCCGTCGGGGAAGTACCCGACGATTGAAATGCGCATCTGCGATGTCGGCACGCGAATCGAGGAAACGATGACCCTGGTCGCGCTGTACGCCTGCCTGGTGCGCTGGCTGCTGCGCAACAAGGACCCGGTGCCGCCCGAGCCGCCGACCGAAATCATCGCCGAGAACCGCTGGCTGGCCCAGCGTTACGGCGTATTCGCGATACTCGGCGACCCGCTGGGCAAGGAACGCCGGGATATCAGCGATATCGCCGAATGGCTCACGGCAGAACTCGCCGAGGACGCCGCGGCGCTCGATTGCGAAGCTGAATTGAGCTACGTCCAGGAAATCATCCGCAACGGTTCCAGCGCCGATCGCCAGATCGACCTGTACCGGCTGCGGCGGCTCGAAGGCGACAGTGAAGAAGAGGCGCTGGTAGCCGTGGTGGACGCCTTGATCGAAGAGACCTGCGAGGGACTTTCGGCGTGACGGCGGCAGCGCGGCGGCAAATTGCGCGCGTTGCCGCGCTACCGGTATTCGCTTTGCTGCTTGGCCTTGCTTCGGGCGTTTTGGCCCAGGTGGACAGTATCGACGAGATCGACGCTGAACAGTTGCGCCGGGTGCTGCCCGGAGCGAGCTATTTCGCGCCGGCGGAAAGTACCCTTCTGATTTACGCGGGTTATACAGGCTCCGAACCCGAGGCCGAACTCGCGGGTTACGTATTTTTCACGCCGGACCTGCCGCCCGAGGAAATCGGCTATAGCGCGCCCATCGACATGCTTGTCGGCATGGATACCGAGGGCACGGTCACCGGACTGGAAATCGTTCACTACACTGAGTCCTACAAGGCCATTCGCGGCGACTTCATCAACACCGAAGGATTTCCCCAGCAGTTTTCCGGTATGGAAATCGGCGAAGGTTTCCGTGTCGGCCGCGACATTGACGGCATCTCCCGCGCCACAATCACCGCCTGGGCCGTCGCGAGAGGCATCCGCAACGCCGCACGCCGGGTCGCGCTGGAACATCTTCCCGACACCGATTACGTGCGTTCCACCAACGCCGACGGCCGCGCGCTCCAGTTCCTGGAAGGCAAAAGCTGGGACGATTTCAAGACCGATGGCCTGGTGCGCGAGCTCGATGTCGAAATCGCCGACGGCACTTTCCTGCATCTGGAAGTCGCCTTCATGGCCCACGACGGGCTCGGCGAACTGCTTGTCGGCGCCGACGACTACTCCCGCGCCGAGCGCGAAGCCAGCGCCCGGGTTCGGGACGGAAACCTGGTGCTGGTGGGTATAGACGGCGATTCGAGCATGCCGTTCCGGCAGGAACGGCTGGCGGTGGAGCAGGACGGCGAATTCATGCGGCTCGAACGGCGGCGCTTCGTCTATGTCGGCAGCGCCGATAACGGCAAGATCGCCGGCGAGGTGCGCTTCGCCGGCGCCATGGTGCTCGACGACAGCATCGATATTACCCGGCCCTTCACCGTGCATTACGACCTCAGCGACCAGTTGGCCCAGTTCGGCTACGTGGCAAGCCTTGAATACCAGGTGCCTTCGCTGCCGCTGGCCCTGGCCCAGGGGACGGAATTGCCGCCGGAATTTAGCGAATTCGACGCGGACGACGTCGCCCTGACAACGGATACGAGCCGTATTGCTTACCTGATCGAAACCGCGCCGCCGATGCAGACCGGCGCATTGCTCTTTCTGCTCGCCCTGGTGAGCATCAGCTTCGCCACCAAAAACTCGACCCTGCGCTGGACCACGCTCGCTTTCACGCTGGTCTATCTCGGCTGGATCGACGGCGGTTTCCTGTCGGTTTCGCACATCACCAACGTCATCAAGCAGGGACCGTCGATGTTTCTCACCGACCTGCCAACCCTGATCATAGTCGTCTTCACCGTGGCGACGACGCTGTTCTGGGGCAGGGTGTTCTGCTCATCGCTATGCCCCTTCGGCGCATTGCAGGACATCATCAGCCGCCTGCTGCCCCGGCATTTCCAGAAGGAGTTGCCGCGGGCGATCCACAATGCCGCCATCTACATCAAGTACGGCGTGCTGGCCTTCCTGCTGCTGATGGCCGTGGCCGCGGCCGACCTGAGCCTGTTCCAGTACTTCGAGCCTTTCGGCACGATCTTCTATTTCAGCCAGTCAGTCTGGCTCTGGGTGATCCTGTTCGGTTTTCTCGCGGGCTCGGTCTTCATCAGCCGCTTCTATTGCCGCTACGCCTGCCCGCTTGGCGCCGCCCTCGGCGTGGTCTCGATGATTTCGCCCTTCCGCATCAAGCGCGTACGGCAATGCGTCTATTGCAAGGTCTGCGAGCATTCCTGCCCCACCGGCGCCATTCACGGCCCGAAGATCGATTTCAAGGAATGCGTGCGCTGCGACGACTGCGAAAGCAAACTCATCCAACAGGCGGGCGTCTGCCAGCACCCGGTGGAAGAAGTCCGCTCACGGATCAAGCATCCGGAACTGATTGCGGTGGGGTGAGGCCCGGTCAGCATAGCTGACGAAAAGCAAGGCTTTTCGAGGGGCGAGGCCAAGCGTTTATGAAGCGCAGCTTCATGCGCAGGCCGAGCGACACCGAGCCGTGCTCGGTGGCTGGACGAACGACTTGCCATGGGTGAGAACAAGCGTTTACGAAGCGTAGCTTCATGCGCAGGTCGAACGACGCCAAGCTGTGCTTGGCGGCTGGACTGGCAAGGCTGGGGGTTGGAGAAATCAGCGGAGCCGCGCCAGGGACGGCATGCAGATTCTTGTTCAGTTTCTTGCCTGCATGCGTTCGCGGGCGCGGCCGGCGCTGAGGATGTTGGGGATCGCGTAGTTGCCTTCGTGGCAGGCGTATTCGTACATCTGGTAGTCGTTTTCCAGCGTCAGCGGCATCGAGATCGTTACCGGCGTGGAAAAGGCTTCCGGGTCGGTCATGGTGGCTTCCCAGATGATGGTGCCCTCGGACACCCGCGTGAAACGCTCGATCACGTGCAACTGGTCCGAAGCCGGCACGCCCTTGAGGCGGCCTCCGGCGCTGCTGTTGGCGATCATGCCGCGGTCGTTGAAGTTGGTCGTTTCGATCACCAGGGTTTCGCCTTCCCAATGCGCCACCGAGTCGCCCATCCAGAGCCGCACCTTGGGGTCGATGTGTTCCGTTTTGCTCAGCGGGATGACGCGCACGTCGTGGATCATCTCGTAGACGATGGTGATCGTGTCGGGGGTCTGGATGATGCGATAGGCGTTGTTGTAGCCCGCCGGCAGCATCGAGCCCGGGACGCCGCGGGTGATGCAGCGATCCCAGACCGTGTGATACATGTAATGGTTTTCGACGTTGGCGAAATAGAAATCGCGCTCCGCCAGGGCGCTTTCGATGATCGGCGCGCGGCCATTGGGCGGGTCGACGATCATCGAGGTCTGGCCGGTGGAAAGCACCGTGTCGCCCGAGTCGAGCCAAACCTGGTTATAGCCGCCGACATTGCCGCCGGCCCGCACCACGATATTGTTGTCGGCCTCGGTTCTGCGCTGGGCGATGCCGGTTTCCATGGCCTCGATTTCCTCGGGCGTGAGGAAATCGCGGTCGGCCAATGAAGCCGACCGCTCTATCGGCGTGATCGTGTCGTTGGTCCAAACGCCTTGCAGGTCGGGCTGGCCGTCGAGGGTGCGGCCGTTGACCCAGCCGTCGTCCGATTGCGCGAACAGGGCGCCGCTGGCGATGCTTGCCAGGCAAGCCGCCGTTGTCAGTTTCCAGAGATCGGTTTTCATCGCTGTCTCTTCAGTCTTGTTACGGGAAGAATCAAGGAGATTCTGCGACTCCGCTTCGCTCCGCGCAGAATGACGGAAGGCCAAGCCGCACCGCGCAGACTTTCCTCGGCTCCCATCGTGTCATTCTGCGGCCCCCACTATGTCATTCTGCGCGTAGTCGCAGAATCTCCATGCGCATGCACGAATTCCGCTATTGGCTGTCCTCGGTCAACCACGAAAAATCGTCCGAGGCAGGGTCCAGCAATTCGGTCTGCTCGCGCCGACGCTGCTCCGTGGCTCTTGCGGTTTCCAGCACGTCCTGGGGCAGGTCGCGCCCCACCACGATGCCGCGCTTCTTCACCGGCGCGTAGTAAATGCGGGCATTGGCCATTTCATCGGTGGTGGCCGGCCCGTAGACCACGTCCTGGGTCGGGTCCGGGTTGTAGCGGTTGCTTTCGGAATTGTTGAACCACCAGGACATGTGGATCGTGGACCCTGCGGGAATCAGCCTGGGCTCCTCGTATTCGTAGAGGAACTGCCAGTTGAAGTCGTAGTTCGGCACCCAGAGCAGGGTTTCCATCTCGCCGTCGGGATACTCCAGCTCATAACGCATGGCCTTGCCGCGATAGTGCATGTGCGGCCCCATGGAGAGCAGGTAGATGTCTTCGTCCACCGCGAAGGTGTTGTTGACCTCGTAATTGGGATGGCCCGCGGGAATCGTCCAGTCCCGGTGCGGCAGCAGGTTGGTTTCCACCACGTGGTCGATCACATCGCCGTGTTCGTAGAACTTGAACGCCGCCTTGGTGTCGTCGTACACCGCCGAGCCGGGAACCGGGTCCTTGTGATAGTGCATGTTCACCGTGATGAACGGGTCTTCCGCCAGCAATACGCCCCAGCCCTCGGGATAGGTGAAGGGGCCCCGGCCGGGAACGCCGACGCCCATGTGGCTGGAGACGATGTGATGCACCCAGGGTCCGCCGGGCCGCAGTTCGGCCATGGAAATCCAGCGCGGGTCCCGGTGGGCGCCTTCCTCGAAATTCATCTGCACCGTGGGCTGCCAGTCCTCGACTTCGTCGGGCACGTAGACCGGCTCGTCGAATCCCACCACCAGGTCCGGCTCGCCGATCCACCAGCCCGACTCGGGCAGGGTGGTGCCGATGCTGGAAGCCACCAGGCCTTCGCCGTTGGCTGCCTTTTCGGAGTCGCCTTCCAGGGCGCCGCCGTCAACCCAGGCGATGAGGAGGTCTTTCTCGGCCTTGTCGATATAGCGCTCGCCCTTGAATTCGCCGCGATGACGCTCGTGAGCGCCCCAGGGCGGCATGTAGCCGGTTTCCAGGGCATTGCGGATGAGCGGCGCCCAGAGTTTGGCGGCCTCAAAATCCATCAGCGACATGGGCGCATAAATGCCCCCCACGCTGGGTCCATCGAGTTGATGGCAGGCAACGCAATTCTTCTGGAAAACGGGCAGGGCGTCCTGGTAGAAAGTCGGCGCGTCCTGGGCCCCCGCGCCAAACGCAAAAGAAGCCAGGGCGGCGAGAGAGACTATCCTCAGACGGGAAAAATTCATGACGATCCTCGCTAGCGGGCTGAGTCAAGCGAAAAGAGTATAGCCAAGCGAGCCAATTGTCCAGGAGCCCGCGGCGCAGGCTCCTGGTGAATTCTGTGCCGTTTTCAGGCCCAGGGGTCTTGCATGGCGGTGAAGAAGGCGCGGTGGCCGTCGATGATGCGGAGAGTGGCTTCCGGGTCGGGTTCGAGGCTCCATTCCCCGGGTTCGTAGGTGCCGCCGAGCAGGATGCCGTCGCTGCGGGGGAACATGTACAGGCCTCCATTGCCGAGAATGTTGTAATCGACCTCCTCCTGGGGAAGCAGAAAACTGAGCTGGCCCTTGACGGGAATCAGCATTTCATCGCCGAACAGGGTTCGGGAACCGATGCCGGTGCAATTGAAGATGCAGTCTTCCTCCAGCGTGAGGATGTCTTCCGCCGAGGCGAATTCCCGCCGCCTGATCTCGCCACCCGCGGAGAAGAAATCCCGCATCACCGCGGGAAGAAAGACTGCCGGCTCCACCAGCATGGTGTCGTAATGGCGCACATGGTCGACGGGGAAGGGATGCTCATGGCGTTCGAGTTCGCGCAATTGCGGATAGAAATCCGGGTAGCTGTGCTGGAAGTTGTTTTCCGTGGATTCACCGGAAAGATTGTAATTGCTGATCCAGCGCACACCGTAGCGCGGCCCCACCAGATTCTGGAAATGGCGGTAGGCGATTTTCATGGCGCGCTCGAACTGGCCACGGAAAGCCGGCGTGACGAATTCCTCTTCGTACACCGAAGTCGGGGACCATTGGCCTCCGGCGACATTGGATGTGGTGTCGGGGGGCAGGTCCTTGCTGTAGATTCTGACGTTCCAGCCACGGTCCTGGGCGAGCCGCGCCGTGGTCAGGCCCATCGCTCCCGCGCCGATCACCGCGCAATCGCGGCCATTGCCGGCGCCGGCAAGCTCCACCGCAAGGCTCGATGTGCCCCAGGAAAGCGTGATTCCGCCGCCGCCGTGGCCGTAATTGTGAATCAGCGACTTGGCGCCGCGCCGTTCCCGGGAAACGCGAAAGCCATTGCGCCGGAATGGCCGCAGCCCGGCAATGGTGCGAATCACCCGTTCCCGGGACGCCTTGACCCTGCGCAGTGGCGAGCCCGAAGGCGTGAAGTTCGCCGGCGATGTAACTCCGCCAGTGGCACAGCCCCCAAGCAGTGGCAAGGCCCCCAGCGCCTTCAGCAATTCCCGTCGCGATGTCATGGCGGTCCCCCAAACCCGAAGCGCCCAAGCATAACGCAGATGCAAAATCGGGACATCTCAATCGAACGACCAGGGGCGCGGCGATAGCGAATTTTCGCTTTCGCGAATTCCTGCGGCGCAGGCTCCCAGGTGGATGGCACACACGAGACACCACGCGGCACAGGCCTTTACCCCAAGCCTGGGTTGGCGTATTCTTGGCGAAGTGTCCGGGGTGGTGGACAGGGGAGGCGGTAATCTGCCAAATTCCAGTGGTGGCAGGATTTATCGCCGTTACGGTGGCCATTCCGTGTTGCACCGGGTAATCAGGACCGATTTCTTTCATCCGGTCAAAATCATCCGCTATATCCCTGCCTGGACGAATGCCCCCATTCAGGCAGTTCCGGCTTTCGCATGAGTCTGTTTCGCGCATCGTTTCAGCATTCCGGCGGTTCGCTCCGCATGCACAAGGGCTGGCGCGACGCTGCGGGGCGAAATGCCGGCCCCGGGAAGCATGGCATCAGGCAATGCGTGCGGAAGCCGGCCTTCGCGTTGGCGCTTGCGTTGCCGGTTGCCTTTGGCTGGGCTTTCCAGGCGGTGGCGCAGGAAAGCGTGCTGGTTGGCAACATCGGCCAACCGGGCGGCACCGTGGGGTTTGGCTCCACTTCCAGTCCTTTTGATTTCGCCGGACAGATCGACAACGCCCAGAAGTTCAGGACCGGCAGCAATGCTTCGGGCTACAGGGTGAGCAGTGTCGAAATTGAATTCTCGGCGTTCCACCCCGGTTACGGATATTCGGTAAGCGTTCGGCGCAACGCCAGTGGCGACCCGGGCGCCATCGTTGGAACCCTGCAGAATCCCACCTTCAGCGCATTTACCGCCGACAAGGTTCTGAAATTCACGGCGCCGACGGGCAACGGCGTGCCGCTCGACAGGAATACCGAATATTTTGTCGTTATCGATATTGCGTCGGTGGTAGCGAATTTTAATGGAGGTTGGCGCATCACGACATCCAACAATGAGGATTCCAGTGGTTTATCCGGTTGGCAAATTGACAACAAGCACCGTTTCAGGCGGAACAACGGGGCCTGGCAGGACAATTTACTGACTTCTATCCTGAAACTGCGCCTCAACGGCTGGGCCGTTCAGCCAGCCGGGCTTGCCATCGCCGAGAATGGCACTCCGGCGAAGACCGAGGTAAGCGAGGACGGCACAACGATCAGGGACACCTACACAGTGGCGCTGAACAGTGTGCCGGAGCACGACGTGACTGTGACGGCCACCGCGGACGCCGGGGCAAAGGTGGATACCAACGCCCAGGCCTCCGGCGACCAGAATACGCTGACGTTCACCGCAATGAACTGGAATACGGCGCAGACTGTTGCGGTGCGCGGGGTGGCCGACAGCGTCGATAATCCCGGCGGCGGCCGGGATTTCACCATCAACCATGCGACCAGTTCGACGGACACCGCCTACGCCATTGCCAACGCGGGCAGTATCACGGCGCGGGTGATTGACGACGACCCGACGACGGTGACGCTCTCCGCCGCCGCGGGGAATGTCGAAGAGGGACGAACGAAGGAATTCACCATCGCCCTGGGCCGCGGCCTTGTGGACGGCGAATCGCTGACCGTCCCGCTTGCTTTCGGCGGAACGGCGACAAGGGGCACGGACTTCACAATGGCGGGCGCATCCGCCACCGGGGTGCGGTACAGGAACCTCAACAGCGGCAATGCCAGCGTGGTGTTCACCGGTCCGCAGTCCGGCGCGACGGCCACCACGGCGACGATCACCCTGAGCGCGATGCCGGACAGCATCGCGGAAAGCACGCCCGAGACCGTGGACATCGCCTTCGGCACGATCATCAACACCGGCCTGACGGGCGCGGGTGGGGTGAGCGAAGCCGACAACCTGGCGGAGTTCAACATTGCGGATCCGCCGCCGGGGGGCGTGATCTTCCCGGCAAGCCCGCTGCGCCTGCTGGAGAACGGCAGCGCGACCTACACGGTGGCGCTGGACCGGGCGCCAACAGCAGACGTGACGCTGGCCATTTCCCGGGTGGGAACGGACGCGGCGGCGGTGACGACGGATACGGCCACCCTCACCTTCACGCCAGGCGGCCCCGGCATCTGGAGCACACCGCAGACGGTGACGGTCACGGGCGTGGACGACGCAAACGTCCACGCCAAACGCGCGCTGACACTGCGCCACACGGCGAGTTCGTCGGACGGCGGCTACAACGCCAGCGAATACGACCTCGCGGTGGCGGTGGACGACGCGCCGGAGGCGGAGGCCTGGGAGGGCTGGGTGCGGGCGGAAGGCGGCCGGGGCGACGGCGCGACGCTCTCCCG
This sequence comes from Pseudomonadales bacterium, assembly GCA_022827425.1. Taxonomy (GTDB): domain Bacteria; phylum Pseudomonadota; class Gammaproteobacteria; order Pseudomonadales; family Pseudohongiellaceae; genus UBA9145. Next base: position 345 of record JAJDSZ010000115.1, on the reverse strand, counting down.
CCCGGACACGGTGTCGTCCACCCCCGGCATCTGGCCCAGGCAGGACATGGTGTTCGGGTCGCGCCCCCAGGACTACGTCATCCGCCTGTCGAACCGCCCGGAGCCGGGCGGCACGGTGACGGTGGTCGCGACCCCGGGCAACGCCGACGTGCAGTTGGGGCTGACCCGGACGGGCCCGTGGTCGAACTCGCTGACGGTGACCTTCGGCGACGGCTTCGCGGCCGGCGCCGCTGCGCCGAACATGCGCGCCTGCAACAACTCGCACGACCACAGGGAGGGCGGCGAGGCGCACGACGGCACGGCGGCCACGTCCTGGGAGTGCTGGCGCAAGGTGTGGGTGCGCCG
>JAJDSZ010000021.1 GCA_022827425.1 Pseudomonadales bacterium | reverse complement strand
CCGTAGCCCTGGATGATGCCGCAATCGAGCCGCTTCGCGCAGGCTTGCTCGAGGTCCACGCCGAGCGGCGCCGCGCCGCAGGTGATCAGGCGCACGCAACTCAGGTCGTAATTGTCGACGATGGGATGGTTGGCCAGCGCCAGCACGAGCGGCGGCACGAGGCTGAGCAAGGTGACCCGGTGGTCCTGGACGATCTGCAGGAACTGTTCGAGTTCGAATCGGGGCGACGACAGCAAGGTGACGCCGGTGTACAGGGACAGGCAAAGCAGCAGCGTCATGCCGTAGATATGGAAGAAGGGCAGCACCGCGAACATCTTGTCGCCTTCCTGCTGCGGATTCACCGCCGTGGACAACACGAAATTGGTGATCAGGTTGCGATGGCTGAGCATGACGCCCTTGGCCAGCCCGGTAGTGCCCGAAGAGTAGGGCATGGCGACCATGTCCCGGACCGGATCGATTTCGGCCTGGGGTGCGTCGCCTGCGTTGTTCAGCAATTCCGCGTAGGGCGTACAGTTTTCCGCGCTGCCGAGGACGAAAATCTCCTCGATGCCGGTCGCTTTTGCCGCGGGCAGCGCACGGTCGAGAAAATCGGGAACGGTCAACAGAAAGCGCGCGCCGGAATCCTTGAACTGGTGGATCAGGTCGTCGGTCGAATAGAGCGAGTTGACCGTGGTGTTGACGCCGCCGAGGTATGCCGTGCCGAGGAACGCGATCCCGTATTCGGGCACATTGGGCATGAAGATCGCGAGCACGTCCCCCTTGCCGAAGCCGCGCTCGGCGAGCCCGGTGGCGAAGCGCCGCACCATGACGGGCAATTGGGCGTAGGTAATCTGGCGTCCGCTCGGCCCGTCCACGAGCGCCTGCTTGTCGCCCAGGGCGTCGCAATGCCGTAACAGCACGTCGACCAGATTGCCTTCGGGAATGTCCAGATCGGGAAGTTTGCTTCGGAAAATCACGGGAATGTCTCCTGCTTTGGTTGCTCAGATACAGCTATAACTCGGTGATGGCGATATGTACTTGCATGCGGGTCATTCGTACTGTAGCCCTTGAATCGACAATCCAGCGACGCATAGTAATATCTATGAAGGCGCTTCGCTACGGGATTGAAACCAGCGTGTACCGGATTTCACTGCTGACCCTGCTTCTCTGCTTCGCCTGGCCCGCGCCGGCGCAGATTCCGGATGGCTTCGTCGACATGGGCGAGTTTCTCGCCGGTGTGCAGATCGAAGCGCGATATGCCGGGGATGGCAATTTCATCGGCGCGCCCATCGACGGCTACGAAGCGGAAAAAGTGCTACTCACCCGCGAGGCGGCGGACGCGCTGCTCGCGGTGCAGATCGAGTTGCGCCAGATCGGGCTCGGCCTGAAACTGTTCGACGGCTACCGCCCGCAACGGGCGGTGGATCATTTCGTGCGCTGGGCCCGGGATCCGGAAGACGACATGATGAAGTCGGTCTACTACCCGCATGTCGACAAATCGGAACTATTTGAACAAGGTTACATCGCCGAACAGTCGGGGCATTCGCGCGGGTCGGCGGTCGATCTGACGCTGGTACTGCTGGAGACCGGCGAGGAACTCGACATGGGTACGCGCTTCGACTTTTTCGACCCGCGCTCGGCGCCGTCGAACCAGGAGGTTTCGCCCCAGCACCAGGCCCGGCGCATGCTGTTGCAGATCACGATGATGAAACACGGCTTCGAGCCGCTCGCCGAGGAGTGGTGGCATTTCAATCTCCGCGACGAACCGTATCCGGATACTTACTTCGATTTTGTTATCGAGTAGTGGCGGGCCGCAGTTCGGGGGCTATTTCAATGCCGGCTTCTTCGTAGTAGCGCAGGGCGCCGGGGTGCAGGGGGATGACGATGCCGGCGAGGGCGCGGTCAAGCATCATTTCCCGGGTGGCGCTGTGGATCTCATGCAAGGTGGGGAGGCTTTCCCACATGAGTCTGGTCAATTGGTAAACGATCTCTTCGGGGACATCCTCACGCGTCACCAGCACATTGGGGCTATACGCGGTGGTGACATCCGCCTGCTGGTAGGGGTAGGTGCCGGCGGGGAGATCGTAGAAATTCCATAGCGGCAACTCCCGATTGATCGCATCGAGATGCTGCCGGGTGAAATTCAGCAGCGTGATGCTGTCGCGCATCTGGGCGAAGGATTGCGTGATCGCCGCTACGGGCGCGCCGGCGGGCACGTTCATGCCACTGATATTACCGTCCTGGATCGCGCCGGCGACCGCGCCATAGCCCATGTAGGCGAGACTGAAACGGTTGCGGAAATCGATGCCGACAGCATCGAGAATGTAAGTGCCGGTCTGCTCGGCGCCGGAATTGCGCATGCCGAGTACGAATCGTTCCCCATCGATGTTGGCGAGATCGTCGAGGGTGCCGCTGCTGACGAGTTCGCTGCTCAGGACGAAATGCTCGACGTTCGGCCAGGTCGCGCCGATTGCGCGCAAATGCGTCTGCGGCGAGCGGATCGGCCCGCTGCCCTCCCAGGCCCAGGCGGCGAAGACGCCGAGAATCAGGCCGAATTGCGCCTGGTTGTCGCGCAGCAACTTGATGTTTTCCATGGAACCGGCGGAACTGATCGCCGTCAGCGAAAAACTCTCGTCCTGGCGCGCGGAAACGATGGTCGACAGCGCCACGCCGACGGGATAGAACGTTCCGCCGGTCGTGCCTGTGGTCAATACATAAGTGCGGCGTTCGAACTGGCGGTCGGAACAGCCCGCCGTGATCAGGCAGATCAGCAGCAGGCAGAATCCAGGCAGCCGGGTAGACACCGTGGTCACCCGTTTCCAAATGCCCGCATCGGTTCGGGACAGTCACCTTCCATGGCGGCGATCCAGTCGCGGATCAGGGCGATGCCTTCCTTGTGCGCCAGCGAACGGCCGAGTTCCGGCATCATCTCGTCGGGCTCGGAGGATTCCATGCGATAGAGCAGGATGGAGCGTTCCGGCGCGCCGGGATGAATGCTGTACAGGAGATCGCCGGCGCCGCCGCCCGCGGCCACCGGGGTTTTGCATACGCCGAGTTCCACCGGATTGCGGTGCCTGCCGTCGAGTACGAGGGCCGACGTGTCCGCCGCGCCGTCGGGATTGTGGCAATGGCCGCAATGGATGTTCATGTAGGCCAGGGCGCGGGTGTCCAGATCGGCTCGGCTGTCTTGCCAGGAAGCCGCCGCGGTCCGGGCGGGCGCAGCCTCGATCCAGCCCCGTTCCCGCATTGCCTGCAACTGGGATGGATGGCCCCCGGCCGTGGCGAGTTGCTCCGGAACCGCGCCCAGCGGATGCAGCGGGCCGTCGGGATGTGCGGTCACATGGCAACCCGCGCACTGGTTTTCGTTGGGAACGAAATAGACGAAATCCTCGGTTTCCGATGAGCGTTGCAGGCTCACCTTCACGCTCGCTCCGGCCACGCGCAGAAAGGCCTCGGTCTGGTCTTCGTTCCAGACGTAAGCCATTGCGTGCCAGCCGTCCTCGCGCCGCACGAGCAGCCGCGTTTCGATCATGCGATGCCGCTGCCGGTCGAGTTCGTTCTCGTGGTCCACGCTTTCGAGCAGGATGCCATCGGCTCCCGTCGGATAATAGAAAGTCTTGCTCAGGATCGAACCGGCGGGAAATTCGAGTTCATCGCCCCGCAGGCTCGCCTGCCCGCCCGCCGGCAGCCACATGGTGCGCAATTTGCCCGCGTAATCGGTGAACAGCGGATTCGCCGGCGCGAATACAAGGGTCTGTTCGCGGGGAATGAATCGGGAACCGTCGTCCCGGAACAGGTTCCAGTCCGACAGGCGTTGCGGATTCTCCTGCTCGAAAAAACGCGGTTCCGCGCAGGCCCCAAGCAGAAAAGCGGACAAAATCGCCGGCGCCAAAACCCGGGGCAGGGAACGAATCATGGCCCGGTGCTGATCGACACCTCGGGCAACTCTTCTCCGGCGCAATCGTGAGGGCCGATTTCGAACGAAGGCGCGGCAAAACCGCCGGGCGCATCGAGATTGACGAAATCGGCGTCGCCGTTGCCGCGCATGCAAATCACATCGGGCGCGGACTTGCCCGGCAGGGTCGTACCGTCCCAGACGATATCGGGCACCGCCTGCCCGGTTGCCTGTTGCAGCAGCGCCAGCGGCTCGGAGTCAGGCTCGGCGCCGCCGCCGCTGAAACTGTTGTCGTGCACATGGATCGACTCGGGGAACGGGTCGTAGTTCTCGTCATTGATCGGCAGGCCGGTGATGTGATAGCTCACGACCATCATGTTGGCGCTGTTGTTGCCGGCGAACTCGTTGCCGAAGACTTCGATATTGTCGTTCGCCAGCACCATCAGGCCGCTGCCCGCCGGCACCGTGGCGACGATATTGCCTTCCGGGGCGAAATTGGCGGTGTTGTTGTCGACGATGCTGTTGTTGAAAACCCGCGTGTTGCGGCCGCCTTGCACCGGCAGGTTGGGCAGGTCGAAGACGAGGATGCCGCCGGTATTGTTGGTGGCCACGTTGTCGTACACATCGGCGAAGGTCGAATTCTCGATCTCGATGCCGGCGACGTTGTACTCCGCCCGGGAGTTGCGCACGATGATCCGCGTCGACTGGCCGACGTAGATGCCGGCGTCTGAAGCGCCGATGGCGACCGAGCCGTCGATCAGTATATTGCTCGACTGCACCGGGTAGATGCCATAGGCGCCATTGGTCGTGAGCGGACCGCCGGTCCATTCGGTGCGCACCCGGCGCACGGTGACGTTGTCGCTGTCGTTGATCTTCAGCGCGTCGCCCACTGTATCTTCGATCGCAAGATCCTCGATCGTGAAATCGTCAGCGCTGACGAGCAGCCCTTCGGCGCCCTGCAATTGATTGCGGAACGACAGGATCGAGCTATCCATGCCTTCGCCGCGGATCGTCACGTCGGGCACGTTGAGCGACAGGCTGCGGGTCAGTTCGTGGGTGCCGGCGGGAATGTCGATGACGTCGCCGGGCTCGGCTTCGATCAACCGCTGTTGCAGCGATTCCTCGAAACTCAGTTGCGGCTGCGGCTCGCCGCAAGCGGCGATGGTCAGGGCGGCGGGAACAACCAGGGCAAGGCGCGGTTTCGTCAACATGGGCGGGTTCTCATGGAGGGCGGCTCAAAGGAGCCGTACTGAACGGGATGCGATACCACAACCGCTCCCGCATGATGCGGAAGCGGTGTCTGTACCCGATTGCCCGCTTGAACGGGCTCTCAGGGTCGGGTCGGAGTGGCCAGGTACTCTTCGTCGGTGGTCGCATCCATCCAGACCACTTCACCTTCGTAGATGGTCAGTTGCAGCGCGTCCTCCCCGGGGTGGGCGCCGTGCCAATGCTCCACGTCCGCGGGAGTCCACCAGGGTTCGCCGGGATGCATTTCCACCACGGGGCCGCCGCGAACCTGGGTCAGGGCGCGGCCTTCCTCGATCATCAGCAACTGCCCCCAGGTATGGGTATGCCAGGAGGAGCGCACACCGGCGGGAAACAGGATGCGGATCGAAGTCATGTCCGGCGTCTGACTCACCTCGGGCGCGCCGCCCTGGAAATTGCTCGACTGGGCGATTGAGCGGTCGCTTTGCAGTCCGACCACGACGATGGCCAGCACCAGCGCAACCGAGGCGGAAGCGAGAATGTCCCGCGTCCGCTTGCTCCGCGCCGCGCCCCTGGATTGTTTTGCCATGATGTTCTCCATCTGGAACAGGAAAGTAAGCCGAGAATTAACCAAGCCTTGCAGCTTGTCAACCGTAATCGGGGATTTATCGGAGTCTGGAAAATCTCGCCGCTGTCGGGTGGGGGTATGCGGCGAACGCCGTGAATCCATCCCTGGAGGCTCTGGCTCGGCTCCTGCCTCGCAAGCCGCCGCATACCCCCACCCGACAGCGACTTACGGCAGCATGTACGAATTCAAGATACCATTGTTGTGGTAGGCTGGGAGCCACTTCAAATATCTTGGGCCGACAGATTCGGGTTTGGTGATTCAACTTTAGAGCGACTCAATGAAAATCAGGGAAATCAATCGGTTAGCTGATCTTCGGGTTCTGGAAAACGACATTCAGATTGCAGCGCTAAGAGCAATATCATATCTCCGGCTGCGTGGGGAACAGTGTTCCGCGCTTGATGTGCTTCGTGCCGTGAAGTTTGAGGAAATCGGCTTCGATCCATTGGAGCCAAACCGTCAACTGAACTTGATTGAGCAGGTTAACCAAACCTTCACGGCTCTAGTCAGTGTCCGTGCGGTAGAGTACCTTCTGAACAGCCACGCCGAGGCTGCGCCCTTTACGTTAAATCTCGGCACCGTTCAAGGTACTGATATTGAATCACATGATTGTTCAGTCGCGGCAGAAGTGTTCTCCGCGACTCACCCAAACTCGAATGGAAAATTGCGTAAAGACATTGATCGAGTGAGGCGTTTGCGCGCCAGACATCGTTACGTTTTCTTCCATTGCCCTGGAGAATTCAACAGCTACGAAGATGGCGATGTGTGTATTGTTCCATTGAGATTAGAGCGCCAAGATTGAGCAGTCACAGTTCACCCGTCTGTTAATGGTGCGTGTCTCGACAAGTTGCCGGTGTTATGCTCGGCGGGTGGAAGAAATTGGGTCGAAACATGAGATTGCGCTTGCTGGCGGGAATCGGGTTGCTGGTATTGGCGCTTTCCGGTGTGCGGGGAACGTTTGGGCAGGACGTGAATCCGCTGGCGGGGGATGTGCGGGCGGTGCGGGCCGGCGGGGCCTTGTTTCGGGCCCAGTGCGCCACCTGCCATGGGGCTGACGGCCGGGGAATCGAATCGATCGATGCGCCGGATTTGCGCCTGATGTGGGCGCGGGATGGCGTGGACGACGAGTATGTGTTCACAACCATTCGCGATGGCGTTCCCGGCAGCATCATGCCGCCCCACGGATTGCCTGAGACCGAACTGTGGATGCTGGTGGCGTTTCTCGCCAGCCAGGTGGAAGCCGCCGCCAATGCCGAATACGATGGCGATGCAGTTAATGGCCGCGAGCTGTTTGCCGCCAACTGCGCCGAGTGTCACCGGGCGGGCGCCGGGGGCGGCGGCGTCCTCGGCCCCTCCCTGAATGGCGTCACCCGGCGCCGGGCGCCCGAGGCCCTGACGCAATCGATTCGCGAGCCGTCCCGGCAGATCGCCCGCGGGTTCGGGCCAGTGACGGTATCGGGTGCAGATGGCGAAACCGTGACCGGCGTGCTCAAGAATGAAGACGCTTTTTCCTTGCAACTCGTCACCGAAGAGCAGGAACTGCGTGCTTTCCGGCGGGGCGGCCTGCGCCGAATGCAACGCCTGGAAGAGTCCCTGATGCCGGCCTTCCCGGAAACCGATCTCAGTGCCGGTGAGCTGGCGGATTTATTGGCGTATTTGCATGAAAATCAATGAGATAAAGCTGTTTTGAAGAATCAGCCCCTATTTGTTCAGATTGGTTGAAACCGAATCGGGAGTCCATTCATGCGCCACGTCTTTTTCCTGTTCTGCTGCCTGCTGCCACCCGCTTCGCTGTTCGCGCAGCAGGACGGCCCGGCTTACGAGGACATTCTCCGCGGCTTCGACGACCCCGAGCGCTGGCTGACGTATTCCGGCGACTACAGCGGCCGGCGCCATAGTCCGCTGACGCAGATCACTCCGGAAAACGTCGGCGAATTGCGGCCGATCTGGACCTTTCAGACCGGAACCACAACCCGCGGCCGCGGCTTCGAGGCGACGCCGCTGGTGGACGACGGCGTGCTCTACGTCACCGGCTCCAACAACTACGCCTGGGCCATCGACGCCCGCAGCGGCAGGGCGTTCTGGAGCTATCGCCGCGATTTGCCCGACGACCTCACCTATGGCGCGAGCGCGCCGGTCAACCGCGGTTTCGGCATGCTCGGCAACCAGTTGTTCATGGTTACGCTGGACGCGCACCTGCTCTCCATGGACCGCCGCACCGGCGACATCCTCTGGGACGTGCAACTGGCCGATTACCGCATCGGTTACGCCGCCACCCTGGCGCCGCTGATCATCGACGACAAGGTGATCGTCGGCATCTCCGGCGGCGAGTATCCCACCCGCGGCTTCATCGACGCCTATGCGCCGGTCACCGGCGAGCGGCTCTGGCGCTTCAACACGATTCCCGGCCCGGGCGAGCCGGGCAGCGAAACCTGGCCCGACGATCCGGAAGTGCTCGCCCGCGGCGGCGGGGGCACCTGGATGAACGGCAGTTACGACCCCGAACTGAACCTGATCTACTGGGGCGTGGGCAATCCCAACCCGGACTATTTCGGCGATTCGCGCCCCGGAGACAACCTGTATTCGAACTCCATCGTCGCGCTCGACGCCGAGCGCGGCGACCTGCGCTGGCATTACCAGTTCACGCCCCACGACATCAACGACTGGGATTCCAACCACGTGCCCGTGCTGGTCGACGCCGAATGGCGGGGCGAACCGCGCAAGCTGGTGATGATGGCCAACCGCAACGGCTTCTTTTACGTACTCGACCGCACCGATGGCGAGCTGTTGCTCGGCGAACCCTTTACCGGCACCACCTGGGCGCGGGAAATCGGCTCCGACGGCAGGCCGGTCATCCTCAACGACGGCAGCCAGGGCTGTCTGCCCGACCCCTGGGGTTCGACCAATTTCATGCCGCCTTCCTACCACCCCGAACTGGAACTGTTCTACGTCACGGCGCGGGAAACCTGCGCTACCTATGTGCCGGAGGAACCGGCCTACACGCCCGGCCAGGCGAGTTTCGGTGGCGTCGTGTTCATCGAACCCGACGGCACCGGCGCCTTGCGCGCACTCGATATCCACACCGGCGAACTGCGCTGGGAGTTTACTTATCCGTCACCGACTTTCGGCGGCGTCATGACCACGGCTTCGGGGCTCGTCTTCGCCGGCGATCACGAAGGCAATTTCATCGCCTTCGACGCCGCCACGGGCGAGAATCTCTGGCACTACCAGACCGGCTCGCGCATCTGGGGCGCCGCCGCCACCACCTTCATGCTCGATGGCCGCCAGCACGTCCTCATCCCCTCCGGCACCACCCTGACCGCCTTCGCCTTGCCGGAGTAGCTGGATTACATCCAGTCATTCCGGTGAATTTCACGCCAGGAGATGCATTCAACCCCGGAGCGCCTGTATCCCTGGTCGCCGGCAAAAACCAGGCGCTTGATCAGTGTGTCTGCCCTGGCGGCGCCGCTAAGCAATTCTTCCAGCTTATGCAAGGGACGAAGAAAACTCCCGTCCATGGTGGCTGACGATTTTACTTCGCAGGCGATCTGGTCGAGTCCCCGGCGAATCATGAGGTCAACTTCCGGTCCGCGCGATGCCCGGAAATGGAACATGCCGGCGGTTTCTCCGCGATGCGCCCGGTGTTTGAAAATTTCCGCCGCAACCCAAGTCTCGAATATCGAACCACGCAGGGGATGCAGCCGCAGTTCATCCGCGGAACGGATGCCCAGCAATCGGCAGGTGAGGCCGCTGTCCGCAAAATGGAGTTTCGGCGCTTTCATGATTTGCTTGCGCAGGTTTCCGTGCCAGGCGGACAGGCGAAAAACAACGAAACTCGCTTCCAGCGCCGAAAGCCAGGCGCGGGCGGTGTTGTGGGATACGCCGGCGTCCCCGCCAAGTGACGAAAGATTGATCTCCTGGGCGCAGCGTCCGGCCGCCAGGGCCATGAAATTCGCGAATGCCTCCAGATCGCCGATTTGCGACAATTGACGCAGGTCGCGTTCGATGTAGGTAAACAGGTAACTGTCGAGCCACCGCCTCGCATTGAGGCGGCGTCCGTGAATCACGGGGTAGGCGCCCTGGAATACGACTTGCCAGAGATCGTCGGTTTCCGTGCCGAACAGGCAAAGTTCCTCGTAACTGAGCGGCAGCAGGTAAACGACCGCAGTGCGCCCGGCCAGGGACTGGCTGATAGTCCGGCTGATTCCGAAATGCTGGGAGCCGGTAATGATGAAGCGCCCTGGCGCCGGGTCTTCATCAACCATCACCTGTATATAGCTGGCCAAATCCGGGGCGTGCTGAACCTCGTCAATCACCGCCCCGTCGGGATACTGCGCGAGAAAGCCCCGCGGGTCCTTGCGGGCATACTCCCGCTCATCGAGAGGCTCAAGATTCACGTAGGGCTTGTGAGGAAACAGCGCCCGGCACAAAGTGGTCTTTCCCGACTGCCGCGGTCCGGTAATCGTCACCACAGGATACTCGCCGGCAGCGCGGCGAACGAGTGGTTCCAGAGTGCGGGGCTTGTATGTCATGCATAAATTGTAATTTCAACTTACAATTTATGCAATATCTGCGTGAACTCTGACGACTCCCATCCGCTTCCGCGCGACACTGGTGACTACGCCAAACTCAAGTTCAGTCATCCCGACCCCGCGAACGCCGCATCATTTCACCCCATTGTGCTCCAGCAACTCGATCTCCTCGCTGGAGAAAATTTTCTGGGAGCAACCGAGAGTATAACGCTGCCCGCAAGATGGGACTGGTCGAGACATGTGCAAAAGGTAACGGCTCCAGAAGGGTGTTGTCAATTTGAATGCGGCCCAAAATATGTTCGGTCAAGCGCAGCCATTGAAGGCCGTCCGATATCGTGCCAGTCGTCTATATATTCGGCGGAGTGTCCCATGGCTGCGCTTGTATTGTCTATGCTGGTGCTGGAACTGGGACTGTTGCAGCCATAAACTCCCTTCCTGATCCGCTCACTGATCAATCCGATTGGCTTTTTGGTATCTCATAATTTCTGATAACAAGTCTTTTTGTGTAATTCGTGGTTACCGCACTCGCCTCTGCTACCACAAAGGCAATGATCGCGAGATAGGTGCTATAAAGAAACATTATGAATCCGCCAAGCCTGTTGAATAATCGTGCGAACATGCAATCAATTACTTCCAATGTTCTGAATAAACTGCCTAAGTCAACCTCTACTCTCACTAATAAAAAGGACATAAAATACGGAGATAATATTTGCTTTCAATCTTGCAGTAAAAAACGCTGATTTAGTATACTTCGGCTGCATTTCTAACTGCACTCTGGCCTCAAATATGGGAATCAATACATCACGAAAACCCAGATACAACAATAAGGCATTCGGCACCAAGCACAATATTGCCCAGTTCGATTTAGAGTAAGTCATTTGCCAGAATAGCAGGGGAAAAGACAAGAAGAATATCGATACAAAAGCAACAATCAAACTTGGGGTAACTTCCATACCGTTTGGAAAAATTCTATTGAAATTGAGCTTCATATTTGTATTCCTGACTGCTTATTTGAATGGCCGGACAGATTGGATCCGGAACTTGAGTGATTCATGGTGCGAAAAGTGAGCGAAAGACGCCTTTTCCGCGGAATTTTCAGATTGTCCTGAAAGTCCGACTTGTTCGAACGAATGCCGTGCTGCCATCTTTCCCGCGCCAAACCGCGAAGTACGAGCAGGCTGCGCCGCTTGAGCGTGATCTGGAAAGAATCCGTTTTCAATCTCGGTGTGTGGTAGATGTCCATCATGCAGTCACTACCGATGGAAACACTAGCTACCACCGGGCCGAAACAATCTCTGTCAGTATGGGGCGCAATGCCTTGTCCCGGTTCGTATTCGTTTACGATCAACTGGTCTGGGCGTGTCGGGAAAACACCTCTCTCCACAAGCCTGTCGCACAGAAAAACAACCCATTCGGGCATTTCTCCAATTCGCTGATCTTCAGATGCAATTCGTTCCTTGTAGTCGTAACGAAAGCCGTAGTGCTGCACCCGGCGGCGCAATTCATTGGACCAGTTTTGTCGATCAATAGCTTCCATAAGCACTTTCTCTTCATTGGCACTGATAAATGCGGACTGGTAGTCCGCGCCACCTTCTTGTAACAAGTTGATTTGTTGTAATGGTAAGGATAGCTCTGCTTCCTCAGGGAACAATTCAAGTGTCTGTGACATCTCAATTTCTCCTTGTGCCGGTGATTACTTGAGTTACAACAGGCCCTTGCAAGCCATCAACTTGGAGTGAATTTTGTTCAGATTTTTCGTACTTCCAATATCGTGAACCAAGATTCTCAAATTCTTGCACCATATAATGCCAATTTCTGTGTGCATTCACAAATTTCGGATTCATATATATGATATGTGATTTCTGGGTAAATTCTGATTTTTCAAGGAAACCATTCTAATTTTTTGCTAAATTCGTGGCACCAGTAAATCCGTATCTAAATGTGTTCGGGGCGAGTACATACGACAAGCATAGAATTGCGATTTCTGGGTGAAAATTTTCCTGGATAATGTCGTTAAGCAATTCCTTTTCAAGTGTATTTTTGTTGAGAGCATGGAATCGCTTGAAAATCTTTTTGCCATCATCAATCTCATTTACCCAAGTAGCTACCTTGCACATAATTCTTTGATGAATCTATACCGACATAGATTAAGTTGTCATGGTATTTATCCCCATATACCGACAGCATCTCTGCAAGCATGATTCCGGAAGTCATAGGGCCACAACCAAAATCCACGAACAGTGCTTTTCTTTCTTTCAGCATTTTCGATAATTTGTACTTGATGAAAACACGCCTGTTTTGTCGAACATGCATATCGATATATCCATGTTCTTTTGCTACATAATAGGCAGCCCGATACCAATCCTTCTCTCCAGCGATACCTACCTTTTCATCGAAATTTGCTCCAAAATGCGTTTTGCGGTTTTATGCGCCATGATGACCCGATTTCTCAATGAACTTGAAGTCAGTCCAGCGGGAATTGTAGAGTAGAGAGTAACTTATGTACATAGCAGAAGATCAGGCGAATCCAGCTGGGAAGATCGCCGCTGGACCTCTGGCAACACGTCTGTCCGTTTCTGTGGCATTCGAAAGGAGACGCGTCAATGACCCCGACCCAGCGCACAAGCACACACCCCGGTGCCCTGCTCCTTGAGCAGATTCAAGATTACGGGCTCACCGCGCATCAGGTTGCCCGGGATACCGGATTACCTCCGACCCGGTTGCATGAGATTGTGCACGAGCGGCGGGGCATCAGTGCCGAGACCGCTATCGCCCTGGGAGAGTACTTCGGGCAAACACCGGAATTCTGGATGAACATCCAGAAGACTTTCGAACTCAGCCGGGAACTGTCGCGAAACGGGGCGCAAATCCGCTCTCGGGTCCGGCCTTGCGCCGCGTCCCGGGCATAGGTTCTGTACCTATGCCCCGTAACACATTGCCGCAAATCCGGTGTGGACTTTATTGGCGGCAAATTTTATGCTCGGCGAAATGCATTCCGGCGGGAATGTTCATCGGACTCCAGAGGAGACGACAATGAAGAGCAGACATCTGTTGGTAGCATTGCTGGGCGTGAGCCTGGCGCTCGTGTCGGGCGTCTTGCGGGCGCAGTCATACGGCGCCAATGCCCTCGGCACGAAGATGCACTACTACGACATTGAGGACTTCGGCATGGAGGCGGGCAGCGCCACCTACGCCGACCATATCGCTCCGCTCCTGCAACGCAGTTGCCAGCAATGCCATCGGCCCGGCGGCGGCGGTCCCATGTCTTTCATGTCCTACGACGAAGTCCGGCCCTGGGCGCCCGTCATCCAGTATCGCACTGCGATCCGCGACCGCATGGGCGCCATGCCGCCCTGGTTCGTCGAGAAGAACATCGGCATCAACGGCTTCAAGAACGATTATTCCCTGTCGGATCTGGACCTGGCGTTGATCCAGGACTGGGTTGAGCACGGCGCGCCGCGCGGCAACCCCGATAACGAGCCGGTCCCGCTGGTTTTCTCGGACGGCACCGAGTGGACCCTGGGCGAGCCCGACCTGATCCTGCGCTCGGCCGACGTGTCGCGACCGGCGATCGGCCCCGACTGGTGGGGCGATATCGGCCTGGTGCCGACCGGTCTGACCGAGGATCGCTACGTCAAGTCGATCGAGGTGCGCGAGATCAACGATATTCCCGCCGATATCGGCACGAGCACGGTCGGCGGACGCTACATCTTCCACCACATGACCTATCGCAGCGGCGTGCTCAACGAGGGCGGCACGGCGATCTCGGGCGATATCACAAGCTGGCCTATCCACGAGGTGGGACGCAACGCCGATACCTTCCCCGAGAAGGCCGGGAGGCTGCTGCCCGCCCATTCGGCCTTGCATCTCTATGCCGCGCATCTGCATTCCAACGGCCGCGATACCACGGGTCACCTGGAATTCGGCATCAGCTTCTTCCCGGTCGGCTACGCGCCGGAATACAGCCGGCGCGGGCCGCGCACCGGCAATGGCGTCGATGTGGATATCCTGCCCAATCGCGCCAACCAGGAAGTACACAATTATGTCGTGCTGCAGGAACACACCAAGATCATCGCGTTCGAGCCGCATCTGCACGCTCCCGGCGTGCGCATGTGCCTGGAGGCGATCTGGGGCCATAACCAGTTCACGCTCAATTGCGTCGGTTACGACCACAATTGGGTGAAG
>JAJDSZ010000076.1 GCA_022827425.1 Pseudomonadales bacterium | reverse complement strand
CGCCGTTCATGAAAGCGGACGGCAAGGTGATGACAGACATCTTCGTCGACGACAATCTGCACTTCAACGCACTGGGCAACCTGATCTGGGGCAGCACGATCCGCGCCGCCCTGATGCCGCGGGAAGCCAGGCACGAAACGCTGCATTGAGCGCGGATCAGTACTCGTCGTAGCCTTCGGTCAGTTCGATGCGAACGCCGGCGGGGTCGGTGATGAATGCGATCTTGAGTTCGATGGCCGGGATTTCGCGGTAGGGCACATCGAACTCGATGCCCTTCGCTTCGAGTTCACGGCAGAAGGCTTCGAGGTCTTCGAATTCGAAGCCGATATGATCGATCGCCGCGCCCTGCGTGGGAGCGCGTTCCTCGTCGGTGGAGGCGAAGCTCAGATTCATTCCGGGCGTATTCGTAGTCGTGGCGATCGAGCCGCGGGGCCTGACTTCAAGGCCGAATACCTCGGTATACCATTCCAGCAACTCTTCATGCCCCGGAGTGATGAAATGCACGTGATAGCCCATGATTTCCACGTGCAATGACTGATCTTCCTGCAATTCGACATAGACGTCGTCGGGCAGCATTACATAGGCGTTGGTCTGACCTTCCGCACCGGTAAACACGCGTCCGACTTCATATCCCGCGGCGGCCCACTTTTGCAGGAATCGTTCGATATCGCGGACCTTGAAGCCGAAATGGTCCATGACGGTTTCGCGTGATCCCGTGGTGGGCGCGCGTTCGGTCAGGGCGACCAGCATATTGGGCAGGCGCACCGCGGTCAGCGGACCTTTTTCCACTACCACGCCGCCGAAATGTTCCACCCAGATTCGCTTGTGCAATTCCATGTCCGAGATGTTGAGATGGACATGACCATAAGTAAGACCGGCGGGATTGGGCGTTGCCAATTGCCCCAGCGCGGGCGTTGCAAGCGAAAGCATGAGCATGGAAAACAACAGATTTCTCATCGATTATTCTCCTCCCGGAACCGCATTCCGGTTCGGGAAACCAGACCGGCCGTGAACCACGGCCGCGAAAATCAATACAAGACGGCAAGGTTAATTCCACCTTCGCCGGCTTGCCAGCAAGATTACATACTGTTTCAAAATTCACTGCGAATTCACGAGTTCGCGAATTGCTTGGGAAGATCGGTAACACAATTGCAAAAAATCGGAATGTTGGTAAACAAGTCCCTTTATCTCCAAAAAAAAATCAGTAGACTAGCGGTCTGAGCGAATTCGGCAGCAAGACTGAAGCGCATTCGACAAGACCTCAGAATTTTCGGAATCAAGGGGAAACCAAGATGCAAAGCAATTTTCCGGGTGCCCGCAAAGCGATCACCCTGGCCGTACTGGCTGGCCTTTCCATGCCCGTTGCGGCGCAACAGGACGAAGAAATCGAAGAAGTCGTGGTAACCGGCTCTTTTATCCGCGGCACCCCGCTGGACGCGCCTTCACCGGTGCAATTGATCGACCGTAACAGTATCGAAGCGCAAGGCGCCGCGGTCGTCTGGGATGTCATCAAGAATCTGGAAGTGAATTCCGGCTCGTTTACCAATCAGGGTTCGGGCGAACGCTCCCAGACCGAGGGCACCGCGGTAGTAAACTTGCGGAACCTGGGCGAGAACTCCACCTTGACCTTGATCAACGGCAAGCGGATGGCGCCGCACGCGGGTGAGACAAACACCGGCGGCGAGTTCGTCAACATCAACGCGATCCCGATCGTGATGACCGACCGCATCGAAGTCCTCACCGACGGCGGCTCGGCGACTTATGGCGCGGACGCCGTGGCCGGTGTGGTCAACGTTATTATGCGCACCGACTTCGAGGGCATCGAACTCTATGGCGATATCCAGGGCGTGGAAGCGGCCGGTGACGCCTTCGACCAGACCGCCAGCGCGATCTGGGGTTGGGCCAGCGATGACGGCGACACGCATTTCGTCATTTCCGGCGAGGTATTCGAGCGTGACCCGCTCAACGTTTTGTATGGCAACCATATCGATGAAAACTCCCAGTTTCTGGGGACCGTTTCATCAATTGGTGGCGCGGTTTCCTCTCCGGTATTCGGCGCGAACGTCAACCCCGCCTACGTCAATGAGGAGGTCAGAGCGTACAACGTTTCCCAAGGCGGAGAAGACACGGCAATTTACAGCGATCCGCTATGTGAAACCATGATGGGAACAACCGGCATCCCGTTCCAGTTCGGCACCTTGCGCGAGCAGCGCGGGGAACGCGGCGGCGCTTGCCGGGAAGATATCGCCCGCTTCAACTTTCTCGAGAACAAAACCGAGCGCAGCAGCGTCGCGCTCTCTTTCGATCATACGTTTAGCGAGTCGGCGGAATTTTACCTGTTTGCATCTCACTCCGAGCAAGAAGTAACCCTTCAGGGCGGCGGCTTGAACAATACGGGCGGGTCCAGCACCACTCGCGGCCCCACTGTGTTTCTGGCTCAACCCAACGCATACATCCGCAATCCGGCATTCGGCTTCAACGCTATCGGTCAGACCATGGAATTGGGATTTTTCGCTCCGCAAGCCGGATTGGAACGCCCCACCGACATTCCCAACGCGCCGATTTCAATGGCCAACGGAGGCCCGAATATCGCGATCTGGGCGAACCCCCGGGACAACATTCCCAGAGACGGTCAGCGACAGAACTTTACCAATACGGCAGCGGATCTGATACAGACCGGCTTTCGCGGAGATTTCCAGTTTAATGACCGCGACTGGAACTACGATGTGGGCCTGTCCTGGTCGAGCACGAGCAATGAGCAGTCCTATCAGGTTTTCAATCGCGAGCGAACCGAGTTGGCGGCCAATGGACTTGGCGGACCCAATTGCACGCCGAACGGCCGGCCGGATTTCGACTTCATAGGCGCCCCTGGTCCGTTCGGCGGCGCCGTGCCACAGGCCTGGGACTTTTACGCAGGCCTCACCCAGACATTCTTCCCCGGTTACGTGTTCACAACCCGGGAGAGTTTGTCCTACGCGCTGACCAGCAACAATCACGGCAGGGACGGCTGCATGTTTTACAATCCGTTCCTGACGCAATTCACGAATCCGGATGTGGCCAACAGTCCGGAATTGATGGACTGGATAAACCAGACTGTATTGCGGGCGGACAAACGCAATAAACTGCGAGTGTTCGACGCGGTTGTCGGCGGCGGTCTGTTCGATATGGCCGGGGGCGAGGCGGCCATCGCGGTCGGCGCCCAATATCGTGAACGCACCGCGCATTCCATCGCGCCCGACCTGAACTTCCCCGGTCTGCAAGATCGAATTCTGGGATATGACGAAAACGGCGTGCCCAACCAGTTCCATTACGTAGCCAACAACTACGAGTGCTCCAACTGTATTTTCAATTACAACAACATTCGCACCACCAATGCGGTATTCGGAGAGATGTCTCTGCCCTTCATGGAAAATGTGGAGACCCAGATTGCCCTGCGTTGGGAAGACTACGGCGGCAATATCGGCAGCGAACTGTCGCCGAAAGTCGCCATGAGCTGGCGTCCGGTCGACGAATTGTTGCTGCGCGGTTCCTGGTCGCAGTCCTTCCGCGCGCCCAACATCGGCATCGTCGAAGAAGGTCTCGAAGCGAGCAGTCTCGTATTCAGGGATCCGATTTCCAACCAGCGGGTGCGCGCCGGTCTCATCGATCCGACGCCGGAAAACGGTGAAGTCGAGCAAACCTTTACCTTGGGCGGCCCGGCGCCGGATGTAGGCAACGAATATGCGGACACTTATTCGGTCGGTTTCATCTGGACGCCTGCCGGCAACCTCGACGGACTACAGGTACAGGCCGATTTCTGGCGCTTCGAAGTAAGCGACAGAGTGCTGCCCGAGCCCGGTATTTCCGCCGTGCAACCGGAGATTGAGCGATTTCTGGAAGTGCGCGACAACCCGGACAACTACATCCTGAACGACAGCATATCGGCCGATTCGCCCGTTCTTGATGTGCCATGCAACCCCAACGCGCTCGAGGCCGAGTTCGGCCGCGAATCCCCGGAAAGGTTGAATTGTGTGGTCAATCCGGCGTTGTATGAGCCCCCTGCGGAAGGTTGGGGAATCAGCCGGGTTACACGGGGTGAGACCGCCAACCTGATCACCCTGACCCTGGCGGCCATTAACGCAGGCCAGATCGAGGCTGATGGAGCCGACGTCAAGATCGCATACAACTGGAACAATGAGCTGGGCCTGTTTCGAGTCAGCACCGATTACACGCACGTGCGGCAGTACCAGTTGATCGGTGTGCCCGGGCTTGAACTCGGATTGGTCGACACCGGAATTTTCGATGCCGCCGGCACAACCGGAAACACCGGAAACGGTAATCACGTGCGCTCGCTGCCGGATAACAAAGGCAATATCACGTTCTCGTGGCAGCGCGATCAGTATGGATTGACGGTGATCAACAGGCATATCGGTTCCTATCAGGATTTGTCCTACGATTTCGCCTACGAAACCGGAAACGACCTGGTCCGTTCGCTGTTGCGCCGAAAGGTCGACAGTTATCAAACCTGGGACGCTCAGTTCCGATACACCCACGATTGGGACAATCCCGCATGGGGTAGCACCTTGTTCACTGTCGGCGTACTGGACCTGCTGGACCAGGATCTGCCCTATCGCGAAGTCAGCGCCGGAAACTACGACGCTCTCGTATTCGACCCGCGCGGACGCAGAATCTACGCCAGGTTCAACTGGAACTTCTGATCTCGCCGCAAGGCAATCGAAACAAAAACGGCGGTGGGCAATCCACCGCCGTTTTTGTTTTGAACTCAGTCGGGGTTTTTCTGCCCCCTTCACGGGATACCCACTATGCCAGCAGCTCCAGTCTGATTTCTCCCCGAGACTAGTTTCGCTCGAAATCGGGCATTCCCGGAAGTCCTGGACTAGCCTTTGCGCTGCCGGCCGACGCGGCTCTCCGAGTCCCCGGCGCATCCCTGATTTCCCGGAAAAATGGAGTTCCCATGAAGGCCCAAGATATACTGACTTCAACGCACGAATTGGAAGAATCCGGCATGACCCGCTCCCAGTCGGAAGCCATCACCAAAACCATCATCGCCGCGGTGGAACCGCTGGCCACCAGGGCCGACCTGGATTCGCGTCTCGAAAGCCTGGAAAACCGTATCGACGGCCGCTTCGCCGGGGTGAATACCCAACTGGCGCGCTGGGCGTTCGCCCTGGTCTTGTCGCAAGTCGCGGTCGGCGGCCTTATCGTAGCCTTGCTGAGCTAGTTCGGGGGCCATCCTTTCCAGGAATTGGCCCAGGCGCGTCTAGCCCCTTCATGCACCGGTCCGAAAAATCAGCAATATTCAGGTGGGACATGAATATTGACCGCTTTTTTTCATGTTTCAGGTGAAATTTCCGTGCTTTTTGTCCAGAACCGCGCAATCCGGGTTTGAAAAACACCCGTGCGTTGCAAGAACTGGACAGCATACTGCCGGGTTGAGAGTTCTTGCCGCCACTCGGTCGAGGTCGAGGAAGCAGGCTAACTCGGATTTTTCTGCCGCAATTCGAAGTTGTAGGACATGCTGATGCGTTCGGTGTCTTCGTGCTGCTGGCTTACGCCGTGGTCGAGCCAGGCGGGGAACATCAGCAACTTGCCTTCCTCCGGGGGGAGGGTGGTGATCAGCGTGTTCTCGGCGCGATTCTCTCGCAGCGGGGCGGGCACCATCCAGCGGGCGGGGCGCGGGTCCTTCAGGCTGATAGGCGCGGCGCCGCTCTCGCACTGGATATAGAACACGCCGCTGATCTGGGAGTAGGGATGCACGTGGTCGCGATGGTAGTTGTAGCGCGAATTGATGTTGCACCAGAGCTGGGTCATGGCGAGTTCGAAGTTTTCCAGGTCCCAGTATTGCTTGTGGCCGTAGTCGTAGGCGACCTGGAACATGAAGTCCACCAGATTGCGGAAGGCGGGGTCGGTATAGAGCCGGTCGCGGCTGCGGAAGGACGTGAAGCCGTAGGGGTAATGTTGGGCGGAGTACTCCCGGCCCGCCTGGTCCTCTTCGCGAATTTCGCGGATACGCCGGATCAGTTGTTCCTTTTCGTCCGCGAAGTTGGGATACCAAGCTTCGTGCAGAAAGGTCGGGAACAGCGCCCGCAGGGTCATGTTTGGCTGTTCTGGCATTCGTTTCAGTCCACTTGAGCTGGTGTTCAGACGGGTCGAGCCGTGTTCGATTCCCCGCGATCAGGAAAATCGCACCGTGCGGGCGACGCATGCCTCGCCCGTGATCAATCGACAATCGCCTGATAGATGCCGTTGCGCAGTGTGCTGTAGTCGTTCAGGCCGGTGGCGGGGATGATCTGGGTCAGGTAGACGACCACAAGTTCTTCCTCCGGGTCGACCCAGTAGGTTGAATGATAGGCGCCGCCCCAGCCGTATTCGCCTTCCGTGCCCAGGCTGCCGTTGGCGCCGAGGTCTTCGAGCACGTAGTAGCCGAGGCCGAAGCCCTGGCCGCCGCGGAAGGGGATATCGCCCAGGTGGCTGACCGTCATCAACTCGATCGACTTGGGCGAGAGGATGCGCGCGCCATTGAGTTCGCCGCCGTTCAGCGTCATTTGCAGGAAGCGGGCATAGTCCCGCGCCGTGGAAAGCAGGCCGGCGCCGCCGGAGAAGCTGGTGCGGGGGCCGTCCAGGTACATGCCCTGGCTTTGCATGCCGTCTGTCACCGGAATCGCCTCGACGCCATCGGCGCCGGGGCGGTAAACCGTCGCCAGGCGGTCGCGCTTGGCTTCGGGCAGATAAAAATGCGTGTCGCGCATGTCGAGTGGGTTGAAAATCTCCTGTTGCAGGAAGCTTTGCAGGTCCATGCCGCTGGCCTTCTCGATCACGACGCCGAGGATGTCGGTGCTGTATCCGTAAATCCAGCTTTCGCCGGGATGGTCGTCGAGAGGCAGCGAACCCATGCGGGCGATGGTTTCGGCGATGGGCTCGTCGCGGTTGGCGAAGTACCAGCCCTGGAAGCCCGCCGCCTCCCAGCGGTCCTGGGCCGGCCCGCTGCCATAACTCATGCCGGCGGTGTGGGTCAGCAGATGCCGGATCGTGATGGGCCGGGCCGCGTCTTCCAGCACATAGCCCACGCTGCCGTCCGGCACCACCGCAACCCGCATGTCGCTCCATTCGGGAATATAGCGCCCGAGCGGGTCGCTGATATCGAGCTTGCCCTGCTCCTGCAGGACCATGATGGCCGTGCTGACAATCGCCTTGGTCTGGGAAGCGATGCGGAAAATCGTGTCGCCGCTCATGGCCGCGCCCGCTTCCTTGTCGCGCCAGCCATTGGCGGCGCTGAAGGCCACCTTTCCATCGCGCAGCACGAGCACCACCTGCCCGGCGATGCGGTCCTCCTCGACAAAGGACTTCAGCCGCGCATCGAGCACCGCCAGCCGCTCGGCGGAAAGCCCGAGCTGCTCCGGGTCGCCCCTGACAAACTCGGCGGCCAGCGATGCGGCCGAAAAAACCAGCGCGAATGCGGCAATCAAAAATCGTTGGAAAAGAACCATGGCAAAGCTCCCGCCGTTGCAATCCGAATCCGCCAAAGCTTAGCAGCAAGCAGCCCGGTGGACAAAGGCCATGTGAGCCAAATCCCGCTTGACTTTCCGGGGGCGCGGGTTCAGTATCGCGGGCATGAACAGAGTGCGTTTCAGCTTCTGGTGGTTTGCCGACGCGGGCTGCCGGAAGAATCTTCAGTAATTCTTCACCGGCCGCCCGGAGTTGTGGCGGTCGTTCTGTTTCCTTTCAGTAATCGTTCCAGCCACGGCTCCGGCAGGCCAAGCGGAGGAACCCGTGATGGGAACGAGTGGAACTGTGCGATTGGAGCCCGGCCGACAATACCGCCACGAGACCGCCGGCGGCGTGCGTGTGCATCTGTCGGTGGAAAAGCTGGACTACGCCACGGCGATGGATGGCCTGGCCGAATCCCTCAATGCGTCTCCCGGCGTATTGCTGCGCTCGGGTTTTGAATATCCCGGGCGCTACACCCGCTGGGATATCGGTTTTGTCAATCCGCCTTTGCGCCTCGTGGGGCGCGGCCGCAAACTTGCCGTGGAGGCGCTCAACCGCCGGGGCGGGATTCTGCTCGCCGAAGTGGAGCGGGCCCTTGCCGGCGGCGACTTTCTTCACCGGCTTGAGCGGCGGCAGTCGTCGATCCATCTGGAAATCCGCCCGCCGCAAGGCGGATTCAGCGAGGAGGACCGCAGCCGCCAGCACAGCGTATTTTCCGCTCTGCGGGCGCTGTCAGCCTGGTTCCGCTTCCCGGATGATCCCTTTCTCGGGCTGTATGGCGCTTTCGGTTACGACCTGACTTTCCAGTTCGAGGCAATCGAACTGCAACAACAGCGCGGGCCGGATGACCGCGACCTTGTGCTGTATTTGCCGGACCGTATTCTCGTGTCGGACCACCGGCGGGAGCAGGCGCTGGCGTACAACTATGAGTTCATCTGCCGCGCCCGGGGCCGCGAACAGCATGGGGAAACCACCGGCGGCCTCAAGCGCTCCGCCCGGGAAGTCCCGTTTTCGCCGGCGATCCCGGTACCGCGGGAGTGTGATCACGAGCCCGGGGAGTACGCCGCGGGCGTCGAGCGCGCCAAACAGTATTTCCGCCGCGGCGACCTGTTCGAAGTCGTTCCCGGCCAGACCTTTTTCGCGCCATGCAAGGACAGCCCGGCGCGGGTGTTCCAGCGTCTTGCCGAGTCGAATCCCGCGCCCTACGGCGCCCTGATGAATCTTGGCGAGCGGGAGTACCTCGTCGCCGCCTCTCCCGAGATGTTTGTCCGGGTGGAAGGCGATTGCATCGAAACCTGCCCGATATCCGGCACCATTGCCAGGGGCGTTGACGCCCTCGCCGACGCCGGGCAGATTCGCCGCCTGCTCAATTCCAGCAAGGATGAATCCGAGCTTTCCATGTGCACCGATGTGGACCGAAACGACAAGGCCCGGGTATGCGAGCCGGGTTCGGTGGAAGTCGTTGGCAGGCGGCAGATTGAAATGTATTCCCGCCTGATTCATACCGTGGACCACGTCAAGGGCCGCCTGAAAAGCGGCTTTGACGCACTCGACGGCTTTCTCTCCCACACCTGGGCGGTCACCGTCACCGGCGCGCCCAAGCTGGCGGCCATGCAATATCTGGAAAAGCACGAGAAATCCGCCCGCCGCTGGTACGGCGGCGCCATCGGCCAGATCGGTTTTGACGGCAACCTCAATACCGGCCTGACCCTGCGCACGATTCGCATCAAGGACGGCATGGCCGAAGTGCGGGCCGGGGCCACCTTGCTCGCGGATTCCGACCCGGAATCCGAAGAGCAGGAAACCCGGCTCAAGGCCAGGGCGCTGATGCAGGCCATTGGCGTTTCCGTCAAACCGATTTCCGATACGGCGCCATTCCGGGCGGCGCCGGAGTTTGGGCAACTGCGGGTGCTCATGGTGGACCATGAAGACTCCTTCGTGCACAGCCTCGGGGATTGTTTCCGGCGGCTTGGCGCGGAACTGATCACCTTGCGCGCCGAGGCGGCGCGGGAGTATCTGCAGGGAGAGCAGGTTGAGCTGGTGGCCTTGTCCCCCGGACCGTCGACGCCGCGCCGCTTTGCCGTCGGCGAGACCATGGCCCGGGCGCTGGAGCGGCGGCTTCCGGTCTTCGGCGTCTGCCTGGGCCTGCAGGGAATCGTCGAACATTTTGGCGGCGAACTCGGGCAATTGCAGACTCCCGTGCATGGCAAGCCGTCGCTGGTTTCGCATGAGGGCAGTGCGTTGTTCGCCGGCCTTCCCCGGAAATTTCCGGTGGGCCGCTACCACTCCCTGCTTGCGGCTTCGGTGCCGGACTGCCTGCAAGTCACCGCCCGCAGCGAAGACGGCGTGGTCATGGCGGTGGAACACCGTGAGCTTCCGCTATGGGGGGTGCAGTTCCATCCCGAGTCCATCATGAGCCTGGAAAACGGCCATGGGCCGCGGCTGATTCGCAATGTGCTGAATCTCGCCGCGAGCCGGCAGGGACAGGGAGAGGCCGGGAAAATGCACCGCTGCGCCTGAGGGGAATCGCGGGGAGCGCAGGCTCCTGGTGGTCTGCCAATGAGATCCTGCGACCCGAACTCCGGGCGGGGCAGTGGTATGGCGACTACAGGTTTCGATTGAACAGCAGGGCCATGCGAAGCGCCGCGAGGCCGAGGCGTTGCCGGGAAATCTCGCGCATCTCCGCGAGATAGCCCGCTGACAAGGTTATCTCGCCAAAATCCCGGCCCTCGCGCTCCGCTGCGAGAATTTCCTCACTGACCGTATCCGGGTACACGACCGTGGTCACCAGTTCACGGCTTTCCTTCATCCACAGGGCCCAGTCCAGGGGCGCCGATTCAATTGCGGAGCGGTCGATGCCTTGCAGCCAGTCCACAATGTCGCTGACGCCGGCGAGCACACCCCGCTCGCGCAGGGCGCGATCCCACACCGTGTGCAGATTGCCTTCGCTGGTGTCGACGCCATTGCCGCCGGCGTCGCCGTCATCGAACAGGCGGGCGGAAAACAGGGAACCCGTGTGCAGCGGCTGGTGGATATCGCCCGCCAGATGCAGCACCCAGCACAGGGCCACCGCACGGCTTGCCGGGTCCGTGGCGGAATCCGTCAGCAAAGCCATGTTGTAGTCGAGGCCAAGCACTATATTGTCCACATCGGCCTCGCTCCGGATCGCCGCTTCCATGCCGGGGACATCGGGCATGGGGTCGATTCCCACATAGCTGTTGCCCTGCGCCATGGCCTGGCCCCGGACCCAGGCGCCGTCGATGTAGTGCCAGTTGCCGCGGTGGTAGCGTTCACGCTCGCCCCGGGGCAGGCCCCGGGCGATGTCCGGCCAGAAAGCCGCCTGACCCAGCAGCCAGCTTTCGTACGCAAGCTGGTTGGAAGTATCGATGAAACCCGGCACATCGTCGAGAAAATCTTCCTGAAAGCGGGGATGGGCCGCCAGAATCGCCACCAGCCGCTCGCGAACGCCGGGCTCCAGAAACGACACAGCCACCTGGGCGCTGGCCCGGTGCCCCACCGAATCCCAGGCCATGGCGGGCGTGCCAAAAGCCAGGGCGCAGATGCCCAGATGCCGAAGAACGATGCGGATTTTCATTCGCGCCTGCCCCCAATACCACCGCGCCCGGAAACGTTTGGAATTGTCAAACAATCATTGTAGTCTTGCCCGTCCAGTCCAGAATAGCAAAGGAGTACCCGATCCATGCAAGCATTCGTCCGATCCAGACACGATTTGGCAAAACTCCTGCTGGTTCCCCTGCTGGCGTTTGCGGGGCAGAACTTCACCACCGCCTTCGCAGCCGAGAACGGGGATGTAACCCGCTACGTGCGTTTCAGCGACGATTCGGGTACCCACAACGGCATCCTCGACGGAGACACCATCCGCATCCTCGATGGTGACCCGCTCTTCGACGATGGCGTAAGCGAGACCGGGCAGACCGTCGCCAGGGGCGAAGTCGAGCTCGAGATTCCCATGGACCCCGACCGGGTGCCCCGGGTTTTCGGCGTTGCCGGAAACTCGAACAATCCCAACGGCAATCCGGTGGAAGTCGACCATCCATCCTGGTTCGGCAAGGCGACGACTTCGCTTGCGCGCAACGGCGATCCGGTGGAAGTTCCCTTCGGTGCCACCAATTTCAATTTCGAAGGCGAACTCGGACTGGTTATCGGAACCGGGGGCCGGCATATTCCCGAATCCGAGGCGATGGATCATCTCTTCGGCGTGGTGGTCGGCAACGACTGGAGCGAGAACGACTGGTGCGGGGAAGGCCGGGGAATCGAGGAGCCCAGCCACGTTTTCTGCAAGGCCGGCGATACTTTCGCCTCCCTGGGAGATTACCTGGTCACCGGGCTCGACCTGAGCGATTTGCAACTTACCGTCCGGCTCGACGGCGTGGTGGCCGCCCAGGGCACCACCGCGGACTTCCGCAACAACCCCGCCGCGCTCATCAGCAAGCTGAGCCACTACATCACCCTCAAGCGCGGCGACCTTATCTTCACCGGCACGGTGGCGCCCCCGCAGCTTCCCGGCACGCGGCGCCAGCTCTGGCAGGACGATGTCGTTGAAGTCGAAATCGAGGGCATCGGCATGGTGAGCAATCAACTCGTGCGGGTTACGCGGCAGACGGTCTCAGGCCCGGAGCTTCCCGAGCCCGATGGCGTGAGCGCCTATGTCCGTTTCCAGCACGAGGGCGGCTGGTCATTCGGCATGCTGGATGGGGATCAGGTCAGCGAACTTGACGGCGACCCGGTGGAAGGCGGCGCCGCCCCGACCGGGCGCAGTTTCGACCTTGCAGAGGTTGAACTGGGCTTGCCGGTGGATCCGGAGCAGCCGGGCCGCAAGGTGCTTTCGGCCGCGGCCAACTACCATCCCGTGGACGGCATGCCCAGCCAGGTGCCGCATCCGCGCTATTTCTTCAAGGCCTCCACCGGGCTCAGCCCGGACGGCGGCGAGGTTCAGAAGCCGCCGGAGGCCGAAATGATGATTCCCGAGGGTGAACTCGTGCTCGTCATCGGCCGCAGCGGCCGCCACATTCCCGAGAACGAGGCGGAGGATTATATCTTCGGCGTTGCCGCGGGCAATGACTGGTCGGAACTGTCGTGGATCGCTTCCGACCGGGGCGTTCGACCGCTCAAGCTTGTGGGCAAGGCCACCGACACCTGGGCGGGTCTTGGCAATACGATCGTCAGAGGCCTCGATTACAGCGACCTTGAGATCAGCGTGCGGGTCAACGGCGAACTTCTCTCAGAAGGCCGGACATCGACGATGATCAATCGTCCGGCCCGGCTCGTGAGCTATCTCTCCCGCTACATGACGCTGGAGCCCGGCGACCTGATCTACACCGGCGCGATGCCGGTGGTCCCCGGAATGCGGCGCAACATGGAGGTGGGGGATGTGGTGGAAGTCGTGGTGGAAGACATCGGAACGATAGAACAGGAAGTCGTCTCCATGCCCGCCTGGCCGTATTGAAGCCGGGCTTGTGGCTGGCGCGCGGTCTATTCCGCCGTGCGCCGGCCATGCCGCGTTTGCGATTTGCAAAATCAGTTCACAAAACCTGGGCCTCGCTCATTACCGCTTCGGATTTGCGCCTGATTTCCGTCGCCACCTCGAATGGGTCGCCATTCACCAGTTCCTGGCGAAACAACTCCACCGAAAGCGCTCCGTTGAATTCCTTTTCGGCGAGTTTGCGAATGATGGCGTTGAGCGGAGCGATGCCGTCGCCGGGAATGACGCGATAACTGTTGTCGGTCAGTTCCCTGGGCGCGTCGAGCAAATCCTGGAAGTGGCAATGGGCCAGTTCCCCCGGTTCGAGCAAATCCAGATCCGCCAATTTGCCAAGCCCCGACCAGAAATGGAAAAAGTCGATCATCGGCCTGATGTTCGGATGATCCGCCGCGCGAATCACGCCAAGCGCGGAAGTCAGGGTGGCGAGGTGGGTCGAGGTGCGCAGGAACTCGATCATGCAAGTGAGATCGTACTCGCCCGCGATCACCGCCGCTTCACGAATGGCTTCGGGCGTCGCCGCAAAATCTTCGGCGGTAACCGGGCGATTGGTGATGGATGGCGAGTAGATCTTGTCGAGGCCGAGGCTCGCGAATTGATCGCAGCGCATCCTCCATGACTCCAGCGACGCCTCTCTCGCAGGACCTGGAATCCAGAGATCCGGCAAAGCCGTCGCGGCGCAAACCGGCGTCATGCCAAGATCGTCGAGCAGGGCCCGGGCGCCGCTCAAGCTGTCGTTTTCGAGAAAACCATCGAGCAATCCGTCGTTGAGTTCAACGTACTCGATGCCTGCCCGGGCCCAGTCTTCCAGTGAGCCGCGAAAACCCGCGGCGCTGGACGTATTCTGGTGCATGGCAAGCAGCATTTTTCCCGCGGGCGCCGTCTGGGCCAGGGATTGTCCGCTGGACAGCACCATGGGCGCGGCAAGGGAGGAGAGGAGGAACCCGCGTCGATTGAGCATGGAAGTCACCTTGTGTTGATGTGCTTTTCCGACCGACTGCCGGCCGGTCCCGGACTGCAGTGCCTTGATACACCGAATCCCGCCGCAACTCAATTTATTCGGGAATCCGCAAGCTCAATTGAGCTTCGACCGATTGCGGGCGACAATGCGGGTATGGATACGATGGATGAACAATTGGTCGGGATTCTTCGTCGCCAACCGGGCATTCGCCTGGCCATCCTGTTTGGCTCCCGGGCAACCGGCGATGCCGGGCCGGACAGCGATATTGACCTCGGGCTGCTGATGGATACGCCGCTGTCGAGCGATTTCACGCTAAAGCTTGCAGGGGAGATCGGCCAGCATAGCGGTTGCCCGGTGGACATCGTTGACCTGTATGAAGGTCCGCAGCCCATACTCGGACAGGTGCTAAGAGGCAGGAAATTGCTCGGAGACAATCGATCCCATGCGGAATTGCTGAAAAGACACCTGTTCGACAGCGCGGATTTTCTTCCCTTGCGACGGCGGATTCTCGAGGAAAGGCAAGCAAGATGGACACGATGATCATTCGGGAGAAGCTCGAATCACTGCGGCGCTGCGTGGGCCGGGTCGAGAGCAGGAAACCGGAATCGCTGGAAGAGTTGACCAAAAACCCGGACATCCAGGACATTGTGGTACTGAATCTGACCCGGACGATACAGCTTGGCGTCGATATCGGCAGCCACATTATCAGCGATACCGACACCGTCGCTCCCGCGACCATGGGACAAGTGTTCATTGAGCTTGAAAAACTGGGGGCGATTTCATCGGGGACTTGTAAGGCAATGACCAGGTCCGTCGGATTCAGAAATATCGCGGTTCACGAATACACGAACATTCGCTGGGAAATCGTTCTGTCAATCTGCGAAAATTCTCTCGACGACTTTCGCCAATTCGCAAGCGAAATCAACCGGTTCCTGCAGTCTGGGAAAATGGAGTAATTCCGGGAACGTCGCTGAAACGGAGGTATGCCAGTCTGTTCGCGCACAATCTGATGTTTGCTCTAGGGAAGGATTCTGGCTCTAGACTTCCAGCCACTCCGTACGCACGTCGCCGGCTTCGTTCAGCGAATCCGGCGTGCCCTCCCAGACGACCTGGCCGTGGCCCATGATGTAAAGCCTTTTCGAAATGCGCATGGCGATGTTGAGTTTCTGCTCCACGAGCAGGATGGAAACGCCGCGGCCGGCGATTTCCGTCAGCAGGTTGCCGACCTGTTCGACGATC
>JAJDSZ010000040.1 GCA_022827425.1 Pseudomonadales bacterium | reverse complement strand
GCGTCCCACGTGGAGCGCTGGCTGCGGGTGGGGCAGACCTTCTCCGGCGGGGCCAACGACGCCACGATCGTCACCCCCGCCGAAGCGCATTTCCACGCCGCCGCCGGCCAGCCCGGCTGGCTCCCCGTGGCCGACGCGCTCCGGTGCATGGAACAACAATCCCTGCGGGAGGCATTGTCACGATAGGCCGTCTTCCATCATTCCGCGCGCAGTCGCGGAATCTCCCGTCGAATGGCAGTGCTAGGAGCCTGCGCCGCAGGCTCCTAGGTTCATGAGATTCCGCGACTCCGCTTCGCTTCGCGCGGAATGACGGGGAGTGGGCAGCGGCAATCCACGGACCAGAGCGAGGCAGCCACAGTGACTCAAGCGAAAACAGCAACAAGCAAGCTTCCCCGATGGTCCATGGGCCTTGGCCTGCTGGCGGTGGCGTTGCCGGTGCTGGGCGCCCTGGGCACCCGCTTCGGGCTGTGGTCTTTCGGCATCGGGCTGTTGCTCGCGCCGGCAAGCCTGATTCCGGCAATGCTCGGCCTGATTCTCGGACTGCTTGGCGTATGGCGCCTGCGCAAAGCCGGGCAGGCGCCCACCACGGCGGCGCTGGGGACGGCAATCTCGCTGCTGGCGGGTATCTATCTTGGCCTTGGCGTGCTGTCCGCCTTCAGCTTCCCGCCGATTCACAATGTCAGCACCGATATCGAGGACCCCCCGCGATTCACCGCAGCCTACGAACTTCGCGGCGAGGAGCAAAACCCGCTCGAATACGACAGCGAAGTCATCGGCCCCCTGCAGCGCGAAGGCTACCCCGAGCTCGGGCCGTTGGTCTTGCCGATATCGGCCGGGCAGATGTACCAGCGCGTCCTGACGGTGCTGGATGGCATGGGCCTGGAAATCGTCCGGGAAGATCCGGAACAGGGGGAAATCGAGGCCGTTGCCACCACGTTCTGGTTTGGCTTCAAGGATGACGTGGCGCTGCGCGTGCGGGAAACCGGCGACGGCGCCCGCCTCGATATCCGCTCGGTTTCCCGGGTGGGCGTGGTGGACCTTGGCGCCAATGCCGAACGCATACGCGAAATCATCAGCCGGGTCGAAACCTCTTCCTGACCAAAAGCGCGCATTTGGCGCCGGGCGTCCCCTCCCCGAACATCCTGCGCTTCCCCACCTGTCATCCTGCGCGCAGTCGCAGGATCTCAGGCAGCGGCCTCTCCAGGGGAGATTCTGCGACTGCGCTTCGCTCCGCGCAGAATGACGGGGAAAGGGGCATTGACTCGGCGCGGGAACTATTCAAGACTCAACCCAATTTCCCCGCGATGATTCCAGGGTGACCGCCATGATGAGCTTGCCGCGCCGACTGTTGCCGTTTTTTCTGCTCCCGCTCCTTTCCGCGACGGGATTCGCCGGTGTCGAACGGATCGAGATTAGCGGCCGCGAGACGCTGGAAAGCGCCGGACATGACTTCAGCTATGAAGTGATCGAGGGCGTGCTGCACCTCAGCCTCGACCCGGAGCATCCGGGCAACGCCATGATTACCGATATCGGCCATGCACCGCTGGACAGCGGGGGAATGGTGGCGTATTCGGTGGATTTCCGGATTCTGAGGCCATCCGCCAACATCGCCAATGGCGGGCTGCTCTACCACGTCAACAACCGCGGCGGCTCCCGGGTGGCGCCGGAAATCTCCCTGGACCATCCCCTGAGCGGCCTCGGCTTTACCTATCTGGTGACCGGCTGGATCAATGAAATCACCCCGGCCGACGGGAGAATCCGCCTGCATGCGCCGGTGGTGGGCTCGGCGGACGAACCCATTACCGGCGAGGTGCGCTACGAAGTCAGCGTCAACAGCCCCGCCGATGAAGTCAATATCGCCGGCGGCGGGCATCTGGCCTATGCGCCCACGGAACAGGGCCTTGCCGAGGCGAGCCTGAACCAGCGGCAATATCAGCAGGACCCCCGGCTGTCCATCGAGCGCTCCCGATTCGAACTGAAGGTGGAAGACGAGCCGCAAAGCAGCCAGCCCCTGGTCAGCCTGCGCCTCGACGGCGGCTTCGAGCCGGGCGTGATCTACGAGTTGACCTATGAGGCAAGGGACCCGGTGCTCGCCGGCGCCGGCATGGCGGCCATCCGCGATCTGGTGTCCCTGATCCGTTATGGCGGCGATGGCGAAGCCCGGCTTGGGGAACTGGACCTGCCGGAGATCGAGCACAGCGTCGCCTGGGGCAATTCCCAGAGCGGGCGGCTGCTGCGGCAGTTCATGTACGACGGCTTCAATGCAGATCTGGCCTCACGCAAGGTTTTTGACGGCATCATTCCGGTGATCGCCGGCGGCGGCTACGGCATGTTCAACAATCGCTTCGCCATGCCCACCCGCACCAATGGCCAGCACTCCAACCATCTCTACCCCAACGACCTGTTCCCCTTCACCTACGGCGAAAGCACCGACCCCTGGACCGGCCGCAATGACGCCATCCTGCGCCGGGCCCGGGCCAGCGGCACCGGGCTTTCCCTGGCCCGGCTTGCGGGAGGCTACATTCCCTTTCCGGCCAATACCGCGGTCGCGGTGCAATCCGGCGACCCGCGCAATTCCATCGCCGGCCTGTATTCCTCCTTCGGGGACTACCTGCAGAAGTACGAAGCCGCCACCGACGCCCTCATCAGCGAAGGTTATCTGCTCCCCGGATTCAAGCAAACCTACCTGGACGCCGCCCGGGCCAACGAGGCGGTTTTTGAGTGATTCAGCATGCTTTACATAAGTCCCCGACGCTGTAGCGTTTTTATCGAGGCCGAGGCAGCATTGTAGCGGGAAGGAATACATGGAGGCGAAAGGCACCGGACATGTCATGAAAATACTGGCGGTGGGGGATATTCATCTCGGACGGCTGCCATCGCGGATTCCGGAAGATTTTCCCCGTCAGGCGCGGGACCTTTCGCCCGAGGCGGCCTGGCGGCGAACCGTTGATCTCGCCATTGGGGAGAAAGTCGCCGCCGTGCTGCTTGCCGGTGACGTGATCGAAAGCGAGAAGGACTTTTTCGAGGGCTACCGCGCACTCAAGCAGGGAGTGGACAGGCTTGCCGATGCGGGAGTGGAAGTCCTCGCCGTTGCCGGCAATCACGATGTGGAAGTTCTGCCGAGGCTGGCCCGGGCGCTTGCGGATCAGCCGGCTTTCACCCTGCTTGGGGAGGGAGGCGTCTGGCAGACCCATACTCTCAAGTCTTCGGGTGAACAGGTCACGATCCGGGGCTGGTCTTTTCCGCGCAAACATGTGAGCAACAGCCCGCTGGCGGACGCTTCATTCGAAAGAGATGCGGGCCTGACCCTGGGTTTGCTGCATTGCGATCTCGACCAGCGCCGCAGCGATTATGCCCCGGTGATGCGGCGCGAACTCGACGCCGCGGGGCTCGACGGCTGGCTGCTCGGCCATGTCCACAAACCACATGAACTCAAGCCGGATTCACTCTGCGGCTATCTGGGCTGCCTTTCGGGTATGGATCCGGGAGAGCACGGCGCCCGCGGGCCCTGGATGCTGACCGTGGCAGGCGGCCACCTGGGGGACGTGGAACAGATACCCATTGCGCCACTCCGCTGGGAGAGGCTTTCGGTTGATGTCAGCGAACTCGACGATATCGGCAAGATCGAAGAGTTTCTGCTGGAAAAAATGGCGCAGCATGATGCGTCGCTGTTTGCTTCCGGTAATGGCCCCGACGCGGTGGGGCTGCGGGTGCAATTCACGGGGCAGACCCGTTATGTCAGGGAGATACCCGACAGCGCACGGCAACTGGTCGAAACCGCGAACCACATCGAGATCAGTGGCCGCCACTACTTCATCGAACACTGTGAAGCCCTGGTGCGCCCCCGCACCGATCTCGCGGAACTCGCGACCCGCAACGACCCGCTCGGCCTGCTGGCCGGCAAACTGCTGCTGCTCGACCAACCGCGGGAAGACCCGGAGCGACAGGCACTGTTGAAGACCGCCACCGCCAGCTTCCGCTCCACCCTCTATGAATCCCGATGGCGGGGCGTCGAATCCAACGACGAGGAACTGCTTGAGGCGCAAGTCGTGGAAAGGCTGCGGCGCACCGGCACGGCCTCACTGCAAACGCTCTGGGCCCAGCGGGAGTCCGCCGGGTGAAACTCGAGCAACTGACCATCGAGCGTCTGCCGGGAATCGCCAAAGGATTCACCCTGGATGCGCTTTCCGGCGACATCAACCTGGTCACCGGCCCCAACACCATCGGCAAATCGAGCCTCGTTCGCGCCCTCCGATTCCTGCTGCGCCCGCCGGAAAAGGGCGACCCGCCGGTTTCGCTTTCCGCCGTATTCCGTAATGGCGACGATAGCTGGCGCGTGGAACGAGCCGGCAGCCATATCCAATGGCGCGGAAACGGTGAAATCGCAGAGCGTCCGCCGTTGCCGGATGGCGAGGAAGTAAGCCGCTACTGCCTGTCAATGGAAGACCTGATTGCAAGCAACCAGACCGACCAGCGGCTTGCGGAGGATCTGCGGCGCGAATTGTCCGGCGGCTTCGACTTGAACGAGCCACGCATCCAACTTGGCGGTCGTCATGGCGCCAACGAAGGAAACACGCTCTTGCAGGCAAGGCGCAATCTGCAAAATGCCGAACGCGATTCGGCGCAACTCGATGAGCGCAGAAGTCAGCTTCCCGAGTTTGCAGACAGTATCGCCGAAGCACAGGAAGCGAACCGGCAAAGTCAACGGATCAAGCGCGCACTGGACCTGTCTGCTGTAGTTTCTGATCGGAAGAACAAGCGCGCGGCGCTCGAAGCCTTTCTTCCGGGCATGGAAAAGCTGGGCGGCGGGGAAAAAACGGACCTTGACCGCTTCCGTAAACGCAGGGAAGGGCTTGAAGACAATCTGCGGGAAGCGAAACTTGAGCGAGATCAGGCAGCGTGGCAAATCGAACAGCTCGGGTTCGAGGATTCCGGTCTCGAAGCAGCTGAAAAGGCTCGGGACCTTGCGGAGCGCAAGCTGAAACGAATAACCGAAAAGCGCCAGCAGATCACGCAACTCAACAAGAACGAGAGAACAGCGCAGACTCAACTCGAATCCGCATCTCAGGCGCTCGGTGGAACGGGCCCGCCACAACTGGACTCGGACAAGCTGCGTAAAGCGGAGGGTTTTGCCGCCAGCTACGCCGCTTTGCAAGCAAAACAAAGCGGGCTCCAAACCAGGAAAGGCATTGTCGGCGAAGCACCAGACGAGCAGGAACTCAGGCAGCACGAAAAGGGCATTGAAGCCTTGCGCGACTGGCTCATTGCTTCCAATCCAACCCGCCCGACTCGCGCGAACCGTTCGCTCCTGCTCGCCTCGCTGGTTTGCGGCATACTCGCCGGAGCATCCCTGTTCTTCCTCAGCCCCGCCATTGGCATGGCCCTGCTTGGCGCAACGCTGCTCGGCATTGCCATTGCCGCGTGGCAATTGCGCCCTGCCGTCAATACCGCCGGGGCCGAAGCCAGGGAACGATTCGAAGCGCTTGAATTTCCAGCCCCGACAGTCTGGAGCGGGAAGGAAGTCCGGCAAAGACTCAGGGAACTCGAAGAAGCCGCCGGGCAGCTGATCGCCCAGCGAGTTCAGGCGGAAGGCGCCAGGGAAATCGAACTGGACCTCGAAAAAACGCAGCAGGCGATTCAGGATGCCGAGACGAAGCGCCAGCAACTCGCCGAATCCATCGGCTTTGATCCCAGCCTGCCGCTCACCCAACTCGACCGCTTTATCCGTCTCGCAAAGGAATGGGACGAGGCGGTGAAGGAACTTGCCGAAGTCAGGCGGGAAATTGCGCATCACCAACAGAATCTGGACGGCGAGGCCCGTGCGCTGGGGGAATCGCTCAAGCCCTGGATGGCCGCGCCGCAGTCCGAACTCGATGCATTGGAAAGCACCGCAGAGTCCTTCCAGTCGCGGCTGACAAAGGCGCAAAAGGCATCGGAGCAGTTGCGGCTGGCTGCGGCGAAAATCTCCAACTTGGATGGGCAGATCCAGGTCTGCGACGAGGACATCGGCAAACTGTTTGCCGGAGTCGATCTCGAACCCGGCGATGAGCAGGGTCTGCGGGAGCGCCTGGAAAGTCTCGACCCATGGAAGCGGATCAAAGACGAAGAAAGGGACCTCGGAGTGCGGGAGAAACAATACCGCGATGAACTGAAGGATTCGCCGGAATTGTGCGAACTCGCCGAAGCCGGTGACGAAATCAAGCTCAGGGAATTGCTGGAAGAACAGCAATCCCTCGCAAACCAACTGGAAAAGCTGCGCGATGAGCGATCACGAATCGAAGCCGATATTGGAATCGCCGAATCCGGCAATTCCATCGCCGAGGCCATCGAATCAGTGAGCAAGGCCGAAACCGCCCTGATCGCCAAACGCGACGAGTTACTGGACAAGCAGGCAACCGACCTGCTGCTTGACCAGGTTGAGCAAGCCTATACCGCCGAGCATCGACCCGAAGTGCTGCGAGAGGCCGGAAAGCTGTTTCGCGAAGTCACCGCCCATGGCTTTGACATCGAACTTGCCGGCGACGGCGGTTTTCAAGCCCGTGACCTGACACAGAACGAAATGCGGGACCTCGATGAACTTTCCACCGGCACCCGGATGCAACTCCTGCTCGCCGTGCGCACCGCCTGGGTGCAAACCCGGAGAATGCTGCCGCTTTTTCTCGATGAAGCCCTGACCACCAGCGATGAGGCGCGCACCGCGGAAATCGTCAAGTCACTCAAGACGCTGGCGGAATCCAGCGGCGTGCAGGTGGTCTATTTTTCCGCCCGGCGCAGCGAAGCAGCCCTCTGGCGCCAGGCGGTCGGCGATGACTTGCATGTGATCGACCTCGGAATCGTGCGTAACGGGAGCCGGAGCGAAGAGCCAGCGGAATTTTCGCTTCCCGAAGTCCCCGCCATTCCCGCACCCGAAGGCTCGCCGGAAGAATACGCGCAGTCCCTCGGCGTCCCCGCCATCGACCCGCACCGGGACGCCGGGGAAATCCACCTGTTCCACCTGCTGCGGGACGATCTCAGCCTGCTGCACCGGCTGTTGAGCGAGTATCGCATTGCCACACTGGGCCAGGCGCAATCCCTGCTGGAACACGACGCCAACGCGGGCGAAGCCTGGCACGGGCGATTGCGCGGCCGATGCCGTGGGGCGCGCAACTGGGTCCAGGCATGGCGGCGGGGCCGGGAGCGAAAAATCGGCCGGAGCGAACTCGAGGCATCAGGCGCCATATCGAGCAAATTCCTGGAACCGGTGTCGGAACTGCTTGCGTCTTCCGAAGTCAGCGGTTCACCGGGCCGCCTGCTGAAGAAGCTGCGAGATCAGGAACTGCGCGGTTTCCGGGTCAGAAAAACCGACGAGTTGGAGGACTGGCTGCGGGAAAACCGCTATCTCGACGAAAGCGACGCGCTTTCCGGCACCGGACGAAGAATCGAAGTCATGCGCCACTGCGACCCCGCCGACGAAAAAGCCATCGCCGCCTGCATCGATTGGCTCGAAGCGGCTGTGAGAGACTGAGTACCGGGGAGGCCTGTGGCAAATCAAATTCGCATGCCGCGGCCGCAACCGCGGTTACATCATGCACAGGACGGCTATTACTCTCCGCTCTTGGGAAAATCGAACTGGGCCAAAGTAGCCTGGCCGCGGTGGATTTGAGACCAGTGGTCGATGGGGAGGGCGAGTTCAACCAGGCCGCAGGTGGGGATATTGGCGATGTCGCCGTTGGTCATTTCGTTGGCGAAGTCGGTGATGGTGGGGTTGTGGCCCACCAGCATGGCGGATTGGCAGGCTTCGTCCACGAGGCCGGCGGCCTTGAGATACATGGCGGTGCCGCAGAAATAGAGATCGGGGTTGCTGGCGATATCGTCCGCGGGAAAGCCGATGGACTCGGCCATGAGTATCGCCGTGGAGCGGGCCCGCACCGCGGGGCTTGCGATGATGCAATCGACGCTGGCCTCGCGGGCCAGAAAACGGCTGCCCATGCGTGGCACATCCTGCCTGCCGCGATTGGCCAGGGGGCGCTCGAAATCCCGCAGCCTGGGGTAGTCCCAGCTTGACTTGGCGTGGCGCAGCAGAAAAAGCGTTTTCATTTCCGTTTAGTCGGCAGAATCAGCCATC
Source organism: Pseudomonadales bacterium (assembly GCA_022827425.1). GTDB lineage: Bacteria > Pseudomonadota > Gammaproteobacteria > Pseudomonadales > Pseudohongiellaceae > UBA9145. The sequence continues at coordinate 13,777 of JAJDSZ010000040.1, read as the reverse complement.
TTGTTAACCGGCTACCGGGCGCTCCTGGAAGTGCAACAGGGGTTTCCGCAGTCTGGACGATATCCTGCGACTTCGCGCAGGATGACGAACAGGTCGGTGAAGCCTTGCCCGCTCTGATGGTAGAATCCCCCCTTTCCGAAGCTGCGGAGTTCCTGTCTTGTCCAGAATCGCCATCCTGCCCCTGCTCACAACCCTGACCTTGCCCGGCCATGCGGCGCTCGCCGCGGAAGAGGAAGAAGACCGGCCCTGGAACAGCGAGATCGAACTCGGCGCCATCTACACCTCAGGCAATACGCGGGACGAGAACATCCAGTTCAGGGGCGAGGTCAACTATGCCCTGGAAACCTGGGATCTGGGTTTTACCCTGGATGGATTCCGCTCCTCCAAGGACGACGAACTCGCCGCCCAGCGGGTGTATTACGTCTCCGAGGCAAACTACAACGTCAACGAGCAGAGTTTCGTGCTCATCCGCCTCGCCCACGACGACGACCGCTTCAGCGGTTACGAGGGCCAGTCGGACATCTCCCTCAATTACGGCCGCAATCTGCTGACCAACCGGGACGACATGGACCTGACCCTGAATCTGGGAGCCGGTTACCGCCAGTCGCGCGCGCTGGAAGAGGATTTCGGCGAAGCCATGCTGCGGCTTGCCGCGGACTTCAACTGGAACCTGTCGGATTCCGCCGCCCTGCTGCAGGAATTCAGCACCGAGGCTGGCGAGGAAACGAGCATCTTCCGCAGCCGCAGCGGAATCGAAACCGAAATCCTGGAAAACCTGCTGCTGCGCTTCTCGGTGGACCTCAAGCACCAGACCCGCGTTCCCGCCGGACGCGAAAAAACCGACACCGAGACCAGCGTCACCTTCGTGATGCGGTTCTGAATTTCTACATCGCAGGCTCCCCGGGGCCGCCGGCGCGGCCCCGGGGTTTGTGATCGCTCAGAATGCGTTCCAGGTGGCCCGCAGATAGTAGAAGCCGCCGTTGAAGCCGAAGGGCGACTGCTCCGGATAGATCAGGCCCGCCACCTCGCCATTCGGATTCATCATCGGATACTCGTCGAAAGCGTTCTGCAAGCCGAGTATCACCGACAGCGAATCACTGACCTCATAACCCGCCTCCACGTCGAACACCACGCTCGGGTCGGGATAGAAAGCCACGCTGGCGTCATTGGTGGGGGCGTCGTAGTACTCGCCGTAGTAGCGCGCCCGGGCCATGAAGCGCCAGGGGCCCTGGAGATGAGACCAGGTGGCGGTGTAGCGCATGTCGGGGCGGCCGCGTTCGATTTGCAGGCGGCGATTGTCGCTGGTGAACTCGGTGCTGTAGTCGCTCAACTCCACATCGGACCAGTTGGCGACAAAGGTCAGCGTGGAATCGCCCTGCCCCAGATCAAAAGGCAATGTGGCCACCAGGTCGATACCCGAAGCCTGCACGGTCTGCTGGTTCGAGAAGAAGCGCACCGAGGTGAAGCTCTGGGCGTCGGACACCCCGGCCGCCAGCAGCGAGGAGATATCCTCTTCGGTGAGATTGAAGCGGCTGGTGAACGAGATGCGGTCGGAAATCTCGATATTGTAGTAATCGAGGGTCACATCCAGGTCGCCGGCGGAGAATACCAGCCCCAGGGTCATGTTCACCGATTCTTCCGGCGTCAGCGGCGTGGCGCCCTTCTGCCGGGCAATGGGATTGGTGGGCGGCAAGGTGGCGATGTCCGCCAGCCGGCCCATGTTGAACTCGGTGGTCACATTGCGCAGGTTCGCCTGCCCCGCCGTGGGCACCCGGAAGCCGGTGCTCACCGCGCCGCGGATGGCCACATTGTCGGCCACCTGCAGGCGCGCCGCGAGCTTGCCGTCGAGGGTGTCGCCGAAATCGGCGTAGTCCTCGAAACGCAGTGCCGCGCCGAGCAGCAGGAACTCGTTCACATTCGATTCCACATCGACATAGGCGCCCCAGGCGCGCACGGTGTTCTCGCCGGCGTCGCCTGGCTGGAAGCCGGGGAAGCCGTTGGAGCCGACGCCAAAACCCTGGGCCGCCAGATTCGGATCGATGAAGAAGGAATTGGGCTCGCCATTGCGGATGGTGAAGGTCTCGTCCCGGTATTCCAGCCCGATGGCGACGTTGACGCTGTCCACATTGCCCGGAAAGAACTGCCGGGACAGGTCGAAGTTCGCCACCCGGTCGGTTTCCACATAGCCGCCGGCGTCGTAGTAGGTGGGAATGTCGTTGCGCCGCGAAAGCAATTGCGGGTTGATGGTGTTGTAGATGTAAAAGTCCGCGCCGCTCTGGCCGGCCACGGCGCTGATGTCGTAGTACCAGCCGGAATCAAGCTCGCCGCGAACGCCGCCGGCGAGGCTGATGTCATCCACATAGCCGCCGAACTGGGGCGTGAAACCGCCGGGGAATCTCTCGATCAGCGAATAGCAGCCGGGGTTGTTGCGGATCGAGCCCAGCGCGTTGGCGTCAGGCACATTGTCGGTGATGCGAACCGCGGGGCAGTTGCCCGACATGTCGCCGGTGAGATCGGCCACTTTCACCGAAGGCGAGCCGTCCTCCAGGGTCGGGCCGAGAAAGACGCCGCCCCGGGTATGGGGATTTCGATAGTAGAAGCCGCCTTCCACCTGGCGCTCGGCCCAGTTGCCGAACAGGTAGGCTTCGCTGCCGTTGCCGAGGTCGATGCCGAAATTGCCGAACAGCTTGAAGTCGTCGGAAATCTCCGGAGCGCCCCAGATCTGGGCCGCGGGCTGACGCACGCTGGTGTTGCCGGCATTGATCAGGCCCTGGGCGTCGCCGCGCTGGACGCTGCGGCTGGTCGGATCCTGCTCCTTGAATTCAAAGCTGATGTTGCCGAAGCCGGAATCGCTGAGGCCAAAGCCGGCGTTGCCGGCAATCGTCAGGGCGTCGCCGTCGCCTTCAAAGTGGCTGCCCCATTTGGTGTCCAGGGTGAATCCCGAATCGTCTTCCTTGAGCACGAAATTCATGATGCCCGCGATGGCGTCGGAGCCGTACTGCGCCGAAGCGCCATCCCGCAGCACTTCGAGCCGGTCCAGGGCAATCGCCGGAATCACCGAAAGGTCGGGACCCTGGGAACCGCCGGAGATGCCCGCCCCAAGCAGGGCGATCACCGCGGCGCGATGGCGGCGCTTGCCATTGACGAGCACCAGGGTGGCGTCCGGCGGCAGCGAGCGCAGGGTGGCCGGACGGATGAAAGTCGCCGCGTCGGAAATCGGCTCCTGGGCCACGTTGTAGGATGGCACCAGCGCCGAGAGCAGCGAATCCATGTCGCTGTCGCCCTGGGCGAGGAAATCATCGCCGCTGATGACGTCCACCGGAACCGGCGAATCATCGGCCGAGCGGTCCCGGCGCCGGGAGCCGACCACCAGAATCTCCTCGGCGGGCTCGGCTGCCTGACCCGCATTGGCGGGCTGCGCCTGGGCGCTGGCGGCCAATGCGGCGCAAAGCAGGGCGATGGGGACCGAAAAGGTCAGACGGGAAAGGGCTTTCATGACAACTACCTCCGGAATTTGTCAGTGGTTCTGGTTTTTTTAACCCATGCCAGGAGCCTGTGCGCCGCAGGAATTCACGGCTGCAAATACGCTCTCATCCACGTCCCCGGCCGCTCGATTTCGTTGCATATCCACCAATATTCGCCTCAATCGATCAGCCGGGGGCGCGACGATAGCGAATTTTCGCTGTCTCGAATTCCTACGGCGCAGGCTCCTAGGGGTGGATTCAGGCTACGCCTCGAACCATGTCATGTCAATCAGGTCTATCGGAAAAAACGAAGAAAAATTTACTGCGAAGAAATCGCGTGGGCGACCGGCAGTTCCCATTTTGGCCATGCCCACCACCCTCACACGCCCGCCGCACCCCATGCCGCCCGCCGGCGACTCATGTTGTGCGGAATCCAGGTCAGATTTGGTCGATGGGGAAGGCGAGCACTTCGGTGATGGAGTCCGCTCCGCTGAGCAACATCAGCAGGCGGTCGATGCCGAAAGCGACTCCCGCGCAAGGGGGAAGGCCGTTTTCGAGGGCTGCCAGCAGTTTTTCGTCGATTTCGGGGACGAGGCGGTCGCGATTGGTTCGGCTTTGCCGGTCGCGCTCGAATCTGTTGCGCAACTCCTCGGGGTCGGTTTCCTCGTCGTAGCCGTTGGCCAGTTCCATGCCGCGGCAGAATAGTTCGAAACGCCGTGCTACCGGCTCGCCTTCCTGGTCGGGCGCGATTTTCGCGAGCGCGGCCTGGGCGGCTGGATAATCGTGGATGAAGCAATATTCGGGCAGTTCGGGTTCGATTGCCTGGGCTAGAAGTAGTTGCAGGCAGTCGGTGGCGTTGAGGTCGGCGGCGTTGACCGGGAGTGTTTCCCGGGCGAGCCGGCGCAGGGCTTTTGGTTCGATCCGATGTGGATCGATGTTGAGGTGGTGCAGGAATAGTTCGCGATAACTCAGTCGCGGCGTTGATACCCGCGGCAGAAATCCGCGCAGGAGCTGGTCGACTTCGTCCATTAGTTCTTCGAGGCTGAAGCCGGGGCGATACCATTCGAGCATCGTGAATTCGGGATTGTGTCTGGGCCCGGCATCGCCTTGGCGGAAACTCTTGCAGATCTGGTAGCAGGCGCCGCTGCCCGCGGCGAGCAGGCGCTTCATGGCATACTCGGGTGAGGTCTGCAGGTGGTAGGTTTGCGGGCTGTCCGCCAGTTGCACCTGGGCGGGGATGGAATCGATATGCAGGTCGGTTACCGTGGCGGGGGCGAGTAGCGGGGTTTCGACTTCGAATACGTCGCGGGCGGCGAAGAATCGGCGGATGCGGGCCAGCGTGTCCGCCCGCAATTTCAGCAATTCCGGCGCGGCGGCCGGCCGCCAGTCGGCCATGGCGGGGCTTACTTGTTGACCCGGTTCTGGTATTCCCCGGTCCGGGTGTCGACCCGCAGCACATCGCCTTCGTTGACGAACAGGGGCACCTTGACCACGGCGCCCGAACTCAGGGTGGCGGGCTTGGAGCCGCCCTGGGCGGTGTCGCCCTTCAGCCCCGGGTCGGTCTCGGTGACTTCTAGTTCGACGAAATTGGGTGGAATCACCGAGATGGGATTGTCATTCCACAGCACGACCTGATACGCCTCCTGGGATTTCAGCCAGTTTTTCGCCTCGCTGATGGCGCTGGCGTCGGCGGCGAGTTGTTCGTAGCTGCCGTCGGTTTTCATGAAATGCCAGAATTCGCCGTCTTCGTAGAGATATTCCATGTCGATTTCGAGCACGTCGGCGCCGGGCAGCGATTCGCCGGACTTGAAGGTGCGCTCCCAGACGCGGCCATTGAGCAAATTGCGGAACTTGACCCGGTTGAAAGCCTGTCCCTTGCCGGGCTTGACGAACTCGTTTTCCAGTATCGAGCAGGGTTCGCCGTCCACCAGCAGTTTCAGGCCGCCCTTGAACTCGTTGGTTGAATAGGATGTCATAGCGTTTTCTCTGTTTCTCTTTGTTGCCTTGCGTCCTTGCGGCGGTCCACCGAACCATGCTTCCAGCCAGTGAGCCAGCCGCGGATTGGCGGCAATCCCTCTCCGACCTGATTACCGATCCCCGGGAACTTGCCGAATTCCTGGAACTCGATCAGCGACAGGACCCGGCCGGTGAACAGGCGCTCAGGCAGTTTCCGCTGAAGGTGCCGCGGGGCTTCGCCGCGCGCATGGAAAAAGGCAACTGGCGGGATCCGCTGCTGCGGCAGGTGTGGCCCGCCGCCGCCGAAGAGCGCGCCGCGCCGGGCTTTGTGGCCGACCCGCTGCGGGAGCGCCATTATAATCCGCGGCCCGGGCTGCTGCACAAGTATCGGGGCAGGGCCCTGCTGATCGCCGCGCCGCACTGCGCGATTCACTGCCGCTACTGTTTCCGCCGCGAATTCGATTACCAGGGCAATACGCCGGGCCGACGCGATTGGCGCGCGGCGCTGGACTATATCCGGGACGACGCCAGCATCGTGGAAGTGATTCTCAGCGGCGGCGACCCGCTGGCCCTGGCGGACCGGCAACTCGGCTGGCTGATCGAGGCCATTGCCGAAATCCCCCATGTCGGCGCCCTGCGCATCCACACGCGTTTGCCCGTGGTGATTCCCGAGCGGGTCACGGCGGAACTGCTGGCCATGCTCGCCCGATGCAGGCCCCGGGTCGTGGTGGTCATTCATTGCAATCATGGCCGCGAAATCGACTCCCGGGTCGCCGCCGCCCTGGGGGCCCTGCACGGGAACGGAAGCACCCTACTCAACCAGACGGTGCTGCTCAGGGGAGTCAATGACGGGGCAAGCACACTTTTTTCGCTCTCGATGCGGCTTTTTTCAGAAAATGTACTACCTTATTACCTGCACCTGCCGGACCGGGTCGCGGGAACCTCGCATTTTCAGGTAGACCTCGACTCCGCCCTGGCGATCATGGGGGAGTTGCAGGCCTCCCTCCCGGGCTATCTGGTGCCCCGCCTCGTGCGGGAAGAACCGGGCCAGCCTGCGAAAACGCGGATGCCATGAACTGAAGAGGAGAATCTGTCCATGGACGGGTCCCTGCAATCCGAAGCGGCGCAATTGCCGAACGAATATCTCGACGCAGTCACCGGCCTGCCGAACCGGGCCTTTCTTGAAAACGCGCTCAGGCAGGCGCTGGCCGATGGCGGGCCGGCCACGCTGGCGCTGCTGCAACTGGAAAACTTCTACGAGATCCGCTCCTGGGTGGGCAAGTCCGATGCGAGCTTTGTACTGTGCGACGTGGCGCGGCTGCTGGCGAGGAATCTGCCTGAAGGCATTTCCCTGTGCCGCTGTGAAAACTATGAGTTCGCCCTGCTGCTGCGCAATGAAAACAGTGTCAATGCGCGGCCGATAACCGAGCGGATCAAGCAGGCCCTGCAGACGGCGGTTTCCGAATCGATTCCGCCCCGGCTTGAACTCAAGTGCGCGGTGGGACTGGCTATCATGGATCCCGGCGTCAGCGGGCCGGAAGTGATGTTCGCCCGGGCCAGACACCAGTTGCGCGTCGCCCTCTTCCGCCGCCACGGCGAAAGCCGTCTTTCCGCCATGCACGAAGTCGATGGATTCGACCCCGTGGAACTCGGCCCCGCCCTGGAGCGCCAGCCGCTTGCGCTGAATTTTCAGCCGATCGTCAGCCTGCTGCCGGACGGCGTTGAACGCTATGAAGTGCGTTGCCGGTTGCCACTGGAAAATCGCCGTCTCGCGCCCCTGCGGCTGTTCGAAATCGCGGCGCAGAACGCGCTTGGCGGAATGATCGACCGGCAATTGTGCCGCCGGGCGCTTGGCATATTGCGGGAAAGCGGCAAGCCCTCGTTGTGTCTCTTCGTCAACCTGACCCAGAACTCACTGGTGGAGCCGGACTTCTGCCGCTGGCTCGAGGCCGAACTCGCCCCGGCGCCGCATCTTGCCCGGCAGATCGTCTTGCAGACCGGCGAGATCGATGTGCTTGTGGCCCAGCATCATGTGCAATACTTCTGCGAACATCTGGCCCGGCTCGAAATTCGCCTTGCCATCGGCAATTTCGGTCTCATCGATAATCCTTTCCGCTATCTGCCGCTGCTGAACGCCGATTTCGTGAAGATCAACCTGCCCAAGGGAGACCGGGCCGGCGCCGGCAGCAAGCAGACGCAAGCTCTTCTGCAGGGATTGCAGGATACCGGGCTCGAAGTGATTGCCTCCCAGGTGGAAGACGTGGACGACCTGCCCTGGTTGTGGCGCGCTGGGGCAAGGCTCGCCCAGGGTTACTGCCTGGCCGGGCCCAAGGCCGAGCCGGCATACGAGTTTCCCCGGGAGATTGCCGTCCGCGCCGCCTGAGGCTCCCGATTGCCAACACCGGCAGCGGCAATTATGCTCGCGCTATGAAGTCCACCCGCATTGGTTCGCGCATTTCCCTGATTGCCTGTACCGCCCTGCTGCTGGCCATGAGCCTTTTCTGGCTGATCAGCAGCTACCACACGCGGCAGGTACTCCAGGCCCAGGCGGATCAGCTTGGCCCCACCATTGCGCGGCAGGCGGCGGAACTGCTCGCCGAGCATGTGGAGGCCGAAGACCTCATCAGCATCAATGTCATTCTGGAAGAGTTGGCGGCGGACCCGGCGGTCATCGAAGCCAGCCTGCTCGATGAACAGGGGCAAAGCGTGGCGGTGGCAGGCGCGCCCAATACCTTGCCCCCCATTGCCTTGCTGACGCGGCCGATACTGCGGGAGGAGTACTACACCCGCACGGTCCAGTTTTTTGGCGCCGATCAGGGAACGGTCAGCGTTGCCCTTGATCTCGGTTATCTGCAGGCGACCCTGAACGACAATCTGCTGCTGGTGGGCGGCGCCACCCTGGTCATGCTGCTGGTCACCTGGATTTTTCTTGCAGTCTATTGCCAGGTCGCGCTGGGCTTTCCCCTCAATCTGCTGAGTTGGTCCCTGGGCAAGATCAGGCGCGGAGAAATCGCCGAATGCCCAGAGCCCGCCGGGCATGACGAAGTCGCGAATCTTACCCGGCAATACAATGCCACGGCGAAGTTTCTGTCGCGCAACACTTTTCTGGACCCGCTCAATGAGGAATCCCGGGAGCCGGACTCGCCCGACGGCCAGGCGGCGGACCTCAGCGTGCTCGTGATTCGCTTGAGCAACTATTTCTCGCTGGCCACCGCCATAGGCCGGGAACAGGTGCTGCAATTGCTCGACCGCTACTACTACCTCGCCGGCCAGGCGGGCCGAATCTACAATGGCCGTGTCTGTTACTGCCATGAAGACGAGATTCTCATTGTCTTCGACCGCACCATGGCGAGCGAGGAACAAGCCTATTACGCCATCTGCGCGGGGCTGCTGTTTCTGCGCCTGGTTCCCCATCTCAATCTGCTTCCCGGTGTCGCCGGCGCCAGTTTCGGCCTTGTCGCCCACAGCGGAGCCGTGGAAGCAAGACTGTATTCACCCATCAGCGGCGCCAATGACAGCCTGATCGGCGAGGCGCCCGACCAGGCGCGGCGCATCTGCAACGAATGCCCGGACAACGCACTGCTGCTCAGCCCCGACTGCTACCAGCTCGCCGGCGCCGACTCCCGGATCAACGCCGAAGCCTTCAACGACCCGGACACTGAAGACCCGGCCCTCATCGCCCTCACTCCGACCGAAGAACTCGACGAACTCCTCGACCTGCAAGCCAGCCGCCTTGCCGCCCGGTAGTCAGCCGCATCGGGCCATTCTGTTCCGCGGCGCATCTGTCATCCTGCGCCGATGCCATCTGTCATTCTGCGCGAAGTCGCAGAATCTCATGCAGAGACCTCCCGAGGAGATTCTGCGACTTCGCGCAGAATGACGGGGAGGGAAGGCGTAGAATGACGGGAGATGTCGGCGCGGGGTGACTGATCTCAACGCTGTAGTTTGAACCGCGGGCCGAATCCCCGGGTGCTTGTGAGACTGGGGTAGAATGGTCCGCCATTTTTCCGGGATTGCTGGAGGAGTTTCATCGATGAAGCGGATTTGCGGATGGACCGGCCAAACAGGGCTGTTGCTTGCTCTTGTTTCATTCACCCAGACGGCCCGGGCCGCCGAGGCGGCGGCCGGCCTCGACCTCACGGGCAGCGGCCTTGGCATCGCCGCGCTGGCGATCTTTGTGTTCGCCTATGCCCTGGTCATCAGCGAAGAGAACATTCATCTGCGCAAATCGAAACCCGTGGTGGTTGCCGCCGGCGTGATCTGGATTTTCGTGGCGTTGGCCTACTCGGCCGCTGGCGAGTCAGCGCTGGCGGAAGAACTGGTTTCCCACAACCTGCTGGAGTTCGTCGAGTTGTTCCTCTTTCTGCTCGCGGCGATGACTTACATCAACACCATGGAAGAGCGGGGCATTTTCAACCTGCTGCGGGCAAAGCTCGTCAGCGCCGGCTATTCCCTGCGCAAGCTGTTCTGGATTACCGGGCTGATTTCCTTCTGCATGTCGCCACTGGCGGACAACCTCACCACCGCCCTGCTCATGGCCGCCGTGGTGGTTTCCATTGGCGGTGACAATACCCGCTTCGTCGTGCTCGGCTGCATCAACGTGGTGGTCGCGGCCAATGCCGGGGGCGTTTTCAGTCCCTTTGGCGATATCACCACGCTGATGATCTGGCAGGCGGGATACGTCCAGTTCCAGGAATTTTTCGTGCTGGTGATTCCATCCATCGTGAACTGGGTGGTAACCGCCGGAATCATGAGTTTTGCGGTTTCCAATGAAAAACCGGCGGCAATCGAGGAAAAGGCCGAAGTGAAATTCGGCGGCTGGGTGGTGGTGGGGCTGTTCGGCATGACCATCGCCATGGCGGTGAGCTTCCATAACTTCCTGCACCTGCCGCCGGTGCTTGGCATGATGACCGGCCTCGGCATTCTCAAGCTGTATGGCTACTACCTGCAGATGCGCGACGCCGGCTACATGGGCTCGGCCACATCACTGGTCAGCGGCGACGCCGCCATGTTCGGCGATTCCATGCTGGAAGACGAAATCGAGGATCGCGAGAAGCCCTACAATATTTTCCACAATCTCCAGCGGGCCGAGTGGGACACGCTGATCTTCTTCTACGGAATTATTCTCTGCGTTGGCGGGCTTGGCGCCTTTGGTTATCTCGCGGTGGTTTCCGAATTCATGTATGAAGGCCTGGGGCCCACGGTGGCCAATGTGCTGGTGGGATTCGCCTCGGCGCTGATCGACAATATCCCGGTCATGTTCGCCGTGCTGGAAATGTCGCCGGAAATGGACCTGTTCCAGTGGCTGCTGATTACCCTGACCGCCGGCGCCGGCGGCTCCATGCTGTCGATCGGTTCGGCGGCCGGCGTCGCCGTCATGGGGCAGGCGCGAGGGGTGTATACCTTCTTTTCCCACCTGAAATGGAGCTGGGCGATCATGCTCGGCTACTTCGCCAGCATCGGCGCTCATTTCCTGCTCAATGGCTGATTAGCTGAAATCCGGGGCCGCGGGCGATGCCGGAAATCAGTCGGCGCCCGCCACCCTGAAACAGATAGGAAGTGACCAGGGCTTCGGGGTATTGTTCCCGGGCTGAGTCGGCCAGCACATGCTTCATTCGGCGTACACGCGGATGCCGAAGGGGTCGATTTCGATCAGAACCCGGCTCATTTCGGTAATGTCCACCGGCGCGGTTTCCGAGGCTTCGTGTTCTGCGAAAACCAGCACCCGGATCGCTTCCGCAGCTCGTTCCGGCAGGGTCGGGCGGGCCGAATCGAAACCTTGGGGAACAAACGTGCTGACCAGATCAAGGGCCTCACCCAACTCACGGGTCAGTGACCGGCGATTGGCGTACCAGGCTGATTTGATCGCGGGAATTCGCGAGGCGGTAGCCCCGTCATAAACAAACAGCACATCAATGCCGGTAATCTCGATGGCGTTGGGGTCGAGCCGGGAGCGAATCAGGATGGATTCAACGGCTGCGGCAGCCTGGGCCGGGACGAGAATCAGCAGCAGAACCGTCAGCGCCTTTCGCAGCATTGCCAGCTTCACCCGGAGGTTCGCAATGGCCCGCCGGAATCCCGCGCCACAGGCTCCGGAAATATGGCGCGGGGCATGCGGGCCGGAAGCCGGGCCCGGCCCACCATAGGGTTTGCCGGCAAACTAATCTTCGTCGGTATCGACTTCGCCCTGGGTGCCTCGGGGGGAGCCGTCGCCATTAAAGCCCATGACTTCATAGCGGCGCCAGCCGGCCAGAATGCCGTGCAGGCCGTGGTTACCCTCGTGGCAGGCGTATTCGAATACCGGGTCCGGCGATCTCCGCAGGGGCAGCCTGGCGGACCAGGACTCATCCCAGGACAAGGGGTCGGTGACGGTGAAGTCGTATTCGATCGTATTTTCGTCCACATGGCGGAAGCGTTCTTCGATCACCGCCTGGTCGGACATGCCGCGCAGGTTGTAATCGTGATAGAAGTGCCGGGTGCGTACCACCAGATCATCGCCATCCCAGTAGCCGATGGAATCGCCCTCCCACTTGAGCTGCCGGGTATGGTGCTCGCTGTCGAGCCGGATGACCCGGGCGGAGTGCACCATTTCATTCAGAATCATGACCCTGTCCCTCGTCTGCACGATCTGCATGTTGTTGTTGTAGGAGCCGGGAATCATCGGCGGCCCTCCGACGAAACCGGTAATGCAGCGGTCCACGGTGGTGCGGCCCTCTGGGCCGGCACTGTTGAAGATCATTTCCTGATACGCGGCGCGGCGCTGCCGGCCGGCTTCATTCAGCGGCGGCATGCGGCCATTGGGCGGGTCGTAAATCAAGGAAGTGCGGCGGTCGTAAATCGTTTCGCTGCCGCGCTCATACCAGAACTCGTTGTAGGAAATTACTCCGGGCGGATATCCGGCGCCGCCGACGCTGTCGATAATCAGGTCGCGATTCTGGCGGCGATTCTCGTAGGCCTCCCACTCGGCAGCCTGCTCTTCGGTGAGCACTTCGAGATGTTCGAGTTCGGCGGGGCGATTGAGCGGCGTCAGGGTGCGAAAGGTATAGGTGCCCTGCAAGTCCGGGTGGCCATATTCAGTGCGCGGAATCTCGCCGGACTGGGCGAGAGCCAGACAGGAAAGCAGACCGCCAGCCAGGGCCGCGAGCGTCTTGCCAGTGATATTGCAGGTCATGGGAACCTCCAAGAATGCTCTGATTTTCGAAATTTCGCATCGACCACCGAAAGTACTCGGGTTCAAGGTCGAATTCAAGAGCAAATTTGCGCCATCCGCGACAAGCCATAACGAGAATTACTGCATTCCGGCCAAAAGTATGGACAAGCACCGGCGCTGCTTTTATGCTCCCTTGGCATAAAACAAGCAATTTCCCGAGGAGGCCGACCATGAATCGTTCAACTTGCATGAAGCGGATTTCCGTGACTTTGCTCGCTGGCCTGCTGGCGCTGTCCGGCATTGCCAGCGCCCAGAAAGTCATGACGCCGACCAACGACCACCCCAATCCCTACTCCACCATCAACGACTATTTTCCCTTGCCCGACGGTCGTGAGTGGGGATCAACCAGCGCCGTGGATATCGACATCGACGGCGAATCGATCTGGGTCGCCGAGCGTTGCGGCTCCAACAGTTGCGCCCTGTCCGATGTGGACCCGGTCATCAAGTACGATCCGGAGGGCAACATCCTGACTTCTTTCGGCGGCGGAATGATCATCTGGCCGCACGGCATTCATGTTGATGTCGACGGCAATGTCTGGATCACCGACGCCCGGGCCGCAACCGCGGCGGAGTTGGCCGAGAACCCCGATGCCGCCGGCAAGGGCCACACGGTCTACAAGTTCAACCCCGAAGGTGAAGTGCTGATGGTGCTTGGCGAGCCGGGAGTGGCCGGCGACGGCACCGGGCCGCTGCTCAACTCGCCGAACGACGTGATTACCGACCAGGACGGCAATATCTATGTCGGCGACGGACACGGCGGGCAAAGCGGCAATGCCGACCTGTCCACGGTGGCGCGCATCGCCAAGTTCGACCCCGAGGGCAATTTCATCGAAAGCTGGGGCCATATCGGCACCGCTCCCGGTGAATTCCGCACGCCGCACAGCTTGGCCTTCGACTCCCGTGGCAGGCTGTTCGTCGCCGACCGCGGCAATGTGCGCATCCAGATTTTCGAGCAGGACGGCACCTTCATCGACGAGTGGTACCAGTTCGGCCGCCTGAGCGGCAGTTATATCGACGCCAACGACATCCTGTACGCGGCGGATTCGGAGTCGAGCGCGACTTCCAATCCCGGCTGGCGGCGCGGCATTCGCATCGGCAGCGCGGTAACCGGGCATGTGTTCAGTTTCATACCGGACCCCGACCAGAA
>JAJDSZ010000024.1 GCA_022827425.1 Pseudomonadales bacterium | reverse complement strand
CGATCAGCGCGGAATGGCGCATGTTCGGCACGAACAGGCGCGGGCCTTCCTCGAAATTCGTCAGGCCGTCCGCCGAACGGTAGAACTGGCCGGGCATGGACATGGCGTAGGTCATGCCGTCGTGTTCGAAGATGCGCATATAGCTGCGGCCGATGTTTTCGGGAAGGGTCGTGAAGTCGATGCCGTCATCGGACAGCGCAACCCGGGAATGCTGGAATCCCGGCCCTTCCAGGCCATGGAAATACATGACGATGCGCCGGTTCTCCTCATCCACATGCACGTCCGGCGAGGCGATATGCGGCTCGGTCAGTTCCAGCGCGAGATCGTGGGAAACGCGCGAACCGGCCGCCCGGCGCTGTTCGACGAGCGCGTCGAGTTCGGCCTGGGGGATTTCCGGCCGCACCGGCGTGAAATAAGAATCTTCGATCTGCAAACTGCCGGGTGCATGGACTTGCCAGGGCCCGGTCAATTCGTCGGCATAGGCGAGACGGATGTACATGCCCTTGTGATCGGCGAAATACAGGTAATACTCGCCAAGGCGATTCGGCAGCCATTCCGGCGTGCGGATCAGCGAAGGCCCCTGGATGTTGACGCCAAGACTCGAATGCAGTTCGGGCCCGATAATCGGTTCGTCGAGCAGGCGGGTAACGCTGACTTCCTGGGCGCTCGCGCCCGCCGCAAGGAATGCGGCCAACGCCAGCGCCGCCCATTGGATTCGATTCATTCTCGTTTCTCCTGCCCTGAATTACTGGATCGTGGGCGGCTCGAATTGCGGATATTCGATACCCAACTGCTCGAGATAGGTGTCGAAACGGCTCGGGTCGTAGTAGAACTCTTCGAGCAAGGGCCGGAATTCTTCCTGGACGGCGCGGTTCTTGTCGATGGCCGGAGGGTCGTCAGGACCGATGAAGGGCTGGTATTGCGCGTCGGCCGTCTGCACGTCGTCGAAGTAGTTCCACGCTTCCTCGAGCAGCGTATCGCTCGTCAGCAGATCGAGCATCGTCGTGGCGACTACCTTGGCGCCGGCCTCGGTGCCCTTGTGAGCGATCGGCGTAGCCATGGTCATGGCGCTCGACCAGTGATGCATAATCAGGCCGCTGACGTTGGACGGAAAGCGCAAGGTCACCGTCGGCACGTTCCAGGAAACGTCGCCGATGTCGTCCGAACCGCCGGAAACGGGAAACTCCGAGGGTTCGCCGATGTCCGGAAGCTCGCGCGGCAGGCCGCGCGGATTCTCGTTGCCCATCAGCTCCTGCAAGGCGCGCGCGTACAGTTGGTCGTCCTCGCTCCAGGTCGGCATGCCGACCTGGCGAATGTTCGCGTCCATCGCCAGCGCGATGGGTCGGTTGAAATGCCGCGGATGGGCGGCGCCCACGACGCGGCTGCTGACGCCGGTATCGGTCATCATCGCCGCGCCCTGGGCGATGCGATTGAGCGTTTCGTAATTTTCCATGATGCCGTCCGGTTGTATCTCGCGCACGAAGTACCAGACGCTGGAATACGAAGGCACGACGTTCGGCTGATCGCCGCCGTTGTTGATCACGTAATGCGAGCGCTGCAGCGGGTGCAGGTGCTCGCGCCGGTAGTTCCAGCCGATGTTGAGCAGCTCGACGGCGTCGAGGGCGCTGCGGCCCGCCCAGGGGTCGCCCGCGCCGTGGGCCGAGACGCCGTCGAACATGTATTCGACCGAAATCAGCCCGGTGCCGCGCGCATGGCCCCAGCTCACGCTCATGGTGCTCGATACGTGCGTGAACAGCACGGCGTCGACGTCGTCGAACAGCCCTTCGCGGGCGTACCACGCCTTGGTGCCGAGCAATTCCTCTGCGACGCCGGGCCAGATTTCGATCGTACCCGGCAAATTCTCACGCTCCATGATTTCCTTGACCGCCAGCCCGCCGACGATCACCGACGCCAGCCCCGAGTTGTGGCCTTCGCCATGGCCCGGCGCGCCCTCGATCATGGGCTGCCGGTAGGCCACTCCCGGCATCTGGGAAGCGCGCGGAATGCCGTCAACGTCCGAGCCGATGGCGATCACCGGCTCGCCTTCGCCCCAGCGCGCCCACCACGCCGACGGCACGCCGGCCACGCCCAACTCGACTTCGAACCCGTTCGCCACGAGCAGTTCCGCCAGGTAGCGTTGGGTCTCGAATTCCTGGAAGCCGAGTTCGGCGAATGAAAACAGGCTGTCGACGATTTCCTGGTTCAACTTGGACATCGATTCGACGCTCGCCACGGCCTCGGCCTTGAGACCTGTGAATCCCGCAGCATCCTGCGCTTGCAGTTGGAGGGATACCGGCAGCAGCAGCCCGGCTGCCGCCAGAATTCGCAGTATATTCATGATGATTTCCCGTTCAGTTCCACAAAAACCCAAGATTACGCTGTTTATCCTTCGCAGGCCATTGGCTTGCGGTTTCGCATGCTATACTGCGACTCCCTCATGGGACAGCACACCAGCCTGGGCGAGATGGCGGAATTCAGCAGCATCGGCGTGATCGGACGCCCGGGTCACAACGGTGTTGCCGAGACCCTGGAGCGGCTGCTAGCCTTTCTCGAAAGCGAAGGCCGCAGCGTCATTTTCGACCACGCCACCGCCACCATGCCTGGCCTGGGCGACCATCGCGCCTGCGCCAGCGAAGAACTTGCCTCCCGTTGTGATCTGGTGATCGTCGTCGGCGGCGACGGCAGCCTGCTGCACGCGGTGAAGCATGTAACCGAGACGCCGGTGATCGGCGTCAATCGCGGTCGCCTTGGTTTTTTGACCGACATCTTGCCCGATGAACTCGAAACCCGCATCGGCGAAGTGCTGGCGGGGAAATACCTCAGCGAACAGCGCTTCCTGCTCGAGGCGGAAGTGCGCCGGGGCGGCAATAGCGAAGCCGCGGGCCGCGCCCTCAATGACGTGGTGCTGCATCCTGGCAGGTTCGCCCAGATGATTGCATTCGAGTTGTTTATTGACGGGCAGTTCGTCTACAGTCAGGAATCCGACGGCCTGATCGTGGCGACGCCCACAGGTTCCACGGCCTACGCCCTGTCCGCCGGCGGCCCCATCATGCATCCCCGGCTTGACGCCCTGGTGCTCGCGCCATTGAATCCCCATTCCCTCACGAGCCGTCCGCTGGTGGTGGATGGCAACAGCGAGGTGCGCCTTGTGGTGAGCGCCAAGGATGAACTCGAACCGCAGTTGAGTTGTGATGGCCAGGCACAGTATTCGGCCCGGGCGGGCGATGAAATTCTGGTGCGCAAGAATTCCCGCTTCCTGACCCTGATCCACCCCCTGGATTACACCAGTTACCAGGCCTGCCGCAGCAAACTCGGCTGGGGCAGCCGGCTCGTGCGAACCGATGACTGAAACGCCATTTTGCGTCGTCATGCCAGGCGCGAAACCATACCCGTTGCCGGCGGATGCGGATTAAGGCCGCCAGCCTGCCCATTGGCGAGGACTTGCTGGCGTTCAGCCGGATTTTGTCGCGAATCGGCGTGCGGCATCGCATCATCGAGGAATCCGGCTTTCAGGTGATCCGGGTCGAAAGCGAACAGGACTCGCGCCTGGTGCGCGAAGCCCTTGCGCAATGGCGCGAGACGGCGGCGGGAAGTCCACCGCCGCCGCCCGCCCCGCAGCCCCTGATGCGCCCCTCCCGTTGGCTGCAAGCTGTGACGCGGGAAGTGCGGCTATGTCCCATCACCATAGCGCTGATGCTTGCCTGCGTGCTGATGGCCTCGCTGACCCGGCTCGGCATCGAAGCCTGGCGGCTGCCCTTCCTTTTCTATCCCCCGCTTGCCTCCGGCAGCCTGCCCGCCCTGCTCGGGGAAATCGACAATCCCTTGCTGCTGCTTCGCGCTCTGGCGCCGATGCTGCTGCATTTCGGCGAACTGCATCTGGTGTTCAACATGCTCTGGCTGTGGTACTTCGGTCGTCAGCTCGAGCCGCGGCGGCCGCGCTGGCTTTATCCCGCGGTAATCGTATTGACCTCGTTCACCGCCAATACCGCCCAGTATCTGCTGGGCGGCGGCAACAACTTCGGCGGCATGTCCGGGGTCGTCTATGGTCTGCTTGGATTCGCCTGGATCATGCAAAAGATGCTCCCCGGCGGCAGGCCCATACTCAGCGACCAGATGTTTCTGATCTTCGTTATCATGCTGGTGGCGATGGAAGTGCTCGCCTCATCCTGGATCGCCAGCGCGGCGCATCTGGGTGGATTGCTCGCCGGGCTCTTCCTCGGTATGGTGGCGGCGATCGCATTGGGCGCCGGCAAGCGGCGGACTTGAACCCATGGGGCCGCGCCGGCACAGGGACTTTTGACATGCTCGACCTGGAAGAAAACGCGCTGCAAACCCGCGCCAGCGGCGTCATGCGGAAAATGCCCACCCGGCTCGATGACCCGGTGCGCTACAGCATGTCGCTTTCCGGCGAACAGACGCCGCTCAATGAATGGCTGGGCCATCCGGTGCAGCTTCACCATACCGGGCGCATCTTTTGCATCCATTGCGGGCGCAAGACCAACAAGAGCTTCAATCAGGGCTATTGCTACCCCTGTTTCCGCAAGCTCGCGCAATGCGATTCCTGCATCATCCATCCGGAAAAATGCCATTTCGACCAGGGCACCTGCCGCGAGCCCGACT
>JAJDSZ010000096.1 GCA_022827425.1 Pseudomonadales bacterium | reverse complement strand
GCTGCGTTTCACCGATACATCGACCGCACCGGTTATCCCCTTGCAAACCGATCCCACCGAACTGGGGCAAGTCGCCACCCTGGTAGGCTGGGGCTTCTTCGGCTGGGGCACCACCGGCCGCGAGTATTCCGACGGCCGCATTCGCATGGCGACGAATCGAATCACCATCGCCGGCGAACGCCTCGAAATGCGCTTTGACGACCCGCGCCTGCCCGACTCCGACACCCTCCCCATGGAAGGCACCCCCGGCCTCTGGGACAGCGGCGGCCCCGCACTGCTCGGGGAACGGGGCGACTACCGCCTCGCCGGCGTAGCCGTCGGCGAACTCGAAGGCGAGCGCTTCAGCGAAGAAACCCAGGGCCGCTACGGCGCCATAGCCGTCTACGAGCGCATTTCGCTGCATCTGGGCTGGATCGAAAGCGTGATCGGTGGAAGCCATTACAGCGAGCTTGGCTGATGACGCAAGCGCATACATCGTCCGAGTTACGGACAACAAATCGTGTTTTGTGGCGAAGGCTACCAAATTCGCCTATAGTTGGCGCGTCTGGAAAGCAGAGTGGGTCGTTTACCGACTTGCTGGGCCGAGTGGGAGCATCATGAGTCAGGTCACGCAATCCGCGGAAGGCGGGCAACAGCGCAAGTTGGCGCTTGTCGAAATTTCGGTCGTTCTGTTGGCGAGCCCGACAGACCCGTCGATACTCAACCCCGACTTCTTGCGTCACAACGAAATTATTGACAAAACACTGGAACTGAAAGCCCCAGCGATTTCTACACCTATGTTTTCGAGGATTGAGTTTGACGAGGAAATTGTCGTTAGCGCTGAACCCAATCGATTTGTATTTGAACAAAAAGTGTCTCACTTGGAAGAAGGCGATATAGCGGTGCTAGACATTGTAAATCGATTCTTGGGAGTAGTTGTTCACCCCAATTATAGTGCGATTGGGATAAACCCCAAGGCGATAAGAACTTCTGGGAGAAGCGAAAAGTTTGAAATCGCGAATGCCCTAATAGAGGGTGGTGCGTGGATGGCCTTCAAAGATGTTGTGCCGGAAGTCCAGCTAAAGGCTGTGTACAATTTCGAGAAAAGGAGGATTTCCTTGGATGTTAGCGGAATCAGACTGGAAGATGAGAATGGCAGCATACATCAAGGACTTTTGTATCAAGCGAATATTCATCGGGATCTCCAGGGTACAAACGGCACGGAACGAATTGAGGAGGCACAGGCAGTGATTTCAGCGTGTAGAGAGGATATCGCCGATTTTCACAGACTTGTCGATAAATTCGAAACATTGGGTGTGAGGTCATGACAGCTACTTCTTACGCTACACAGATTGCAGCTAACGTGCCCATCAGAGACATGCAGACGAATCTTCGGACCGGCACTGATCATGCACCTAGTACAATTGGTGCCGAGACATTTCTTGACTCAAATGAAGATTGGTCGGGAAAAGTATCCAGAATTGCCCTTTTGCCTGACTACAGTAAATATCTGTATGAAGCGTTACGACCGCCTGCTACCGCTAACAAGCCTGTGGATGCGGACATGTCATTTTCTCGGGAAATTTCCGCCTGGACAATTGATCGTATTGACTTTGGCGGCGCGCACAGTCCTGAACTGCGGGAAGCTCTACATGATCTGGACGATGCCGTCACGGAGGCCAAGGAAGAAGATTACCCAATCCCGACTGACTTGGCGCGTTCGAACGCGCGCAGGTTGCTTACAACTTTGTACGCGATTTTCCCGCATCGATTCGAAGTTTATCCCACTCAGGACGGCGAGATAGCAATTGATGTCACTGGCGGTTTTGGGCGTTCGGTATTGTTGCTATGCGAGTCAGACGGTGGGGCGCTATGTTTGGTGAATATGAACGGTCGTCACCGACGTGCGCGGTATCCGGACACAGTTCTACTTCCGGATGGCTTCATTCGCGAGGCGTTACAAGAACTCGCACGGAAAAGCGATATTGCTAAGTGACAATTGAGCACGACATAGCACTTGGGGAACGACTCGGACGAGGCGTGTTTTCCAGTAGCAAAGCTAAACGCGCCCGTCGAGGACGAGTGTTGCACAATGTATTTCTGGAAAAGGCGGGTGAAGCCGAAATTTCTACAGATCGTCTTGACAAGGCCCCTGTTATGGAGGCTATCAGCGTTGCTGAAAGCGTTGCTGTCGCCCGTGGGGATTCATTTTATGGATGGGCCACGCTGGATGCTGAGATAGCCACTCAGAGTGGGAGGAAGGTAGAAGCAACGCCACGGCTCGATAACCCTTATCACGCCGATATTGTTTTGCCGGGGGCTGCCATAGAAGATAGAGAAGTACAAAAGCGCCATGCCCAAGAGCTTGCCGATGCCTCTAAATGGCTCGACTTGGCTGATGCTGCTGAACAAACCGATTAGAAGAACACATCTGCGCTTGTAAACGGTACGCTGTCTTGCTCCATTTGGGCGGCAAGGTAACGCGGAACGCCGTCATGGACCGGGAATTGATCCGCTCCGCCGGTTCTGATCATCGGAAATGGAGCTATTTTCCCGCTTAGAAAAGATTTGATCGGAATTTGATCGACAAGCCATGCCAGACCAGGACAGTTTGAGGAATCATGACAGGACTCCCAATGGCGAAAAAAGAAAGGCCTTGCATTTCAATCAGTTAATGCAAGAATGCAAACCCGTAGCGATATCCACCTAGAGGAATTTCTCAATCGCCACGGTCGACCAGGAATCGCGCCAATGCTCCTGGGCGCCGGGCTACGGGCTTGAGACCCTGTTTGGGCGCTGCTGATTTTACAAAAACGCCAGCCCGCTCCAGTTCCGCCAGCCGCTCTTCAAGCGTTGACTGCCGATCCTTTCCGACTGAGCGAATCTTCGATTGTTTCTTGTCAGGCTGCATAACCAACATCTCATCGGCAAGGGCAATCCGTAGTTCTCGCGCACTTCACGGAGACTGCGGCCTCGACCTGCACTTCCACGAATCCGGCGACTTCCACAACATTTTTCCTTGGCTGGCAGAATTCAGCGTCCACATTAGCACAGGTGCGCAAATCTGCTACCATTCGGGGCGCTTTCAATTCCAGACCAGGAGCGAGAAAAGATGACGATTGCAGCAGGTGACAGGATTCCGGCGGTGACTTTCCGCGTGTTGACCGATGAAGGTCCGAAGCCCTTGAGCAGCGACGAGGTATTCGGCGGCAGGAAAGTGGTGATGTTCATCGTGCCGGGGGCATTTACCCCGGGCTGCTCGCTTTCGCACCTGCCGGGTTACGTCGTCAACGCCGACGCCATCAAGGCGAAAGGCGTGGACACCATCGCCTGCATGTCCGTGAATGACGCGTTCGTCATGGGCGCCTGGGGCCAGGCGCAGAACGCGGATGAATTGCTTATGCTGGCCGACGGCAACGGCGAATTCGCCGCGGCCACCGGGCTGGAAGCCGATTTCAGCGGCTATGGCATGGGCGGCAGGGCGAAGCGTTGCGCCATGATCGTCGACGACGGCACGGTCACGCATATCGCGGTCGAGCCCGGCGGCGAAATCAGCGTGAGTTCGGCAGAGTCCATCCTGGCGCAGCTCTGAAGCGGCGCCTCCGTTTCGCGAGCCCCCAAGACCGCAGGAGCCGGGCGATGATTACGACTACCCTCGATTACAACGACGGCGACACCGTACTTGAAGGCTATGCAGCCTTTGATGAATCCGACACGCAAAAGCCGCTCGTGCTCGTGGCCCACGACTGGACCGGCCGGCGCGAGTTCGCCTGCAAGGCCGCCGAACGCGTCGCCGGGCTCGGTTATGTCGGCTTCGCCCTGGACATGTACGGCAAGGGCATCTTCGGCACCGACGGCGATACCGCGGGCAATTCCGCGCTGATGGGGCCGTACGCCGCCGACCGCGCGCTGTTGCGCCGCCGCATTCGCGCCGCGCTCGTGGCCGGCCGCAATATTCCCCAGGTCAAGGCGACCCAGGTCGCGGCCATGGGCTATTGCTTCGGCGGCATGTGCGTACTCGAACTGGCCCGCTCGGGCGCCGACGTGCTCGGCGTGGTCAGCATCCACGGCATCTTCGCGCCGGGCGACGTGCCCAACGAGGAAATCCGCGCCAGGGTGCTTTGCCTGCACGGCCACGACGACCCGATGGTGCCGCCCGAACAGGTGCTGGCATTTCAGCAGGAAATGAGCGAAGCGGGGGCCGACTGGCAGGTGCACAGTTATGGCGGAACCATGCACGCCTTCACCAATCCGAAAGCGAACGATCCCGGCTTCGGCGCGGTGTACAGCGCCGACGCGGAGCGCCGCGCCTACCAGTCGCTGGAGAACTTTCTGGCGGAAATTTTCGCTCAAGACTGAGCCGCCGCCTGAATCACTGCCGATGAGGCTCGATCCATGACCGAAGCCGCCGCTAGCCAGGAACCGATCGAGCAGAACAAGTCCACACCCCTGCATAGCCGCATCGGCCTGTTCCTCGGCCCGGCGGTTTTCGTTCTGACCTTGCTGTTCGTCGATCTCGAGCCCGGCAATCCGACTGTGACGCGTATGCTCGCCGTCATCCTGCTGATGGCGATCTGGTGGATTACCGAGGCGATACCGCTGGCGGCGACCGCGCTGTTGCCCATCGTGCTGTTTCCCCTGCTCGGCATCATGCGCGGCCGCGAAGTGCCGGCGGGCAACCTGGTCGAACTCGGCGAAGGCGTGCTGCCGGGCGATATCGACATCATCTTTCCCAATGTCGCCGATCAATACATGGACTGGGTCATTCTGCTGTTCATGGGCGGTTTCATGATCGCCGTGGCGGTGGAGAAATGGAACCTGCACCGGCGCATCGCCCTGCATGTGCTGCGCATTATCGGCGGTCAGCCCCACCGGCTCGTGCTGGGCTTCATGGTGGCGACCGGATTCCTGTCGATGTGGCTGTCGAATACCGCCACCGCGATGATGATGATGCCCATGGGCCTGTCGCTGGTGCTGCTGTACGAGGATCTGAACCGGCAGACGCTGGCGGAAGGCGGCACGGTGCCCGCCAACGCCGGCAATTTCAGCCTGAATCTGTTGCTCGGTATTGCCTATTCGGCTTCCATCGGCGGCTTCGCGACCCTGATCGGCACTCCGCCCAATGGCGTGCTTATCACCCAGCTCCCGCAATTGTTTCCCGGAGCGCCCGACATAACATTTTCATCCTGGATGCTGTTCGCATTGCCGCTGAGCGCGGTATACATGCTGATCGCCTGGGTTGTGCTGACACGCCTGGTTTTTCCCTTGCCGAAGGACACTCCGTTCAGCGGAGAAGGCTTCATCGACCGGGAAATCGCCAGGCTCGGACCCATGAGTGTTGAAGAGAAGCGCGTCGCCTGGGTGTTTTTCAGCGTCGCCCTGCTCTGGATGACGCGCAAGGAACGCCTGCTCGGCGAAGAAATCGACCTGTTCGGCTGGAGTTACTACCTCGATGCCTTGCTCGTTCGCCTGGGCAGTTCGCCGGTGGGCCACCTGATCGACGACGGCACCGTGTCCATCGCCATGGCGCTGACCCTGTTCGTCATCCCGGCAAGCAAACAGGTCGGCGGCCGATTGATGGATTGGGACGACGCGAAAAAGATTCCCTGGGGCATCCTGCTGCTGTTCGGCGGCGGGCTCGCCATCGCCAAGGGTTTCTCGACTTCGGGACTTTCCGACTACGTCGCCATGCAGCTCGGCGAAATGCTCGGCGGCGCCAGTCCGCTCGTCATCGTCATGAGCACCGTGGCATTCATTACCGGCCTGACCGAGGTTGCCTCGAACACCGCCACCATCTCGCTTTCCCTTCCCATCATGGCGAGCCTGGCCCAGGCCATCGAAGCGCATCCCCTGTTATTGCTCGTTCCAACGACGCTGGCGGCGTCCTGCGCTTTCATGTTGCCGGTTTCCACGCCGCCGAACGCCATCATCTACGGTTCGGGCCGGGTGCCCATCGTCAAGATGGTGGTCGCGGGCATCTGGCTCGATCTGCTGTCGGTGTTGCTGCTGACGGTATTCGTCTACACCGCGGGACATTTCACCTTCGGCGTACTCGGCGACCTGCCCGCCTGGGCGCTGCCCTGATCCCCATCCGAAATTTCGCCTTCGACCGTCGTTCCGGCGCGTTGCGCCTGCTCCGCGGCGTGGCGACGTGAACCTGTCATCGTACCGTCATCGAAATTTCACTTCACCGTAATGTGACTTGAGTAAGATGCGACCGCGATTTTGATCGCCACATCTACTTGTTTCACAGAATCGGTAAAAGGGGAATCTGACATGCTTGTACGGCGAAACGCGAAACCGATAAGGGCGGTGCTGCTTATTGTATCTTGCTTCGGCGCAGTTCATGCCGCCGCTCAGGATAACACCGGGGAAGTAGCGCTGGTTGAGGAAATCCGGGTTACGGGCACTCGCGCCGCCCTGCAAAGCGCTATCGCGAAACAGCGCGATTCGGACAAGATTGTGGGCGTGGTGGATTCCGACGCTCTCGGAAATTTCTCCGACATCAACGTGTCGGAATCCCTGCGCCGGATCGCCGGCATCATGGTCGAGAACGACCAGGGCGAAGGCCGCTATGTCACGGTGCGAGGAATGAACGCGGATCTCAACGCCATGACCATAAACGGCGTCAGTACCACGTCGCCGGAAGACCGCCGCGGCATCATGCTGGACGGTGTCCCCACCGACTTGCTCGACTCCATGACGGTCTACAAGACGCTGACGCCCAATCTCGACGCCGACACGATCGGCGGCGCAATCGATCTGGAAACCTTGTCGGCCTTCAGTTTCGACGACCGTCACGTTCGCGTAATGGCCGAAACGTCGTGGAACGAACTGACCAGGGACGCAGGCAACCCGAAATTGTCCGCTACGTACACAGACCGTTTCCGGGTTGATGGAGGAGAAATCGGAGCGGCGGTAGTGCTCAGCGATCAGAGCCGGCACATCGTGGCCCACAACAACGAAAACGGCGGCTGGTCGGACGTCGCTCCCAACGACGATTACGAAATGCGCTACTACGATCTTGAACGAGAACGGCAAGGAATCGTGGTAAATCTCGATTACCTGTCCGACAGCGGCGCAAGAAGTTATTTGCGCACATTCCACAACGAGTACCTCGACACCGAGTACCGCGGCAAATGGGAAACCCGTGACGGGCTGGAAGACAACGATCCGGTAATTAGCGGCAACGTGTTCAGCTACGCCGACAGCAAGGTGGATACCGAGGCGCGCTGGCGGCCCGAAAAGCGCGAAATCAGCTCAATGCAACTCGGCACGGAGTGGCAACTCGACAATGGCGGCAATGTCACGCTGGAGTTGTTCGGATCCCGTTCGGAGCAGGACGACAGCCGGAAATACGCGGTGATCTATCGCAGCGACAAGGTGGACTCTCCCATCCTGTACGACAACAGCGACCCGCGGCAGCCTGCGGTCAGCTTCCCGGCCGAGTTTTCCGATCCGGCCAATTTCCCGCTCAAGGCTTTCGAGCACGATAATGGACTGACCACCGACCGCGATTTGGGGGCCAGGTTCGATATGACCTGGACCCTCGATCAGTCGACGGAATTGCAGTATGGACTGAAGATACGCCAGCGGGAGAAGCGCAACGACTTCAATTTCTGCGCCTATGAGCCGGTGGACGACATCTTGCTGACCAGCGCCGGTCTGCGTTCCATTGCGCCATACCTGAACAGCGTTCACGGGCCGGCGCCGAGTTCCGGCAACGTACGTTCCTATATCGACCGCATCGGCTCGGGCGCGGTCGCCTTGAGCGACGGCACCACCTGCCTCGACACCGGGCCGGAATTCGAATTCAGCGGCGACGAAGAGGAAGAATCGGTTCCAGCCGACTGGCGCACCAACGAGGACGTTGCCTCGGTGTATCTCATGGCCACGACGGTGACGGACTCGACTTCCTGGGTTTACGGTCTGCGCTACGAAGATACCAGCGCCACCTATGCCGGCAAGAGATTCGACGGCGACGGCTTCGCCGGCCACGTCGCATTCGACAGCGACTATTCCTTCCTGGCGCCGTCCGTTAACGCCAGGTTCGCCTTGTCTGATAATCAACTGGCGCGCTTCGGCCTCTTCCGCTCGCTGGTGCGTCCAGGTTTTGAACAATCCCGGGCCGGCGCCATCATCGACGTCGACGACAACGAGATCGAAGGCGGCAATCCCGGCCTCGCGCCGACTTCGGCCTGGAACCTGGACCTCAGTTACGAACACTATCTGGGTGAAGAAACGTTCGTCGCCGCCGGAGCGTTCTACAAGAAAATTGCGGATTCCATTGTCGAAGTGGAAAGCGACAGCCTGGTTATGCGCGGCCGAAACTGGGACCGGGCAAGCACATTCATCAACACCGGTGACAGCGACATCGTGGGCCTCGAATTCTCCTTCCAGACCGTGCTGGAAAACGGCTTTCTATTCGTCGTCAACTACACCCGGGCCGACGGCGAATCCGAGCTTCCGGCCGATGCCGCCGCCGGCCAGCGCGTGATTCCCTATTTCAAGCAGGCCGAGAATACCGCCAATCTCGTCGTAGGCTACGACGATGGTCCCTGGGACTTGCGGCTGGCGACCAATTACCGCAGCGATTATCTCGACGAACTCGGTGACGACGCGCTCGGGGACCGCTATACGGGTTCGCACATGCAGATCGATTTCACGCTCAGGTACCGCATCAGCGACTCGCTGCAATTGCGCGGCGCCGCGTTGAACCTGAACGACCGCCCGGAGTACTACTACTTCGGCAATCCCGGCCGATTGTCCCAGTACGACGAGTACGGCTCGACTTACATGCTCGGCCTGAGGTACCAGTTCTGAATCCCGCCGGCTGCAAACCTGCGATTCCCATCTGCCTGACGGCACTGCTCGCCGCCGCTTGCGGCGGCGAGCAGGCGGTGCGGCAAGACGCGCATGTCGTCCACCCACTGCGGGAAACGGCGCCCGTTCCCAGCGGAGACGACGCCGCCGACGACCCGGCGATCTGGATTCATCCGGCCGATCCCGCCTCGAGTCTGGTGCTCGGCACGGACAAGCGTTCCGGTCTGGCGGTTTACGATCTGTCGGGGCGCGAAGTCCAGTTCCTGGAACGGGGCCGCCTGAACAACGTTGACTTGCGAGCCGGAATTGCACTCGACGGCGAGGTCGCGACCCTTGCCGTCGCGACCAATCGCAGCAACGATGCGATGGACATTTTCACCGTCTCCGAACGAGGGGAGGTGCGCTTTGTACGGGAAGTGCCCCTGAGCTTCGCCGACCCGTATGGCGTTTGCATGGGGCTGGACGCAAACGGGGCCGCTCATGTTTTTGTCAACAGCACCGATGCGGAATACCAGCACTGGCTGCTCAATCCGGACGGACGCCTGGAACCGAGACTGCAAGGCGCCTGGAAACTGGAGTCGGGGCCCGAAGGCTGCGCCGTGGACGACGCCGCCTGGACCTTGTACCTGGGCGAGGAGGAACACGGAGTCTGGACGATGCCCGCCGGCGCCGCCCGGGTGAACGAAATCAGGTTGCTGGACGCTATCGCCGCCGGCCATTTGACCGCCGACGTGGAGGGAATGGATGTGTATCGCGGTGCGGCGGGCGAGCACTATCTGATCGTTTCCAGCCAAGGCGACAACAGTTTCGCGGTCTATGACCTGGCGCTGAACGATTCCTATCTCGGCTCGTTCCGGCTGGCGGATAATCCGGACGGCGATATCGACGGCGTTCAGGAGACCGACGGTCTCGCAGTGACGCCGCTGGCGCTGAACGGCCTGTTTCCCCGCGGCTTGCTCGTAGTCCAGGACGGCATCAACGAATCGCCATCGGCGAACCAGAATTTCAAGCTGGTTTCCTGGGCGGATGTGGAGCGGGCGCTGGGATTGCCGCAGCGTTGAACCGCACCCGAAATTCGCTTTCGACTATTCTGGCCCGCGGATCGTTGTGCTACGGTTGAACTCATGCGAGATCGAGAACATCGGCCGCCCGCGTCGGACCAGGAAGAGCTGTCTGATGTCGAACTGCTGCGCAAGCAGGTCGAATACTTGCGTGCGCTCGTCCATACCGACGAGCTGACGGGCCTGTCCAACCTGCGGCATTTCAACGAAACGCTGGGCCTGGAACTCGAGCGCACCCGCCGCACCGGCCAGCCGACCTGTCTGATCCTGATGGATCTCGACAATTTTAAGGAAGTTAACGACAATTACGGGCATGAAGTCGGCAATTCGGTTCTTCGCCATTTCGCTGAAGTAATACGCCAGGCAATCCGCCGGCTCGACACCCCCTGCCGCTGCGGCGGCGACGAATTCGCCATCGTCCTGCCGGGAACGGGGCTCGAACCGGGCATCGGCCTCGCCGAACGCCTGCGCGCCCTGATACAGCGCTCGCCGTTCGAGATGGGAAGCATCCGCGTTCAAATCGGCGCCAGCATGGGCGTCGGCGTCTATGAGGCCGACGCCGGAGAAATCAGCGAAAGGGAATTCGTCGAGGGCGTCGATCACCTGCTCTATCTGTCAAAACGCGAGGAACCCGGCCGCATCTGTCACCCTGTGGTTGTTACCTCGACAGCGTCGGCTTCCGAAGATTCTATTACGTATAGAGAATAGATCATGGGGTCTATAAATCGGGGGATTTGTTTCGATGGGCCGGAATGGCATACAGACCGATAGGTAGTAGTCCTATGCCGCTACATCAAGAGTAACGTGCAGGCCCAGGCGGTGAGCCATATCCACCAGGCTGTCCAGGCGGAAGTCGTTGATTTTTCCGCCAAGCAGGGCGCTTACCCGTGGTTGGGAGATATGCAGCGCTTCCGCTGCCTGCTTCTGTTTCAATTGCCGCAATTCGATCCGCTCGGCAATCTTGATCATCAGAATTGAACGCAGTTTCAGATTTTCCACGCGAACGGGATCGTCTTCCAGCGCACTCCACACATTGTCGAATCGATTGTTGGAATTCATTTTTCAAATCTCTTCAGTACGGATTGATACTGTCGTCTGGCGCTATCCAAGTCTGCCGTGCGAATCTGCTGAGTCTTTTTGTGGAAAGCGTGTAGTACATAGACTGCGTCGTCAAACTTGGCCACATAGATCACCCGGAACTGCCCTCTGTCCTGTACGCGAATCTCCCTTACGCCCGATCCGACTTGGCTTACCGGCTTCCAATCCTGCGGGTCCAATCCCCTTTGGACCCTGTCCAGTTGGTGACCGCACTCTCGTTTCGCCGCAGTGGGAAACTGACGAATCGCTTCCAGTGATTGCCCACACAATTCAACAGGTTTCATGCGGAGTATACAACTAAAGATATATTCATGTAAGTCTGCCTTATGGCGCGGCGCCATGTGTGCTGGCGCAGAGTACCGCGAGCCGATGCAATATGGCGGCGGTTGCGCCCCAGATTCGATAGTCCTCGTAGTGCAGTTCGAGCGTGCCGCGTTTGACGCCGGCGTGCAGGTAGCTACTGCGGACGTAGGCTTCGGGATTGAGGATCAGATCGAGCGGGGTCTCGAAGATGTCGGCGACTTCGCGTGAGCAGGCGGTGAATGCAAGGCCCGGCGGGATCAGGCCGACCACGGGCGTTAGGAGGAAGCCCGAAGGCAGCGCCATCGGCCCCAATTCCCCGATTACCTCCACCTGCTTCGGCGGCAGGCCGATTTCTTCTTCGGCTTCGCGCAATGCGGCGGCCGTCAGGTCGGCGTCATCCGGTTCGATCGAGCCGCCCGGCAGACTGATCTGGCCGGCATGGCTTTTGAGGTTTTCCGAGCGTACGGTCAGAACGACTTTGCTGGGGGAGGCGTCGCCGCCGGGGCGCGATACCGCGATGATTACCGCGGCTTCGCGCAAGGACTCGCGGGCGAGGCCTGGCTTGCCCCTACGGGTATCGGGGTCGCGGGCGGGATGGCCGATCGGCGTCAGCCGATCCTCCGCCGGCGCCGCGAACAGCGCCAGCAGGGATTCGAAGGCGGGATCGCCAACGAAAAATTCCATGGAGGGAATTTTTCGAATGACTCAGCGGAAATTCCAGGTTGCGGCGATGAATGCCCGCGCCGGCTGGCCGACGAAGTAGCGGTCGCCGGTGAATGTGGTCCAGTCGGCGCGTTCGGCGTAGAAGTCGTCGAATACATTGAGCACGGCAAAAGTCCACAGCAGGTCTTCGTTCATCTGGTACTGGGCCCGGAGATTGAAGATGTCGTGGCCCTCGTAGGAGGCGGTATTTTCCGGATTGGTGAAGTACTCGCCCATGTTGACCCACTCGAATTCCGCCCGCAGCCTGTCGTTCGCCTGCCAGCTCAAGCGGTAATTGCCCCAGAGATTCGGCGCGGTATCGACTTCCTTGCCCTGGATGTCGATGCCGCCGGATAGCTGGGAATGTTCATAGCTGTGCTTTGCGTAGTTGCTCACCGCATGCACGGTGAGGGTATCGCTGAGGTCGTAAGCCAGCGCGAGTTCCAGACCCCGGTGACTGGTGGCGGCGCCATTGAGATTTTCCCGGGAACTGTTGGTGATGATCTCGTTGTCCTTGTCCATGGCGTAGACGCTGGCGGAATAGCTAAAGGCGTCCACGCCGCCATTCAAGGCGACTTCGATGCTGTCCAGCTCCACCGAGTCGAGGTCGGCCACGGTCTGGGCGTTCTGCAGGCGATACAACTCGGTCGCCTGGGGCGCGCGGAAACCGCGCTGGAGACGGAAATCCACCCTGTTGTAGTCGTCGAGCCGGTAGCTCAGGGCAAGTTTGGGGGAGACATTGCTGAAGTCGTCGCCGCGGTCGCCGGGGCGGCTGTAGCGGCATCCGCCGAAGCCGCAGGCGACGCCCTGGTCATTGGTGCGGCCATCGAGCATGAGATTGTCGTATTCATAATCGACTTTCTCGATGCGCAGTCCCAGGGAGATGGTCCAGTCTTCCGCCAGGGGCTGGTCGTAGCTGAGGAAGCCGCCGATCATGCCGGCGTCCACGGTGAAATCGTAGTGCTTGCCCTGGGGGATGGTATTGCGGAGAAAAGCCGAACCCGCCGTGGGATTGGCCTGGAACTGCAGCAGCTTGCCCGTGGTGGATTCACCGTCGATTCCCATGGCGAGACGGCCGCCGTTATCGAGTTCGCGATAGGCCCCCGACTGGAAACCGGCGCTGCGATGATAGAAATCCTCGACCGGGTCGCCTGGCAGGAAGTGCTGCATGAAAGTCATGTTCACTTCGCGCACATAGGGCGTCAGCACCATGTCCCAATCGCCGGCGTCCCAATTGAAGGAAGTCCACAGGCGCCCGTTGCGGCTGTCGCGGAAGGCTTCGGGGTTGGGGTTGGTCTTGCGCCGTTCGGCGTCCTCATAGGCGTTCGCGCCGGTGACATAGCCCGCGGTTTCCTGATTCAGGTTGATCATGGTAAAGCCGCCGTCGAGGCGGACCCCGCCAAAGTCAAGCTCGTACAGCCAGGTGAATTTCTGCTGATCGACGCCACTGTCGGCCTGGTAGCCTTCTTCCTCCACGCCGTTGACGAGGAACAGGCTGGCGACGCCTTCGTC
Organism: Pseudomonadales bacterium; assembly: GCA_022827425.1. Lineage (GTDB taxonomy): Bacteria > Pseudomonadota > Gammaproteobacteria > Pseudomonadales > Pseudohongiellaceae > UBA9145. The sequence goes on along the minus strand of JAJDSZ010000096.1, from coordinate 5,344 downwards.
TTCGACGCCGAACCGCGCCTGATAGCGCTGGCTGCCCCGGGGCCCGGCCTCCAGGGTGAGCGAGCCCGCCTCGCCGGGTTCCGGCAACACCACGTTGATCAGCCCGTGCATGGCGTTGGAGCCCCACAAAGCGCTGCTTGGCCCACGCACGACTTCGATGCGCTCGGCGTTCTCGGTATGGGCATCGAACATCTGGTTGACGTTGCAGAAGGCGTTGGAACGAACCGGAATGCCGTTTTCGGCCATCAGGAAAGCGCCGCAGGCACCGGCGCCGGTCAATACCGGAGAGCGGATCGAAGCCAGGCTTTCCTGGCCGTTATTGCGGTTCACATTGACCCCGGGAACGCGATTGAGCGCTTCCTGATAATGGTTCAGGCGCAGCAGGGACAACTCTTCCCGGCCGATCACCGAAACCGCCGCATTGACATCGGAAAGCCCCTCGGTCCTGCGGATGTTCGACACGACCTGGATTTCCTCGATTGCCTGCTCCTGGGCCAGGGTATTCGTGGAAAGCGGCGCCAGGGCGCAGACGATGGCGGCGGGAAGCAAACTTCGATTCATGACTCTCTCCAAGGCAGAATGCAGCCGGCGCTGCGAAATTGCCGCGCAAATATAACATGCCCCCGCTGCTTCCCCGGCGTAATTGATTGTTACGCCGGAATTTCTCATTTTGGCGCTCCAACTTTCCTGTCATTCCGCGCGAAGCGAAGCGCGGTGATTCGGGGCTTCCATGCCCCTCACCCCTTCGGGGCGTCGCTACGCGACGTCCAAAATGGCGATCCTGCCATTTTGTCGCAGAATCCTTTTGGTGATTCCATAAGGTTTTTCGTGCCATCCATGACGCGGATTTTGTGGCTCCGCAGATTCTTCCCGCCCTGTGCTATCTTTGCGCCCCGGGGAATCTTTAGCCATGTCCGCAGTAAGCACCGCCCGGGAGCGCCGTGTCATTGTAGCCATGGTGATCCTCAATTCGTTCACCACTCCGGTGAGTCTGTCGGCCACCAATGTGGCCCTGCCCGCCATCGCCGATCATTTCGCCCTCAGCGCCGCGGTGCTGAGCTGGGTGCCCATGGCCTATCTCATGGCGAGCGCCATGTTCATCCTGATCTTCGGCCGCCTGGCGGACCAGTTCGGGCGCGGGCGCCTGTTTCTTCTGGGAACTTGCGCGATGATCCTGTCCTCCGCCTATGCCGGCCTGTCCGCCAACAGCTTCATGCTGTTCAGCGGCCGCTTTCTCCAGGGCGTCAGCGCCGCCATGCTCTATGCCACCCATCTGGCGATCATCGCCTCGGCCTATCCGCCCAACCAGCGCGGCAAGGCCATCGGCATGGTGATTTCCTCAGTGTATGTGGGGCTCATGGCCGGCCCGGTTCTGGGTGGCGTAGTGACGGACGAATTCGGCTGGCGGGGCAATTTCTTTCTGCATGTTCCCCTGTCCCTGGTGGTGCTGGTCATTGGTTACGGCCGGATTCGCGAACCGGCGCCGGCGGCCAGGCCCGCTTTCGACTTTACCGGCGCCGCCTTGTATTGCCTGGCCATTCTGTTTCTCTGCCTGGGCGTCAGTATGCTGCCCAGCGTCGCCAGCGCGCTGCTATTGCTGCTTTTTGTCGCCGGGCTGGCTGTTTATGTCCGCTACGCGAGTTCCACGGCAAACCCCATCTGGGATGTGCGGCTGTTCTTCGGCAATGCGATTTTCACCCGCTCCTGCGGCGCGGCGCTGATCATGTATACCGCCACCTATGCCAACATCGTGCTGCTCAGCCTTTACCTGCAGGAGTTGAAATCGCTCAACGCTTCCCAGGCGGGGCTGATCCTGATCGTCCAGCCCGCCGCCATGGCGGTGCTTTCGCCCATTGCCGGGAGGCTTTCGGACTGGGGGGAGCCCCGGGTGCTGGCCTCGGGAGGGATGCTGCTCACCGCCCTGGGTCTGCTGATGCTCAGCAGTCTTGATGCCGCCAGCGCGCTGTCCACTGTGGCGATTGCGCTGGCGCTGACCGGGATCGGATTCGGACTGTTCACTTCGCCGAATTCCAATGCCATCATGAGTTCGGTTCACAGAAAGGACTACGGCGCCGCGTCCGGCGCCATCGCCACCGTGCGCGTTCTGGGCCAGCTCGGCAGCATGGTGCTGGTGGCATTGGCCATGACGCTGCTGATCGGCGACCGCCTGATCGACGCCGGCGCGCTGCCGCAACTCGAAAGGGCCATCCAATTCACATTCGGCGCCGCGGCGGCAATCTGCGTGCCGGGTATTCTGCTCTCCATCATGCGCGGCCGCATGCACCCGGCGCGCACCGGGACGGATTCATCATGAATGACCAGTAATTCCTATTTTGGCGCCTCTCACCTCATGTCATTCTGCGCGGAGCGAAGCGCAGTCGCAGAATCTCTTTCAATGGCCACGCAATGAGATCCTGGGACTGCGCGCAGGATGACCGAAGAGGGCGAACTCAGTTCCATAATGAGAATCGATGATGAATGACACCAATACCGGAAAACCTCGAAAAATTGTTGCCTGCTGCGAATGGGACTCGCCCCTCACCGCCGAACTGATATTCGGCCAGCGCCAGACGCCGAGCAAACCCCTGCCCTGGAATGACGGCGCGCTGTTCCTCCTCAATATGCCCGGGGAAGGCAATGCCCAGGCGCTGATGTTCGGCGATGGCAAGGGCGAGCCGATACGAATCTCGCCGCCGGGATTCAACTTGCGCTCAAAAGTCCACGAATACGGCGGCCAGCCCTATTGCGCCGGTGTGAACGAGATTTTTTACTGCAACTTCAACGACCAGGAAATCTACCGCCAGGTTCTGCATCCGGAAACCGGCGAATTTTCCCCGCCGCGGCGGCTTACCGATTCGGCGGCGGGCCAGGTGCGCTATGGGGACTTGCTGCGCGACCCGTATCGCAACCGGTTGATTTGCGTGCGGGAAGATCACCGCGGCAGCGCAGGGAATCCGGCGGCGGTCGCCAATGCCCTGGTGGCCATTGCCCTGGATGAAGACGGGGCGCCACAGCAGGCAGACCGGCAGACAGTGCTGTTCGACGGCAGCGACTTCGTCGCGGGGCCAAGCCTTTCCGGCGATGGGGAATGGCTCGCCTTTGCAAGCTGGTCACATCCCGACATGCCCTGGGACGCAACCACCATCCGCTGCGCCAGGTTGAATTCCCGAGGTGGGATCGAAGACTGCTTCGCAACCGATTCGGCAGAGCCCGCCTCGCAGTTGCAGCCGCGATTCGACCGCGAGGGCAACCTGTATTTTCTGTCCGACCGCTCCAATTTCTGGAACCTGCTGCGGGTCGATGCCGAAAAGCTGATGGCCGGTTGCGCGGGCGAGGCGGTGTATCCGGCCCCCGCGGACTGCTGCGGGCCACCTTGGGAACTCGGCAACCGCAACTACGCCATCGGCGAAAACGGCGCCATCTATCTCACCCTCGTGGACCGCTGCCGCTGGCGCCTGCTTGCCATCAGGAATGGCCAGGCGCGGGAACTCGAAGCGGACAAGGGCCTGCTGGAACATCTGGGCACGGATTCCAGCGGCAGACTCTGCTACGCCCTGGCCGGAGACGACGATTACCCTTCAATCCGCCTTTGGGACACCCATTCCATCCAGTTTCAGGATTCCGATTCAGCGCACCCAGGGGACACCCACCCAGGGGACACCCATTCAATCGAGCGGCTTCAGGACACCCACTCGATATCAGCCACAAGGCGAATCGTGTACCACTCCGCCGTCCCCCAGGCGCTGGATGCGGAACTGGTTTCCCGGCCAGGGCATTTCGAGTTCCGCACCCAGGGCGGCGCAAGCGCATACGGCCTGCTGTACCAGCCGCGGAATCCCGATTTTCAGGCCCCCGCGGTCGAGTTGCCGCCGCTGCTTGTCAATGTGCATGGCGGGCCCACGGGCACCGCCCGCGCGGCGCTCAATCCCCTGCACCAGTTCTGGACTTCCCGGGGATTCGCGGTGCTCGACATCAACCACCGCGGCTCCACCGGCTATGGCCGCGAGTTTCGCCGGGCGCTGGAAGAGCAATGGGGCGTGGCGGATATCGCAGACGTCATCGCCGCGGTGGAATATCTCATCGCCACGGAACAGGTGGACCGGAACCGGCTGGCCATTCGCGGCGGCAGCGCCGGCGGCTATGTGGTGCTCGCCAGCCTCGCCGCCTGCAAGCTGTTCTCCGCCGGAGTCAGCTACTACGGCGTTGCCGATCTCGAAATGCTGGCCCGGGACACCCACAAGTTCGAATCGCGCTACCTCGACCGGCTCATCGGCCCCTATCCCGAAACCGAGGAACGATACCGGCAAAGATCACCCATAAACCGGCTCGATGACGTTTCCGCGCCGGTGCTGATTCTGCAGGGAACCGAAGACAAGGTGGTGCCGCCGTCCCAGGCCGAGTTGCTGTATGGAGAATTGCGGAACCGCATCGAAGGAGTGGAGTACATCAGCTTCCCGGGCGAAGGTCACGGCTTCCGCCAGCCGGCAAACCAGATCCGAGCCCTGGAAGCCGAACTCGACTTCTACCGGCGCAATCTGTTGACCTCGACGTCCTGAACTCCGCTTCCGTCATCCTTCGCCGCCTGATTTTCGCGATGCCGTTGGCAATGATTCTCGCGGCTTGCGCCACGAGCCCGACCGGAAGAACGCAGTTGATGCTGGTACCGCCGGATATGGCGATCAACGAATCGCGGATGGCTTACGAGCAAACCCTGGGGGAGTTGGCCGACTCCGGGCAGATGCTGTACGACGCCGCACTTGCCGAGCGCGTCGAACGCATCACCGGCCGGCTGGTGGCGGCGGCGGCGGTGCAAACCTGGCCGCACACCGCAAGCTGGGAATGGAGCGTGGTGCTGATCGACGATCCCGAAATGGTCAACGCCTGGTGCATGGCCGGCGGGCGCATGGCGATTTACAGCGGCCTGATCGGCAAGCTCGACCCGAGCGACGACGAACTGGCGCACGTTATGGGCCACGAAATCGCCCACGCCGTTGCGAATCACTCCGCCGAGCAGATGTCGCTTGCCATCTTGCAGGGCCTGGCGGTCCTGGCGATCGAAATCGAGACGGAGGACCGCGGCACAGCGGCCGCGGCGGACATGCTGGCCACGGTCGCACTGGGTTTGCCGAACAGCCGCGGCGCGGAATACGAGGCAGATCAACTGGGCATGGAACTGGCGTACATAGCCGGCTACGAGCCCGCGGCCGCGGTAACGCTCTGGGACAAGATGCGCGCCGAAGACGGCGGGGCAGGTGTATTGCAGTTCCTCAGCACGCATCCGAATCCCGACAACCGCGCCGCCCGTCTGGCCATCCAGGCCGATCAACTCCGCAACCAGCCCCCG
>JAJDSZ010000081.1 GCA_022827425.1 Pseudomonadales bacterium | reverse complement strand
GCACACTGTCGGCGTCAAGCCCATCGATGGCTTTCTGGCGGCCTGGGAGGACATCCGCGAGAAGGCCGTCCAGGGACTGCAACAAGGCCGGGGTTACAAGCTCGCGATAGTCGGCGGCGGCCCGGCGAGCGTGGAGATGGCCTGCGCGATCAGGACGCGAATCCTCCGGGACAGCGGCGATACCAATGCCGAATTCTCGATCGGCATCATCTCCGCGGCCGATGAAATCCTGCCCTCCCATAACCGCAAGATGCGCGAGGCGGTGCGTGAGGAGTTGCGACAAAAAAACATCGCCATGCTGACGGGCCACCCGGTTTCCGGTTTTGCCGCCAATACCGTGCTCAGCGAAAGCCGCGGTCCCATCGAAGCCGACGGCATCGTCGTGGCAACCGGCGCCAGCCTGCCGGACTGGCCCGCCCGGGCAGGGCTCGCCACCAGTGAAGACGGCTTTCTCGAAGTCAACCGCCATCTGCAATCCACCAGCCATGAATTCGTTTTCATCGCCGGCGACGCCGCCACGATCCGGGGGCGGGAGAGACCCAAATCCGGCGTTTACGCCGTACGCCAGGGCAAACCGCTGGCGCGCAACCTGTTCCGCTACGCCACGGGCAGAAGACTGGTGCGATTTACCCCGCAACGTCACGCGCTCGCCATGCTCAATCTGGGCGATGGCAGCGCGCTGGCCTCTCGGGGCAAGCTTTTTCTTCGGGGGCGCCTGGTGTGGCGGCTGAAGCATGCCATTGATCAGCGCTTCCTGCGCAAGTATCGTGAGCTACCGCAAATGAAACCGCGGCTTGGCATCCAGCGGGGCCTGGTGGACCGGAAACAGGAACGGGAACTGCGCCGGCACGCCATGCGCTGCGGCGGCTGCGGCGCCAAGGTGGCCGGCAGCATTCTGCAGGAAGTGCTGGCCACGATTCCAGCCGCCGCGGGAATCGTGGAACAGGGCGTCGAGGACGCGGCCCTGGTGCCGACGCCGGCGGGCCAGGAGCTATGGCAAACCGTCGATCAGCTCAAGGCATTCATCGACGACCCCTGGCTGTTCGCCAGAATCGCCACCCTGCACTGCCTCAGCGATATTCACGCCATGGGCGCCAGGCCCGATTCGGCGCTGGCCATGGTGGGGGTTCCATTCGCCAATCGCGCGATTACCCGGAACCTGTTGCGGGAACTGATGCTCGGCTGCACCACCGCGCTGACCGAAGAAGGCTGCCGCCTGCTCGGCGGCCATTCCTCGGAAACCCGGGAGCTGCAATTCGGCCTCAGCGTCAACGGCCGGGTCAAGACAGGCGAAGCGCTGGGCAAACAGGGCATGCGCCAGGGCGATGCGCTGATCCTCAGCAAGCCACTGGGCGCCGGAACCCTGCTCGCCGCCGACATGCGCCACCAGGCCAGCCAGCAGTGGATGGATCAGGCGCTGGAAACCATGCTCGTCTCCAACCGCGAAGCGGGGCGCATTTTCCGCGAACATGGCGCCAGCGCCTGCACCGACATCACCGGGTTCGGGCTTGCCGGCCACCTGATGGAAATGATCGGCGGCGGGGCGGTGGAACTGTATCCCGGCAACATCCCCCTGCTCGCCGGCGCCGAAGAATGCCTGGAGAGGGAAATCTTCAGCTCGTTGCACGCCGACAACCGGCTGATAGAACGCAATATGGAAGGCCGCCGTGAACTGCGGGAATCCGCCCGCTTCGAGGCGTTGTTCGATCCCCAGACCGCCGGCGGCCTGCTCGCCGCGGTGCCGGAGGAAAAGGCCGAACCCTGTCTCGCCGCGCTGCGGGACTCGGGCCTCGAACAGGCCGCCACCATCGGCCTTGCGGGGGATGCGGCAGACGGGCCGGCCAGGATCGTGCTCGCCTGATTCCCGGCTTACCCGCCTGCCGGCGCCAGCGAATCCAGAAACTCCTCGCGGCGCTCCGGGTTCATCCCGCCCAACTCCCGAACTTGCTCGTAGAATTGCGGCAGATCATTGCCGCAGTGGCGAAGCAGTTCCCGCAACTGGGGCGCGAGCTCGTTATAGGAGCCCACGGTGGATAGCTGGGCGTTGTTGAGGGAACGGGAAAACCAGCCGTCATAGCCCCCATAGCCGCCCCAGTCCGCCTTCAATCGCCGATAGTCGGCGCGCATCTGTTCCTGCAATGCGGCCTTCTCCCGGCGCATGGCGGCCGCCGGCAGATCGCGGTTGTACAGGGCCTCGAATCGCCGGCGAAACTCCATGACGAAGGAAACAAACTGCCTGCGCCGGTCGGCATCGGCCCGGGCGGCGGCAAGCAGGGCGGATTGCCCCCGGGTTTCCAGCCAGCGCGCCAGGCCTTCCATCTCCACCACGGTGGCGAAACTTTCATTGAGTGTGGTGTCGCCCGGAATCCAGGCGGCCTGGTGGGCGAGTTCGTGGAAAATCAGCGCCGCCAGTCGATGATCCGGGCGACCGAGCACCGTGCTCAGCAGCGCATCGTCAAACCAGCCCAGGGTGGAATAGGCGGCCACGCCTCCCACATAGGTATCCAGCCCGTCAGCCCGCAAGCCGGCGGCGTAATCCCGGGCGGCGGCTTCGTTGAAGTAGCCCCGGTAGGCAGCGCAGCCGGCAATGGGATAACACCAGGTGACCGGCTCCAGGGAAAACTCCGGCGCCGCAAATACGTTCCACACCGCGTGGTCCCGGTCGAGTTCCACGTAGTCGAGGAAATTGTCGCCGGCGGGCAGGCCGAGTTCGGCTTCGGCGAAGTGCCGGGCTTCAAGGACGATTTGCAGCTTGGCCGCGAGTTCCGGGGCCAGCGCCGGGTCCCGGGCCTTCTCCCGCAAGTCCTGCCGGGAGCCGACAATGGCGAGATGGCCCTGGGCCGCCTGCCAGTACCAGGCTGCGGAATCGCAGGCGGAGAGCAGTGCAGCCGCGAGAAGCAAGGCGATGGCTTTCATGGCATGGGCGGCGGCTACTGCGCGCGCTCCACGAGTTCGATCTCGAACAGGTGCGCCCAGTGCTTGCCGGTGACAAAAAGCCGCTCTTGCCCGGCGTCCCAGGCGATGCCATTGAGCACCGCCTCGCTACTGCCGAGTTCGGTGCGGTCGGAAAGCCCGCTGAGGTCGACGATGGCGTTGACCACGCCGCTGTCCGGGTCGATGCGGACGATGAAATCGGTCTGCCAGACATTGGCCCAGACTTCGCCGTCAATGTATTCCAGTTCATTGAGCAGGGTGAGCGGCTGGCCGTTGATGGTGACCGCGACTTCCCGCACCGGCGTGAAACCTTCCGGGTCGATGAATTGCAGGCTTGCCGAGCCGTCACTGAGAATCAGGTGTTCTCCGTCCCAGGCCAGACCCCAGCCTTCGCGGGCGTTGTAGTGGGTCGTCACCTGTTCCAGGCTGGCGCGGTCGTAGACAAAGACCATATGGGCGCGCCAGGTGAGCTGGTAGATGCGATCACCGATCAATTCGATGCCTTCGCCGAAATAGCGGCTGGCAAGCGCCACATTCTGCAGCGCCTCGCCGCTTTCCAGATCGATTCGCGAAAGCCGGGACAGGCCGTTCTTGCCGGTGCCCTCCCAGAGCTCGCCGTCGCGGAAGATCAGCCCCTGGGTGAAAGCGGTGATTTCGTGCGGGTAGGTATTGACCACTTCATATCCATACAGCCGCGGCTGCTGGGCGGCAAGCCCGGAAGCGGCGCCGAACAACAGGGCAAGTAGCATCAAGCGGCTCATGCTGCCAAGCCTATCCCAAGCCGAAGCGATTTGTTAGTCTGCGCCGTGGATGGCATAAACAGTCCCGCGGAATACCCAACAGGATTCGGCAAAATGACCCAGGATTGCATTTTCTGCAAGATCGTTGCCGGCGGGATTCCGTCCAATCAGGTTTACGCCGACGAGCTCGTGATCGCCTTCCACGATATCAGTCCCCAGGCGCCGACCCACATCCTCGTCATCCCCCGCAAACATATCAGCGACATGAACGAGGCTTCCCCGCAAGACCAAGCCCTGCTCGGTCATATGATGCTGTGCGCCAGCAAGATCGCCGCGGATGCCGGCCTTGCGGAAAGAGGTTACCGGCTCGTCCTGAACACCGGCCCGGATGCCAGGCAAAGCGTGTTCCATATCCATCTGCACATCCTGGGCGGCCGCCGCCTTTCGGGTCAAATGACGTGAGGCCCGGCCCGCTCAGTACACCTCGAACAGCCCCGCGGCCCCCATGCCGCCGCCTACGCACATGGTGCAGACCACGTATCTGGCGCCGCGGCGTTTGCCCTCGATGAGGGCGTGGCCCACCATGCGGGCGCCGCTCATGCCATAAGGGTGGCCGATGGAGATGGCGCCGCCGTTGACGTTGAGTTTTTCGTTGGGAATGCCGAGCTGGTCGCGACAGTGGACGACTTGTACGGCGAAGGCTTCATTGAGTTCCCACAGGTCGATGTCGTCCATGGTCAGGCGGAAGCGTTCGAGCAGCTTGGGCACGGCGTGGATCGGGCCGATGCCCATTTCGTCCGGGTCGAGGCCCGCGGCGGCCATGCCGCGATAGGCGCCGAGTGGGGTCAGGCCCTTGCGCTCCGCCACTTTCGCGTCCATCAGCACCGAGGCCGAGGCGCCGTCGGAAAGCTGGCTGGCATTGCCGGCGGTGATCACTCCGCCTTCGAAAACCGTGCGCAGGCCCGCGAGCCCTTCCGCGGTGGTGGTGGGTCGATTGCCTTCGTCCTTGTCGAGGGTGACTTCGTGTCTACTCTGCTTGCCGCTGGCCTTGTCGGTGAAGATCATGGTGGTTGGCAATGGCGCGATTTCATCGTCGAATTTGCCCGCCTGCTGGGCGGCGGCGGTGCGCCGCTGGCTTTGCAGGGCGTATTCGTCCTGTTGCTCGCGGCTGACCCCATAGCGTCTGGAGACGACTTCGGCGGTTTCCAGCATCGACATGTAGGCGTGCTCCGAGCGTTCGATGACACCCGGGTCCTGGGCGCGATAGCCGTTGCGGTGCTCGTTCTGCACCAGACTGATGGATTCGACGCCGCCGCCCACGACGATGGGCATGCCGTCGTTCACGATCTGCTTGGCGGCGGTGGCGATGGCCATCATGCCGGAAGCGCATTGCCGGTCGATGCTCATGCCGGCCACGGAGGAAGGCAGGCCGGCGGCCACTCCCGCGGTGCGGCCGATGTTCTGCCCCGTGGATCCCTGCTGCATGGCGCAGCCCATGACCACATCGTCCACCTCGCCGGGTTCTATGCCCGCCCGGGCCACGGCCTGGGCGATGGCGTGGCCCGCCATGGAAGGTGCGTCGGTGTCATTGAATGCGCCCCGGTAGGCCTTGCCGATGGGGGTTCTTGCGGTGGATACGATCACTGCCTCGGTGGTCATGCCTTGCTCCAGATGAATTTCCGCTTGATAAAGAATTTGCGGGCACCGCTTACGATTCGGTAATCAGCGCCTTGATGCCGTCGATCGCCCGCCGGGCGAGTTCGGCCATTTCCGCATCGGTGCGGTCCTGGATCGGATGCGGCACGAACACGCTCTTTGGCGCGATGCCCAGCGAACTGCCCTGGGCGGCGGCCGCGTCCTGAAACTCGCAGGATGCGACGAACCCGGCGGGCACGCCCCGGCTTTCGAGGTCGTTCATGTCATGCAAACTGCACGACGTGCACGAGCCTCAGTCGGCCAATGCTTCAACCACCGCGTCGCAGTCCGCGCTGATCCGCTGCAGCAGCGGAGTCGGCGCGACCCGGGTGAAGGTGGGCTTGCTATAGCGTTTGACCGTCGCCCCTTCTTCTGCGAGCAGGGATTCTACTTCATCGAGAAATTCCCTGCCCCGGGGCTTGGAAATATCGAGCAGGCCCACGGTGGCGCCGGCAAGGCTTGCGAGCCGCGGCGTCAACTGGCGCTCGACCGGCTGCAACTCAGCCGTGGGGTCAAGCAAGGTGGTGCTGGTCATGGTGGATTCTCCTGGATAGGTTTTCTGGGAATGGCAAGTGGGGGGCCGCTTGCGCCATGTCGTGTCATTCCGCGCGCAGTCGCAGAATCTTCCCGGGTGGCCCCATCCTGAGATTCTGCGACTCCGCTTCGCTGCGCGCAGAATGACGGGTCGGGGGCTTCGCTACGCGCAGAATGACCGGTAGGAGGCTTTGCCGCGCGCAGATTGATGGCTGGGTCGCCTCGCTCATGCGGATTTTTCTCCCAGTTTACGGGAAACCAACTGGCTTCCCCGCTCGCCGGCGGCGACCCAGCCGCCGATTATGGCCGAAAACATGCCCGCCCTGCCGCCGAGGCTGACGACATGCAGGCCGTCCCGCCGGTACTTGTCCAGGTTTCTGTCGGCCAGACGCGCGGGCATGCCTTCGGCAACGCCGCCGGCGCCGCGCACGAGATTCCGTCCCGGAACCCGCAGCAGTCGATACAGTTCCTCGCGCAGGGTTTCCTTGGTCCAGCCCGCTTCGCGCAGCACCCGGCGGTGTTCCGGGCTGACCACGAGAATCGCGTCGCACAGGCCGAACAGCTTGTAATGCGCCACGGTGCGCAGGCTTGCGGCGAAGCTTCCCGCCAGGGATTCTGGCGTTCGCGACTGCTGGTCGACGATGGCCTGCAAGCCTTCGCCGGCGAACAGGCTCACCACCGAATCCTCCCTGGCGAAACCCCGGTCCATGGCCAGGCTTGGCCAGTCCGGGTCCGGGTCCGATTCGTCTTCGGCGAAGCAGTAGGTGTATTTGCCGGGGTTGCCCATGGCGGCGCGGTCGATGCCGCCGGGCTTGCCGCCGCCCACATTGCGGATAATGAGTTGCAGCGCCCGGCCAATGGTGGCGTTGGCGCGATTGCCCTGGCCGAGGGCATTGACGCCGGAGTTCATTCCCACATGCTGCGCCGCTGGGCCATTGACGATGACCACGGGCGAGGAGAAATACGTGGTGCAAAGCAGCCCGTGCATGCAGAATCGGTCCTCCAGAGCCGCTTCCACCGCGGTGATGACCAGGGGGAAATACTCCGGCTTGCAGCCTGCCATGACGGCATTGATGGCGAGCTTTTCCATGCTGCATGGGACCTGGTCCGGGGGAATCGACCCGATGATTTCATCCGCTTCGCACCCGGCGCCCGCAAGCATCCGCAGCACGCGCCCGGGCGTTGGCGGAACCACGGGCAGCCCGTCGGTCCAGCCGCGTTCAAAGCAGCTTTCCATGTCGTCTTCGGCGCTGGCGAGCGCGATCTTGCGGGCGCCAAAATCGGTGTAGCGGGCGGCAAGCCGCTCGGGCATTCCCGGCTCCAGGGTCAGCGAACCGCAGCCGGGCCGATGCGGCGGCAGGGAGTCGCCCAGGCCCGCAATGCCGGTGAATTCGCGCCATTCGGCCCGGTCCCAGCCCATGATGCGCTCGTCGAAGCGTTCATCGCCGCGCAGCAAGGTCGGCACGATTTCAATGTCCTGCCGCCAGGAAAACGCCAGCTCGCCATCGTCAATGGCAACGCAGTTACCCGGAAAAGCCGGGTCGTCCTGCACATACACCGACAGCTCTCCGTCGAGGGCCCCGGCAAGCTCGGGAATCAGCGGCGCAATCAACTCGCAGGTGGGGCAGTCCTTCTTGAGGACCAGGGCGTATCTTGGTTGCAAAACCGGCTCTCTCTTTTCTTTGTGGTTTCTAGTATATAAACCCCAAGGTACAAATGCCCACCAGGATGTTGATGATCATGAATACCGACGAGGTACGCGATACCACTTTCCACAGCTGGGGGCCCTTGTAGGCGGCGCGGATGGCGACGATTAACAGGGCGGTGTAGCCGAGTTGGGCGAACAGTTCGATGAAGTAGATGAGCCACTGGTCCTGGTCCACGGCGCGGCTGCCGAAGACGAAGAACGCGCCCGCGCCGAGGAAATACAAGGCCCAGTAGGTGATCGCCAGGCCGTACTCCCCGGCGAGCAGCCGGGAAGCGAATGACCTTTCTGCCGCGCTCGCCCCGGTCAGGGTCCGGCTCTCCCGCTCAGGGCGCCGCCGGCGGTTTGGTATTGCCCATCAGGCCGCGCAGGGCATTGGGCACGTCCGCCGGGAAGACGAGGAACTTGGCATTCTCCGAGGAGGAAAGCTGCTGCAGCGAATTGATATAGCGCTCGCCGAGCAGGTAGACCACGGGCATTTCCTTGTCGCCGATGGCTTCGGTGACCAGGCTGATCGCCCGCTTGCTCGCTTCGGCGAGAATGACCTGGGCTTCGGCTTCGCGCTTGGAGGCTTCGAGTTCGCCTTCGGCGTTGAGAATCGCCGCCTGCTTTTCACCGTCGGCATTGAGTATGGCGGCCTGCTTGTCGCCGTCGGCCCGGGTGACCGTGGCCCGCCGGGCCCGCTCCGCCGCGGCCTGTTCCTCCATGGCCTGCTGCATGGTGGGGGAGGGGTTGATGTCCTGGATTTCGACGGTTTTCAGGGTGATGCCCCAGTCGGCGATGTCATCGGAGATGGCCGCCTTGAGCTTGGCCTTGATATGGTCCCTGGAGGAAAGCGCGTCATCGAGCGACATTTCGCCCACGATCGAGCGCAATGAGGTCTGCACCAGAGTCTGGATGGCGACCTCGTAGTTTTCCACGCCGTACACCGCCTTTTCCGGATTGACGATGTTGATGTAGGCCACGGCATTGGTGATCAGCACCGCATTGTCCTTGGTGATCACTTCCTGGGAGGGAATGTCGAGGACGATATCCTTGGTGGTGACGCGGTAGGCCACCGCGTCGATATAGGGAATGATGAAATTCAGCCCCGGCGTGAGGGAAACATGGTACTTGCCGAGCCGCTGGATGACCCATTTGTATCCCTGGGGAACCTGCCGCACACCCTGTCCCAGGGTGACGAGCAGGAACAATATTACTGCGATGGACAATATCAGCCCTGGTGTGATCACGGTGCTATCTCCTTACATTTTCCTGACGATCAGCGCATTGCCTGAAAGTTCGGTTACGTGTGCCCGGTCGCCGATGGCAAGCGGGTCCTGGGACAGGATCTGCCATTCATCGGAGCCGAGAATGGGAGCCGGGAAGCGGATTGCGCCGCGGGACTCGCCCGAGGGCGGCCGCAGCACATGGCCGACCTGGCCGATGAGAGCTTCCCGGGAAAGTCCGGCCTTGGTGCGGTCCCTGGAAAGCGGCTTGATGTACTTGAACCAGGCCAGGGCGAGCAGCCCCGACAGCAGGGCCCATAGGGTCAGTTGGGCGGCGGCGGGAATGCCGGGAATCAGCAACGCCGCCAGGCCCACAAACACGGCGGCGAGGCCGAACCAGAACACGAAGAAGCTGCCGAGGAAGACCTCGGCGATCATCAGCGCCGCGCCGGCGACAATCCATAGCCAATAGGCCATTTTCAGGCTCCTTCAGAAAGTTCGTCCGCGGCCCATTATCAAGTGAATGTTCTGTTGCGGCAAGGGTAACCCGGCTTTCTATCCTTCCGTGCCTTGAACCATGTCATTCCGCGCGGGTTCGCAGAATCCCGCGGTATGGCCGTTGCATGAAATTCTGCGACTTCGCTTCGCTCCGCGCGGAATGACGGAAAACTCTCCTTCAGAACGTATTCAGCGCCAGTTGCCTGGCTTCCTGGTCCCTGCCGCTGGCGTGATTGACGATCATGTCCGGGGTGACCGGCACCCGGTTGAACAGATGTCCGCCGAGTGCGTCGGAGATGGCGCTGGCCACCGCCGCCACCGCGGCGCCCTGGGAGGGCTCGCCCACGCCCCTGGCTCCCGCCGGATTGTCCGGGTCGGGGATGTCCACCGCGGCATTGCCCATGGTCGCCGGCACATCGAGCATGGTGGGCAGTTTGGCCTGGTAAAAGCCGACGCCGGCGGGCAGGGCGTTCTGGGGGTCGTAGACATGGCGCTCGCTGGCGGCCATGCCAAAGCCCCATACCGCGCCGCCGTTGATCTGCTGCGACAGACCCCTGGGATGAACAATGGTTCCGCAGTCCGCCACGCCGAGGAAATCGAGGATATCCACCTTGCCGGTTTCCAGATCCACCTCGACTTCGGTCATGCCCACCATCAGCCCCGGCGCGATGCCGCGTTTCGGCAGATTGTCCCGGGCCACCCCCACCAGTCCGCTGCCGGCGATTCCCCGCACGGCGCGCCGGGTAATGGGATGGATGTCTTCGGGATACTCCTCGCCGCTGTACTTGCCGCCGGTTTCGACGGCGAGGGAGGCGGCTTCACCATAGCTCATGCCCTGGTCGGCATTGTCGGCCCGGAACACCCGGGCCCCGTCGATTTCATACTCGGCGGCCTCGCCGCCGAAGCGCATGGCGGCAAGTTCCTTGAGCTTGGCCACGGCGTCTTCCGCCGCGACCCAGTTGGCCCGGGTGTGGGTGAAGATCGTATTGCTGCCGCCCTGGACCGAACTGTGTGGCAGGTGCAGATCGCTATTGCCCCAGACGATTTCACAGTTTTCCCAGGGAACCCGCAGCACTTCCGCCGCCGCCCGGGTCGTGGCGGCATAGGAGTAGGTGCCCAGATTGCCGACGCCGCTATGCAGGTATACCCTGCCGTCGGGGGCGATGCGAACCAGGCCGTCATAGCCGTTGTTGCCGGCGGAATGATAGCCGAGTCCGACGCCAAGGCCGCGCGCCTTGCTGCCGTTGCGCTGCCCCGAGCGCGTCTGGCGGCCTTCCCAGTCGAACATTTCCGAGGCCATGTCCAGCGCTTCGCCGAGGAAGGCGCTGGTGACGGGTCCGCGATTCTCGTAGACGGGCGATTCGCTATGGGGCGCATTGATCCGGCGCAAGGCGACGCGGTCCATGCCGAGATTGCGCGCGGCCTTGTCCATGATCGGCGCGATCGCCGCCGACATTTCGTTCTGGCCGGGGCCGCGCTGTGCGCCGCGAGGAGCGGTATTGGTAAATACGGGAATGTTGCGCAGGCGCATGGCGGTGGGCGTGTATACCACCGACAGATGCTGGGCCGAAGCCGATGCGCTGTTGCGGCCGGTCGGCCCGCCGTCGCTGATGATGATCACA